>JAYUSQ010000163.1:0-17575 GCA_043755595.1 Acidobacteriota bacterium | reverse complement strand
TTCAGTATTGGTACACCTCGCACATGATTCGGCGGCTGCGGCTCCGCAAAAAGGCGCTCGGAGACTCACTCCCCTGGGACGGAGTTGCGAAGTTTAAGACCCTGTACGAGATCGACCATCGCGTCACAGCCCCCGCCTTCGGTTTCAACAGCGCCGACCACTACTACCATTCCCAGTCGGCTCAGTCGTTTGTGGCCAAAATCGACGTCCCCTGCCTGATGATCCAGGCCAAAGACGATCCCATGATTCCCTTCTCCATCTTTGAGCATCCGGCTCTCCGCGCCAATCGTAATATTACGGTTCTGGCCACTGAAAAGGGCGGTCACATCGGTTTCATCTCCCGCAACCTGCCCCGGTTCTGGGTGGACGGCGTGGTTTGCGATTGGTTGAACCAGTTACGGAACAATCGGGCGGGTTAATGCGTCTTCTGGGTTTGGCCAGATTTTCAGGCAACCAACCCGCGGCATCGACCACGGCTTCGTTCACAGAAGCGATCCGGGTCGCCTTCGACTCTCTGCGATCCAGCAAGCTGCGAAGCTTCCTGACGCTCCTCGGCATCATCCTCGCCACGACCACACTGATCGCAGTGATGAGCGTGATCCACGGAATGGATGTCTATATTGCCCAGAATGTCTCCGACATGGGCGCCGACGGATTCCGCATCGTCCGAATGGCGTTCATAGGCGACTGGGATCCGAAGAAGTTTCTCGAGCTCCAACGTAAGAATCCATTCCTGAAGAAGGACGAGTACCTGTTCCTGAAAGACCGAGCCAAGTTGGCAAGAGCCATTGGCATGCAGAATTTCCGGCGGGGTAATGCGATGTATGAGGGCGAGAAGCTCGACGCCATCCAGATCCGCGGTTGTACCGCCAACATGGGAGCGATCACCAACACCCAAATCGAGCAAGGCCGCTTCCTGGCCGACACTGAAAATGAGCACCATCTTACGGTGGCGGTGATCGGATACGACTTAAAGGAGGCGTTCTTTCCGCAAGCCGATCCGGTGGGCAAATCGATCCGGATCGACGGCCGGCCCTTCACAGTGGTTGGCGTCGCCAAGAAACAAGGCAGCGTCTTCGGCCAGTCGCTCGACAGCTTCGTCATGATTCCGATCGAGACTTCGTTTAAGATCTACGGCTCGCGCAACGACCTCGGGTACATGGCGCAGGCCCAGAACCAGAACACGATTTTCCAGGCGCAGGACGAAATCAGAATGCTGATGCGAGCCTACCGCCACGTGTCACCCGGTAGCGACGACAATTTCGCCATAGTCTCGTCCGATTCGCTGATGTCCGCCTGGGGCAAGATGACCGGAGCCATCGCGGCCACGGCCATGGCCGTCGTGAGCGTGTTCATGGTGGTGGGCGGCGTGGTGATCATGAACATTATGTTGGCGGTGGTCACCGAACGTACCCACGAAATTGGGATCCGGAAGAGTGTGGGAGCCCGAAGCCGCGATATCCTTTATCAGTTCCTGGTTGAATCCGCATCGTTGTCGGCGACCGGTGGAATGATCGGAGTGGCGATTGCGTTTATCGCCGGGTTGTTGGTGCGGGCATTCACGCCGATCCCGATGGAGATGCCATTGTCCGCCATTACGCTAGGCGTGGGTCTGTCCGCTTTGGTTGGGCTGTTCTTTGGCATCTATCCAGCCACGCAGGCAGCCAAGCTCGATCCGATCGAAGCGTTGCGAGTGGAGAAATAGGGCCGATGAATTTGCGGGCTAGTCTGATTTCCGGCATACCGTTGGCGATGGAGACGTTGCGCTCGCACAAACTCCGCAGCTTGTTGACCGTGCTGGGTGTGATCATCGGTACCGGGACAATCATCGGCGTCGGCTCAATCATTGCAGGCTTCGACGGAGCCATCACGAACGTGATTAAGAGCTTTGGCGCCAACAACCTGATTGTGTTCAAGTTCAGAATCGGCTTTCGCGCCGGCAATCTAAGCGCCGAAGAGCGCGTCCGCAAACCTCTTACTCTTGCCAACGCGCATGCGATTGCCGAGCGCTGCCCCACGGTCGAGCATGTCAGTCCCTATCTGTTTCCGTCCTGGAATATGATTCACAAGGCGCGCTACAAGGGGAACGATTTATTCAATCTCGATCTGGGCGGCACCGAAGAGGGCTACGCCGCCGGCGGAAACGCGGAAATGAAATCTGGCCGTTTCTTCACCGAACCGGAGAATTTGCGCAAGTTGCCGGTCGTCGTCATCGGCGAGGATGCGCAGAAGGCGTTGTTCGCACAGCAGGACGCGATCGGAAAATGGATCGAAGTGGATGGGCATCAGTTTGAGGTCATTGGCGTGATGGCGCGGCCCTCGGCCAGTTTCCCCGGGCAGAACGACAATCGAATCATCCTGCCCTACTACACGATGCGCAAGATGTTTCCCAATGCCCAGGAACACATGCTCATCATCGTGGCCAAGGAAGGGCAACTGGCCAAAGCATCGGACGAAGTGCGGGGCGTGCTCCGCACCGAGCGCCGCGTTCCCTACCACAGCCCCGATAGTTTTTCGATCTCTACTGCGGATCAAATGATCGAGGACTTCCGCAAGGTAACCGCGACCACCGCGATTGTGATGGTGGTGTTGAGCTCAATCGGCCTGCTCGTCGGCGGCATTGGCGTAATGAACATCATGCTGGTGAGCGTCACGGAGAGGACCAAGGAGATCGGAGTTCGCAAAGCGCTCGGAGCCAAGCGTCAGGACATCGTGATTCAGTTCCTGACCGAGGCCGTGGTGCTGACCTTCGTTGGTGGTCTGATGGGGATGGGGATGGGCTGGGGCATCTCCCTGGTGGCGCGGTTGGTGTTCCCCACCCTCCCGACGGCGGTTCCGATTTGGGCCGCGGTGCTCGGCGTCCTGGTCTCAGTGGGAGTCGGGTTGTTTTTCGGAATCTGGCCGGCGAGCAAGGCGGCGCGGCTCGATCCTGTCGTGGCATTGCGATATGAATAAGCCTCTTCGGGCTAGGCTCGGCCTTAGTCCACGTACTGAAGGGCTAAAGTGTTTTCCCGAGTCCTCCGATGTAGGAGTATGCTACGAGGACTATCCGAGCCGCCCTACTTCACTTGGCTCCGTAGCCTACTGCAGTTGCACCCCCAAAGCGAATCCAACCTGGAGCAAGCGTCTCCGCAGCCGCAATTTCTCGTCCGTTTCTTTGCCGAACTACCTGAACTTTGGAAGACGGACTCGCGCCCCAAGGTTCGTCGCTTGGCCGAACAGGTCAGGCAACAGGCCGGTCAACTATTGGGGACGGGCACGCAGGCGTCCGAACGCCATCTGATCATGCAGTCGTTGAATCAGACCTTAAACCGGATGTCCGGCGAATTGGACAAGTTCTCCGTGGTGTCATGGTGGGAACCGGTGGCCGATAAGATCTGTGAACAGGCCGGGGCCAGTGAAGCGGCACAGGACTTGCTGCGAACCACCCTCAACAAGTCCCTGGCGAATCCAAATCCCTTTATCCAGCTCTCCGCGTTATTGGCGCTTAACCGGATGGGAGTTACCCCCAAACCTGGCGCCCTGGCGATACAACCGTTTGCCGAGCCAGCCCAAGCGGCGAGCCCGGAAATGGCGGAATGGATCAATCGGTTGCTGGCTGGCGAAGCGGCATATCCCGATCCCGCTCTGTTTCGCTAACCTCAACCGAAGACTCGGTCGAATCTAAAACGAACCGCCGGTGAACTTAGCATCGCTGCCCCTTCACCGGCGGTAATTTCGTTTGGCTTGTTTTAAGCTGGTCGCCCCAACTAAGGAGCGACCGGCAGGACCACTTCGTTGCTATCGCGGGAATCCAAGCGTACTTTCACCCGGAAGTTGCTGGCCGAACCTTCAGGGAAGGTGGCGGGCAACCGGAAGCGTACCTGATCCAGACCGATCTGTCCGCTGACACCACCGGCGTAAAGAACCTCGGTTTGCAAAGTCCCAACCTCAAGAACAAGTTCACTATTTACACGGAAGCCGGGTCCCGGCGGTAGAGCAAACCCTTCGGTAGCCGGGGACTGATAAGGCCCGAAGCCCGTGCCGATCAGAGTAACAATCTCGCCGCCGCGGGCCGGGTTCTCCGGCGTCACGAGCGAACCGTCTTCGTGGCGAGCCAAGGCGAAGGGTTGGTTATCGATAACCTGGCTGAATAGCCCAGGGGCCCGAACGACGACCCGAAGTCCGCCAGTCGAATCTTGCCGGCCTACGCGCACCACACGCAACTCATACTCGCCGGGCGCCAGGTCCCTCGGCAACTGTGCATTGATCTGTTCCGGAGAAACGAAGAGCAATGGAAGTATCCGGTTACCGACGGTGACAGCCACACCGGCCAATTGTTGCGCCAGAATTGGACCAGTCGGTCCCGCTTCGAGATAACCGGCCAAGTTCTCCCCAAAGATGGAAATCAGCGATCCAGCCGCTACTACTTCTTCGGGCGTTACTCCGGCTGCATTGCGGATTGCAGTGATCGGCTGCGTAAGCGATTTGTCCATTCGCGCCAAGAGCGTCCTTGGCCGCGCCATGTTGACCGTTACAGTGCGGCTGGTTCCAGTAGCGTCGACCTCCCAGCGCCGGAAACGATAGCCGGGACGCTCTTCCGCCGTTACTGAAATTGACGTATCAACGGGATAGTAGTTGTCCGGCGTCGACGGATTGACCCGGAACCGAACGCCGTCGGCAGGGTCGCCCGCCATAACGAGTTTGAAGGCAGTTAGATAGTTGGCGGTCAGCACCGACGGATCCGAGCCGGCAACCTTGATCGACTGGCCTCGCTCGGCTCCATTGGACCAGGAAGCAAATTCCAACCGGTGCGAATCGGACAAGTCAGATGACTGTTCCGCTTCAACCACCACTTCGGCGCCGTCTTTGCGATCTACTTTGCAGGGCGTCGCGCACACCGAACCATCCACCGTCACCCTAGCGCCCGACGGATTCGATCGGATCGTCAGTTGGCTTAGAAGTTCGTACTCGGCGTTAACCGAGACTCCGGTATCGACAGCACTCTCCGGAATCGTAATCTCCTGGCTAGCCGCGCCCCCGTTCGACCATCGTTTGAACGCCCACTTGCGCCCGCGCGCATCGGTCTGTTCAAGCGGAGCGACCAATTGATGTTTAGTCCCGGCTGCTGCGACGAAGTAATTCTCCGGCCAGTTATCACGCCCATTGACACGGACCTTGAGCCCTGCCGGCTGAGTTTGAAAACTAAGGCTTACCCCCCGCGTATATTTCGCGACAATTTTCTCTTCCGGGAAGGCCTCGAAAGGGGTTGTATAGACCCAATCCTCGGTTTGACCCGTGCTGAAGCGATCAAGTACCCAAGCCTTGCCGTATTTGTCTAACTGCGGCGATACCGACCCGATCACGTGGCGCGATCCCGGCCCGAAATCGAATTCTCCGATACAAGGCGGACGCACGGTTTTCGGAGCATAGGGGACAAGGTAATTGTTTGGCTCACAAGGCTCGATTTCAGTGGTTCTTATCTCAGCCCGATCAACCCTAACCCGGAGTCCAGCCGGTTCAGTGCGGAAATTAACCCGCTTGGCCGACGTAAATCGGGCGGCGACGGTCGAGGGGCCTTTCAATTCGAAAGTGCCTCCGGCCGCATTGTCGATTACCGTGCCATTGGCCTTCCATCCAAGGAAAACAAAACCGGGGTAGGGTACGCCCTGCAGCGGGAACGTGCCCTCGCCAATCCATAGCTCAGTGTTCTGGTTGTAGCAAATAGCCCCGAACTGGACGACGCCAGGGGTAAAGTAGTTCGGATCCGCCTGGCTGCCGCAAAGCGCCAGATTCGATGGGTAGGTCGGACCAGCTTCGAAAAATCGAATTTGAACCAGATGCTGCACCACCAAAAGGGCACTAATCCTGGTTAACCCGGGCGATGCCGTGACGCTAAGAAAGTTGGTGGCCGCCGTAAGCAGGCCGGTTTGGTTGGTGCGCCAATTGCCAAATAGGAAGCGGGTCGTTCGAATGTCGCTGTACTGGAAGCCATCATCATTTATATGCGCGAACTGCAGCACATGCTTGGAGCCTTCCGGCCACAAGAACGAGGCTGAGCCGCGGTAAAGCAACCCGTCCACAATAAACTTGGCTTGGCTGTTCCCGACCTCAACCACGACGTTGAGCCCGCCAGGGGCCGACGTCTGGGCATAGGTGGAATCGGTCCACACCAGAGCCATCACGAATAAAAATCCAGTCAGTAGGGCGAGTCGCTTCATCTTCTGTTCACCTGGGAGTGGGTCAATCGAGCTTGACAGGCTGCCACTCACGTCAATAATCGGCTGGTGAGACTTGGAGCTTTAGTGGTACTGGGCCCACCCCGGGTCGAGTCCTGCTGCGGTGACCTACAACTACTGTAAAGACTGGACTTAGAAAGACATACGGGCAGAAGCGGAGAATGACCCCAACACCGGAAGCGGCTGTTCTCTCAGTGACTAATCGACCCGAAGTAGGCAGTTTGCCTGATTCGAAACCGCAATCATTTTCCCTCGGGAAGCACTTTCACATTGGCAGGCAGTGTAAACCTGGAGTCATCGAGATCCTGATTGATCTGAACCGATTCGGAAAAAATCTCAAAAGCCTTCTCGCCATCGCGCGTCCGGGTTATTGCCCATGGCCACATCACACCGTTCGAAGGGCGGTATTTGGAAAACAGGGTGGCTTCTTCGTGGCGCTCACGCGAGACCGGATCGCGCCGGAAGAAAACCTGTCGCACTGGCAGCTTGGTCGCGCGCGAGAAGTAGACCGTGACCGACGTATTGTCGTTGTCGGCAAACTCCACCAGTTCGACGGCCTGATTCTCGAAAACTTCCGAGCCCTTGGATTCGACGAGCAGGCCCGGTTCGTCCAGACGCTGGCGGAGCGTATAAAAGATGTTGCGGCGCATTGAATCGCGCCACCGCGTGACCGTCTCTTTAGGCGCCGGACGAGCGCCTCGGAATCCAATTTGCCAACCGTCCTTCTCGTCAAAGAGCATGGCGTACTCTTCTTTGTTCTTTTTGTCGAGAAACGACTGACGCTCGCGGACGTAGATCCCAGGCGGAAGTGGCGCCGGGTCGGGGCGCCGTACATAACGGGTATAGATGGCCGCGCGAGATAGCCCGGTGAGCCGGTCACGATAGAACGAGTACACACGTCCGGTTTCAACCCGGTCGCGCATCGTGGCGAACTTGTCCCCGCCTAGTGCGGCGATTGCCTCGGCGATGACCATCTTGGCTCGGGCCTCTTTGGTCTCGGTCAACTGCCCAAGAGCCTGGGTCCCGGCAAACATCAATGGAAGGGCATCCCGCCTCGTCACGGTTTTTTCTCCAAGTCCGCCACCTTCACTGCGCCATTGAATTTGGCTTCGACCACCGTCAGTTCGTCCGAACGCCGTCCGTTCTTTTTTGAAACGATTTTGGTCGGCCATTTGATGCCATCGAACTCTTTCCAGTCCGAAAAGGATTCCTCGGCGGAAATCGACAGACCGTTCCCAAGGTCAAGCCGATACACCATGCGCTGAGGCAGTCCCGTGCCAGGGTCGACATAGATACGGACTCCTTGGGCATCTCCTTCGGTAATCTGCAAGACGCCGCCACCCAGGTCAGATACTTGACGCTTGGGCGCTTTATCGCTGAGAGCCAGCCGGAACAGCAACCGGAACATCTCCGACCGGACCACAGGCACCATGGAAGACGGCATTGGCGCCACCACCCCGCGCACACCCATCCAGGCAATCTTGCCATCGTAAAAAACAGCGCGATGAATCGGCCCGAATTCCTGATCCTGACGATAGACGTCTCCCTGCACCCAGCGGTCCCACAACTTGACGCTCGACATTCGTTCGCCCATCAGCGACACGCCTTCCGATCGAATGGAAGAGTTCCGGATCCCCTCCAGTTTGGCGGCGCCACCCAAAGCCTCTTGCATCCGGACCAACGCCAGCCGGCCATTTTCAAGGCTCGTGGCGTCGGATCGGGAGTTAAGGGGACGGGCCGTCTGGGTTGGCATCTCCACCAGATCCACCTTGCCGCCCAAGGTCGCCAGCGGTTTGTCGAACAACTTGGAATTGCCAGCCACCGCGACTACCTGTTCGGGCAAGAGATTGCGCCCTGCGGCGCGCGCGACATCGGCCACTGTCAGATTCGCCAACGTCTGATAGGTGCGTGCCAGCAGATCGGGCGCCAGTCCATGGAATCGCGAGACAGCCCGTTCGCGAGCCTGCTCGGCGCTCGATTGATAGCGCACGGCCAGCGTAGCGAGAAGCCTGGTGCGCGCCCGCTCAAGCTCTTGCTCGGTAACTCCGCTTTGCCGCAGCTTGGCCAATTCTTCCTTGATAAAGCCAACCGCCTGGGTTGTGTAAGCGGAATCAACTGTTGCCCGGACGGCAAACTCGCCTGCTCGGACAAGGCCGGCATCCCACGCCGCACTCCAATCGGCTCGCCAACCGCCAGTGGCGCGAACCCGCGATGGCAGCCGCCCGTCAGGCAATCCCGTTAGAACTTCGCATAGGATTTGCATCGCGGCAAAATCCGTATCTGAAATCCGCCCGCCCCGATGGCCAACGATCAAACCCGATTGCCGAAGCTCTTCGCGGTCGACAAACATCAAAGCTCCGGTGGCAGGCGCCGATGGCTCGGCAATGACCGCTGGCGCCGGAACTGCTGGAGCGGTCCATGCGCCAAACAATTCCTGCGCTTTGGCCTTGACCTCGGCCATGGTAACGTCCCCTTCGATGGCTACGACGGCGCGCCCGGGACCATAATTTTGCCGATAGAAACGCTCGATGTCTACACGCGCGATGCTATCGAGCGCGTCGTAATCGGGCAGACGGCCCCCCGGCGAGTTGGCGTCGTACAACCGCCCGCGGAACAGACGTGTCAAGCCAGCGGCGGGGTTTTGGAAGCGCTGCCCGATCGCTTCATGCATTTGCCCGAGCACCGAATCCACAGCTTCGGGATCCAGGCGAGGAGCCGCCAGCAAGTCGGCGAGCAGGGCCAGAGCGGCCGCAACCGATTGGCTCGGCAGCCGCAAAGTAAATTGGGCGCTTAACTCGGTGACCGCAGACTCAAACAAAGCCCCTAGCTGGTTTAACCGCTCGTCCAAATCCCTCGCCGCCAAGAAGGCCGAGCCACCGCGGCGCACCACCTGAGCGGTGGCTTCGGCCAACCCAGCTTTGCCCGATGGATCCGCCGCTGAACCGCCTGGGACCAACGCATAGATGTTTACGATTGGAATCTCACGATTCTCAGAGACGAATATTCGTAAGCCGGCCGGCAAGACGGTTTCCTCGTCCGCCGGACTTCGGAGCGGACGGCTGGGACCGAAACGCAACCCGAGCGTCACCTCAGACACTTCGCCTCCAACGGCGCCACCGTCGACAACAGCCGTCTTCTGAACGACGGCCCCACCGCCTTTTGCGCGCGAGGGAGTGGCCGGTCCACGACCGGGTTGTTGGGCCAACAGGACCAAACCGCAACCAAGCGATAACCACAGAACCGTCAGGCACGATTTCATTGCCCACCCCCGGTAATCGCCATATACTGCAAGATTGAAAAATACGGCTTCGCGGCGAGATACTCATTCAACACCCGCTGGCAATCGGCGGCGCTTACGGCTTCCAATTTAGAAAGGAGTTCTTCCAACCGGTAGGCGCCCTGTTCGGTTTGGGTCCGGACCAGCTGCGCCGCGCGCCCGGCTGCCGTTTGCGAGTCCGCTAGCAATCGATCACGCCAAGCAGCGCGCGCCCGCTCCATTTCCTCGTTGCTAAAACCGTCCTTCGCCGCCACGCTCAACTCTTTCCCCAAGGCATTCTCAACATCCTCATGAGACCAAGGAGCGAGGGGTTCGGCCTCTATCACAAACAACCCCGGGAAGCGGCCCCCGGGGAATCGGCTGGTCACTGCCAACCGGCCGATTGTTCTCGACTCCAACATCAACTTATCGTGGAGCCGGCTTCCCGGACCGCCCGCCAACAGGAATTGCAGAACCTCAAAGACAGGATCACTAGGATCGCTGGACGCCGGTCGGGGCCAGCCTGCCGCAAACACTGGGGCTTCACCCGCCGCCAGACGGATCTGGCCGGCAAAGTCAGCCTTGGGCATTTCTGCACTTTTGGCGGCCGGGGGGACCGAGGATGGCAACTTTCCGATGTAGGCCTCAGCCAGCCGACGCGCTTCAGCCGGCGCGATATCGCCTACGATGGCGATCATCAGATTCGCCGGCACATAGTGGGTCTTCAAAAACGCGAGAACCTCTCCCGGAGTGGCGCCGCTCAATTCCACGTCCCCAGACGCAATCGCGCCGTAGGGGTGCAGCGTAAATGGCGCTCCGAAAGCGCGTTCCCGGAGCAAAGCACCGGTATTGGCCACCCGCTCACGTTGCTGGAGCACCAACTCCCGGCTTTTGGGAAAGAATCGTGTCGACGGGCTCTGTAACCACGAAGACACCATCCGGAACCAGAGTTCTACCCGGTTGCTCGGCAGCGTCATCGATAGGTCGGAATAATCCGCCGTGGGGCGCAGATCGAACCCAGTGACGCCGTTCTGTCCGAGAACGCCGTCGAAGAAACGCGGCCTTACTCCAAAATGCGCAGCCTCGTCGAAGGCCGAGCGGGCCTGAAAATCGCTTCGACCTTTCTGAATTTCGTCGACCTGGTCGCCCTTGGCCACGTCCGCGCGCGCTACGTCGAACAGTTTCGCCGCCTGCGCCAAAGCGGCTTTTTCAGCCGCTGGATTCCGGGACCCATAGGATTCAGAACCTTCGAGGAAATTCAGCAGCGCCAGCGTCGCCAACCCACCTCTGCCCGAAGGCTCGTCCGCTACACCTGCCTTCACCCGCAAATGAAAGCTGACCACCGGTGAATAAGGCCGTTCCACGACGAAGAATTGGGCCCCGTTGGGGAGTTTGAAGGCCGTCACCGCCTTAGTGAGGCCGGCAAATTTATCACCGGCTCCGAAAGCGGGAGCGGCGGCCAGACAAAGAAGGACCGCCCGGAACGAGCGGAGATGTACCATCTCTCAAGTTTACTCGACTCTAAAAATTCGAGTCGCTACCGCCAGGGAATCCCTTTGAATATCGCGTCCCATTCAAACTGGAGGTCCGCCAGTATTTCTTCCATCCCCTGCCTCCCGGTTTCATCCATCTGGGATTCAGGGCTTGTTATCATCGCGCGGAAATCTCCGAGGCGCTCTTCCAGCTTGCGGCGGCGCAGGCGAAACCGGATCAATTCAGGTCGATTGAGACTGAGGCGTCGAAGGGTGTATGTGCCTGCCTCTGTGCCCACAGACAGGACACCGTGGGGATCTTCCTTTAAGTCGTATTCGAAGGGATCGCGCTCGCAGGGATCGACAAACCCCTCGCCGGCGGCTTCGCGATCTGGGCTTGGCCAAGCTGAACCCTTGTGAGAGTTACAATTGTTGCAGCAATAGTACAGATTTCGATAGTCGCACTCCAACTCAGGGAACTTTACCGTCGGCTTGAAGTGGTCGACCCCAAACACTTCCGTGCCCGTTCGATAGACCTCCGTTATCTCACGGTATGCACACTGCGTGCGGAAATCAATTCTCAGATCAGATTTGTAGTCTCGGGCCGCGTCTGGACCGGGACAATGCTTCGATTGAATAGTGCCATTCAAGCGGTCCTCTACTTGGTGTTTTCGCCTGCTCGGACCAACGCTTCCAAGCGATCTAAAGCTGACTCGATCTTCCCAGCCCGGCTCTCGGCGTAGCCCTTATCGAACTCGTCCGCTTCCCCCGTCTCGAGTTCATTCAGATGGCATTCGATCGCCGCCAACTCGCGATTCTGAGGAGCCGATAGTCCCGCGCTGAACATAGCGTCGAGCAGGATCGCACGTTTGGCTAGCAGGTGAGACTTGTCCGCGAAGACCGCAGCTCCACTGGCCGGAGCGTCAAACGCTTCACCGACGGTTTCAACAAGCTGCGAAGCGCTCTCGCGAATGATGGCCACACACTCGCGTTGATCGGCTCCGAGATTGGTTTCCTCCAGACGGTCCAGACCGGCCAGGAACCGCGCTTTCAATTCGTTGAGTTCCAGTGTTGAAATCACCGATCCTATTTTACAACCAGAGCAACCGCAGAAGCCTACACACCCCAGCCATGCGATTCCAAGGCGCGTTCAACCGCCGGATCTTCCTCGGTGAGCCGCATCAGTTCGAGGCGGATCGCATCGAGCAGCGCCAGCCACGAGGCTTCGATGACGTTGTCGGACACACCCACTGTGGTCCATGAGCGTTTATGATCGGACCACTCCACCAGCACACGGACTTTAGCTGCGGTGCCTTTCTTCGGCTCCAGCACCCGCACTTTGTAGTCGGTCAAACGCACGCTCGCAATACCGGGATACAGGGCCGAGAGACACTGACGCACGCAAAGATCGAGCGCGTGTACCGGTCCATGGCCGGAGGCTGTCGCCGAGTGGACGCCGTCTTGCGCCTTGATGTTTACCGTGCCGGTTGTCGTGGACGGCCGGGAGCCGTTCATTTTGGTGGTGACTTCGAAATTGATGACTTCGAAAAAGTGCTGCCCCGGATGGAGTGCTTCGCGCACGAGCAGTTCGAACGTACCTTCGGCCGCTTCGAGTTCGTACCCCATGTATTCAAGCTGCTTGATTCGCTCCAGCAGCCCGCGGCGCGCTTCCTCGGTCAAACGTTCATCTAGCCCTTGCTCTTTGAGTTTGTACAGAACATTGCCGCGGCCAGACAGATCGGAAATCAGCACACGTTGATGGTTGCCCACGCGCGCCGGTTGGATATGTTCGTAAGTCGCCGAATCCTTCAGCACCGCCGCCACATGCACGCCGCCTTTATGTGCGAACGCGCTCTGGCCTACATACGGCTGGTCATTCCGCAACGGCAAGTTCGCCAGTTCGGCGATATAGCGCGACACCTGCGTCAGGTGCGCCAGCTTCTCAACGCCAATGGTCGAATGCCCTAATTTAATTTCAAGATTCGCGATGATCGAAGCCAGATTCGCATTGCCGCACCGCTCGCCGTAGCCATTCATGCAGCCTTGCACATGCGTTGCGCCCGCTTCGATCGCAGCCAACGCATTCGCCACCGCCACATCGGAATCGTTATGCGGATGGATGCCGATCACTCCGTCGAATCGCACGCGCACATCGGCGACAATTTCAGACAAACGCGACGTGATCGTCCCGCCATTGGTATCGCATAAACACAGCACGTCCGCGCCCGCCAGCTTGGCCTGTTCAATCGTGCGGAGCGCAAAATCGCGATTCGTAATGTAGCCGTCGAAAAAATGTTCGGCGTCGTAGATCACTTCGCGGCCATGATCTTTGAGAAACTTCACCGTCTCAAAAATCAGCTTATGATTCTCTTCTTCCGTGATATTCAGAGCCCGATGCACATGCAAATCCCAGCTCTTGCCGAAGATGGCGACGGCCGGCGTATTCGCCTCCACCAACGCCAGCACGGAAGGATCTTTGTCCACCGGATTCTTAGCAAAGCGGGTCGCCCCGAACGCCGTCAAACGCGCATGTTGGAACTTCAGCGACCGGGCTCGCGCGAAGAACTCCTTGTCCTTCGGGTTAGAGCCCGGCCAGCCGCCTTCGATATAGTCGATCCCTAACTCGTCCAGCTTGTGGGCGATGGCGACTTTGTCGTCCACCGAAAAGGAGACCGCTTCGCCCTGCGTGCCGTCGCGAAGGGTCGTATCGAAGGTAAAGATCCGCATGATTATTCGTTTACGCCGTGGGGATTCCGGCTTCCTTCTTCTTCTTGAGGAACGTCATCATGGAGCGCAGTTCGCGGCCCACGACTTCGATCTGATGCGTGTTGTTGGCCTTGCGCATCGCCAGGAATTCGCCGCGCCCGTTCTTATTCTCCGCCATCCAGTCACGGGCGAATTCGCCGCTTTGAATCTCGCTGAGAATCTTCTTCATCTCGACGCGCGTTTGCGCGTTGATGATACGCGGTCCGCGCGTGTAGTCGCCATACTCGGCGGTGTCCGATACCGAGTAGCGCATGTATTCCAAGCCGCCTTCGTAGATTAAATCGACGATCAGCTTCAGTTCATGCAAGCACTCGAAATAAGCCATCTCGGGCGCGTAGCCTGCTTCCACCAGCGTGTCGAAACCGGCCTTAATCAATTCCGCCGTGCCGCCGCACAATACGGATTGCTCGCCGAAGAGATCGGTTTCGGTCTCCTCTTTAAACGTCGTCTCGATCACGCCCGCCTTCAGCGAACCTAGGCCCTTCGCGTACGCCAGCGAATTCTGCAAAGCCTGGCCCGACTTATCCTGATGAATCGCCACCAGCGCTGGCACGCCGACGCCTTCGGTGAATAGTTCACGCACACGATGGCCGGGTGCTTTGGGCGCAACCATGATCACGTCGATATCCGGGTTCGGAGTGATAAAACCGAAATGGATATTGAAGCCGTGGGCGAACATCAGAGTTTTGCCCTTCTTCATCGAAGGCGCGATCTCTTTGTTGTAGAGCTCAGCCTGGAGGTGATCCGAGACGAGGATCATGATCATGTCGGCGGCTTCTGCGGCTTCGGCGACGTTCATGACTTTCAGACCGGCGTCTTTGGCCTTGGCAATACTCTTGCTGCCCTCATAAAGGGCGACAACGACGTTGGCGCCGGAGTCTCGCAAGTTGAGAGCGTGCGCGTGGCCTTGGCTGCCGTAACCGACGATCGCGATCGTCTTCCCGTTCAACTGCTCAAGATGGCCGTCTTTTTCGTAATAGCGATTCAGCATGGAATTTGTGAGAGCTCCAAATCAGTTCAGTATCAGTTATCAGCTTCTCGCTTCCACCGCGGGTGGGCCGGGCAGTTGCGTGATTTTCGTAGGAACCGGCGACGACAGGCGCAGTTTGCGAGGCTCCAATGACACGCCGACCATGCCGGACCGCGTCACTTCAATCTCGCCATAACTCCGCATGACATCGATAAATTCGTCGAGCTTTTCCGAGTCTCCCGTAGCTTCGAGCGCAAAGCCTTCGACCGATGAATCGATCACGCGCGCTCCAAAGATTTCGGACTCTTTCAAAATGGCGGGCCGCGCCTCCATCGGAGCGCGCACGCGCATGAGCACCAGTTCGCGCGCCACCGAAGGCCCCTCGGTCAGGTCGTTGGCCTGCAGCACGTTGATCAGCTTGTTCATCTGCTTGATCACTTGCTTGCGCAAATTCGGTTCCACGTCGACGACGATCGTCATCCGCGACAACTCAGGGTCGGTTGTGCGCGCTACCGTCAGGCTCTCAATGTTGTAGCCGCGGGCGCTCAAGAGGCCCGTAACGCGCATCAAGGCGCCGGGCTTATTTTCGAGTAACAAAGAAATAACTTGCAGCATTGGTGGGATCTCCTCTACTAATCCCCAGCCACCGGAACAGGCTTTGGCTGTCCCAGCACCATTTCGTTGATGGCCCCGCCGGCCGGAACCATCGGATAGACGTTCTCGTAGGGCGAAACTTTGACGTTCAGCAGGTACGGCCCCGGATGATGGACAGCTTCTTCGAGAGCCGAAGCCAGATCCTGGGGCTTCTCGATCGTTTTGCCCTTGATCCCGTAAGCGCCCGCCAGCATTTCAGCTTCCGGGAAACAGTCGAGCGTCACCGAGCTCAACCGGTTGTTATAGAACAATTCCTGCCACTGCCGCACCATGCCCAGATAGCCGTTGTTCATGACGATCATCTTGATAGGCAAACCGTAGCTGGCGATCGTGGCAAGTTCTGGAATCGACATCTGGAACCCGCCGTCGCCCATGACCGCAAACACCAGTTTGTCGGGCCGGGCAAACTGCGCGCCCACCGCCGAAGGCAGTCCGAAGCCCATCGAGCCGAGACCACCCGAATTTAACCACAACCGCGGTTCATCGAACCGGATCAACTGCGCGCACCACATCTGATGCTGACCCACGTCGGAGCAGACAATGGCTCGGCCGCCGGACAACCGGTCGATCTGGCTCATCAAATGCTGCGGCCGGATCACGTCGGTCGCGGTGGCGCGATCATACGGATTCTCCGCCATCCAAGCCTTGGATTGAGCGCGCCATGCACGCCGCGAATCGTCGTTGGCGGCAGCCTCGGTCGGCTTCAGTTCGGCCAATACCTTGTTCAACTTCGGCAACACCCGCTTCAGATCGCCGACGACGGGCAGATCAGCCGCCCGGTTCTTGCTGATTTCAGCCGGATCGATGTCCACATGAATCACCTTGGCATGCGGCGCGAAGGCGGCCAGACGGCCGGTCACACGGTCATCGAAACGAACGCCGAGAGCGATCAATAAATCAGATTCGGTCAAGGCCATATTGGCGGCGTACGAACCGTGCATGCCGGGCATGCTGATGAAGTTGGGGTGATTGGCCGGCACAACTCCTAGGCCCATCAGCGTGGTCACGGCGGGCGCATCTAGAATGTCGATCAACTCAACCAACTCCGCGTGGGCATTGGCGTGGATCACGCCACCGCCCGCGTACACCAGCGGCCGCTTGGCTTCCCACATCATGTGCGCGGCGCGGCGAATCTGGCCGGCGTGACCGTCGGTGTGAACCTTGTAGCCCGGTAAATGAATACTGGTGACCGGCGTATAGTGCGACATGCCCTGGAAAATGTCCTTCGGGATGTCGACCACCACCGGCCCGGGCCGCCCGCTGCCAGCGATATAAAAAGCTTCATGAATGATCTGAGGCAGATCCGCCAGATTCTTGATCATGAAGTTGTGCTTGGTACAGGGCCGCGTGATGCCGAACGTGTCGGCTTCCTGGAAGGCGTCACTGCCGATCAGTTTCGAGGTCACCTGCCCGGTGATGGCGACAATCGGAATCGAGTCCATCATGGCGTCGACCAGTCCGGTCGTGAGGTTCGTCGCGCCGGGGCCGGAGGTGGCGCAGCAAACGCCGACGCGTCCAGTCGCGCGCGAATACCCCTGCGCTGCAAACGCCGCGTTCTCTTCGTGCCGCACCAGTACGTGACGAATCGGGTGATCGTAGATGGCGTCGTAAAGAGGAAGCGTTACGCCGCCGGGATATCCAAAGATACAATCGACATCCTCTCGCAGCAGACACTCAAGCAGGATCTTAGCGCCACTCATCAGGTTCGACATAGGCTTCGTGTTTCGGGTTCTTTCCTTGGCTTTGACTTACTGTGCCTTAAAAACAAAAACCGCCGGGCTGAGGTCATTCCCCGCCGGCGGCACGTTGGTTCGATATGAACCAGCTCCTCAGGCGGGGCCGGGTACGACTACCGATACTCCAATAATAGTGTTAAGCACAGAACTAGCTCCAAACCAAGGTTACCCTACAAGGAAACCAAATGCAAGGATGAATCTCCATGATAAATTTTAATAACCCTATTTACGGTCGCGCCGATCGGACCGAATCTTTGCGGCGTTTCCTCCACATGATTGCCAGAAATCCGAAACCAACGCCGGGCATCACTGACACGGGCGCCAGGCGGCGTGGAGCGCAGATCATAACCAGGCCTATCGGCACCAAGCCGTCGGCCCCAATCTTTGCGGGCCTTTGCCCCTTCGGTACACCAGGCTAAGCCTGGCTGATCTTGTGAACTGAAAGGAGTTCATCGTGTAAGTTGCTCGTTCATACACGTAGCCGAACCGGAGCGAGGCGAAGT
>JAYUSQ010000162.1:0-17768 GCA_043755595.1 Acidobacteriota bacterium | reverse complement strand
GTCTCTCCCGGCTTCCTGCTTCCCGCAACTTCAGCTTCAGCCCAACTCATTTTCCTTGCCGCCTCAACTGCAAGGGGATGAGATCAGGAGTTCTGAATATGGATAATTTTCTCGCCAACCAAACCGCTGTCGTCACCGGGGGAACCCGAGGGATCGGACTGGAGATCGCCCGGAGCCTCGCCGAAGCCGGCGCTAGCGTAGTGATCTGCGGTACTCAGCCCGAGTCGACCGCCAAAGCCATCGAAGAATTGGCGGCGTCCACAGGCGGACAAATCGCAGGACAAGCGTGCGACGTTCGAGATCGCGCACAAGTGAAATCGCTATTCGACCTGGCAGCCTCCCGTTTCGGCGGCGTCGATATCGTCATTAATAATGCTGGCGTCGGCGTCTTTGCGCCGCTCGGCAAGTTCGCCACCGAGGATTGGCATCGCGTCATCGAAACCAACCTCACCGGCGTCTTCCACTGTTCCCAAGAAGCGCTGTCCCGTTTTGGCGCCAAAGGCGGCTACGTATTCCAAATCGGTTCACTCGCCGGGAAAAATCCGTTCGCGGGCGGAGCGGCCTACAACGCCTCTAAGTTTGCGCTCAACGGATTCTCTGAAGCGATGATGCTCGATCACCGCTATGACAATGTCCGCGTGACGACAATTTGCCCAGGCAGTGTCGATACCGATTTCGTTCCGCGTACGGCGAAGGCCGCCTGGAAGATTCAGCCCCAAGATATTGCGGACATTGTGATTTCACTGCTTCGGCTACCCGCTCGGACCATGGTCAGTTACGTCGAAGTTCGCCCTTCGCAGCCCAAAAAAGGTTGACTTTCCGGTTGGCGACTAACGTGCTCCTAGCGCCTCGGATGAGCAAGCGTATAGAACTGGATCCGTCTCTAACAGGGTCGCAAGCCAAGTCACTGGAAGAGACGCTTCGTCGTCTCGTGGTTGGCCAGGATGAAGCGATTAGCCAGATCGTGAATGTTTATCAGATGTATCTGTCGGGCCTGCACCCGCCAGAACGACCCATTGGAAGCTTCCTTTTTCTAGGGCCCACCGGGACTGGCAAGACCCGCTTGGTGGAAGCGACGGCCGAAGGGTTGGTGGGGCAAGGCAAGATCGTGCGGGTCGATTGTGCCGAGTTTCAGCACAGTCATGAGATCGCCAAGCTGGTCGGGTCTCCTCCCGGTTATCTGGGGCACAGAGAAACTCATGCGCTCCTGAGCCAGGAAGCTTTGAACGCCTGCTTTGGTTCAAACGTGAATATGAGCTTTGTGCTTTTCGATGAAATCGAAAAAGCCAGCGACGCGTTGTGGCACCTGCTGCTGGGCATTCTCGACAAAGGGGTCTTGACCATGGGCGATAACCGAAAGGTGAATTTTTCGTCGTCCATGATCTTTATGACTTCGAACCTCGGGGCCTCGGAAATGCAAGCGATTCTCAGTCCCAAGCTCGGATTCGGCGCCGGGCCGATCGAAGCGGAAGAAGCACGCGGCGGGTCGACCGAGCAACGGCTCGTCAAAAGCGGCATGGACGCGGCTCGGCGCAAGTTCACACCCGAGTTCTGGAATCGTCTGGACAAGGTCGTCGTATTTCGCCCGCTGGCCGCCGAACAATTGAAGCGAGTCCTTGAGATTGAACTATTCTTCGTCCAGCAACGAATATTTCGGGCGGGCCGCTCCGAAAAGTCGTTCGCCTTCTCGCTGACCGACGGGGCGAAGGCGCTGCTTCTCAGCGAAGGGACGGACGTCAAATATGGTGCGCGGCATCTCAAACGGGCCATCGATAAACTTCTGGTGCAGCCCTTGTCCAATTTGATCGCTTCCAACCAAATCCGCCCAGGCGACTGGTTGCAGGTCGATCTGACCACCGAAGGCACGTCGCTCCGGTTTCAACGTGAGCAGGAAAATCTATCGCTGGCAGCGCTGGCGCAGGCCGTACACAGCGGGATCGCAGGCTGGGCGCAAATCCCGAAGATGGCGGCCGCGGCCGCGCGGGGGCAAATGCGTATGAACGCGCGGCGTGCGTAACGTGACCCTATCAGCCATGGCGGTATCGCGCCAGCTTTGCCTTGAAACTGGCTTGCTCCAAGACCGCCCGGTTCACGATTCCTCCCGGCAACTCGCCGCGCGAAACCGCCAGGATGTTATCGCTCGCCTCAAAGCCGTTGTCGCGCATAAGTTCGTTCGTCCACGCCATGGCATGGGGAGCCACTATGCAGTTGTCCAGGCCAAACAGCGGGTCGTCTTTCGGCGCTGGCTCCACCGGAAACACGTCGATACCCGCGCCCGCGATCCAATTCTCACGCAACGCACGCACCAACGAAGGATGATCCACGATCGGACCCCGCGCGGTGTTGACAAAAAACGCCGACGGCTTCATCAACCGGAAATGACGCTCCTGCACCAACCCCTCGGTGTTCTTGTTCAGCAGCGTATTGATCGTCACCCAATCGCTCTCGCGAAACACCGTATCCATATCCACCAACTCAACACCGAGCGGCGCCACCTGCTCCTGTGTCACGAATGGATCGTACGCAATCCGCCGCCCAAAGCCCATCGACTGCGACATGCGGAACATCTCCTGCCCGATGTTTCCGCAACCGATCGATCCCAGCGTCGTCCCGGCGATGCTCACGCCCAACCGTGGTAAATCGCCGCGCCATCCGCCCGCTCGAGTAATCCGATCCTGCTGCCGTAGGTTCTTCGCCAGCGCCAGGATGAACGAGAAGATCGCCTCCGACACCGGCCGCTTGACCGCGTTCGGCGTGATTGCCAGGACCATGCCCGCCTCGGTAATCGCCTCGACATCGATGCGGTCATAACCCACGCCCCAGCGCGCAATAATGGCCGGGCGAGTCACGCCTTTTACGCTCTCGCGCGTCACATGCAATGCCAGCGCGAAGATCGCATCGAATTGCTCTAGCGATTCCGGCGTGGCCTTCAAATCCGCCGAGGGCGGCATCGGCGCCACCTCAATATCGGCCAAGCCGGCGAACTTCGCGGCCACAACGCCGTCGAGACTCTCCTTAGCCTCCGTGTAAAAATCCGGCGAGACGCCGAGACGAAATGAACGCTTCATGGTTGCCTTTCCTGAGGGACCGAAGAATAAATTGCGTTGAGAATAAACTTGAACGTCCCGGCGGTCTGCCCGCGAAACTGCGGGCGAAAACCAAACAGGATCACGCGGCCTTTGCCATGGCGCGCTTCGACCAGAATATGTTTGCCCAGGACGGCGCGCTCGCCCGAAATCCAACCGGATGCCAAAAGCGCCGTCTCCGCGTAGCGAGCCACCGAGCGCACCTCGCGGTCACCCACATTGAACTTTTCGAGCAGCGAGATATCCCAAGCCTGCCCGCCCGTCGTGAACGCAAAGGCTTCCTTGGGCATACCTGCGGCCAATGGATGACTCGTGTCCACTTGAATACGAATGATCGACCCCGGCGAATAATACCCATTGGCCCCATCTTCTCCACCTAGCAACGGACGCACAGGCAGCGGAAAGAACTGCACCGGAACGCCCGCCGCTTCGTCAAAAGCGATCAGCGTGCCTCCCTCCCGGACAAAGCCTTCGAGCTTCGCCAAACCCTGGACGCCAATGCCGCCCGTAAATTCCGGGCGTTGCACAACCGGCCGCAAACCCGGCAAACGATCGCGTCCCGTTGCCTCGCCATTGCGCGAGCCGTGCAAAATCGAATTCACAGATTGCGACGCCAGGATAACGGCATCGAAGCGCCCGGCCAATTCGCCGCCTTTCACGAAGTCGTCGTTGTCAATCGTCTGGTGCGCAACCTTGAACTCCTCCAAAACATATTGGGTCCAGCCCGTATCCATGTTGGCCGTGAACGGCTCGTACAGCGCCACTCTCGGCTTCCTCGCACGATTGGCTGCCGCCGCCATCGTCAGGTAGTAAGCATTCTGACGCGGGTCCTGCGCGGCCGAAGCGGGCGAATCAAAGCGCGTGACCGGTTCCAGAGCCGCGGTAAAAGGCTCCTCCACCCTATGAACCGCAACGCCCATGCTCATCGGCAAGGTCCACCCGGCAATATCGTATGGGCGCTTGGTCGGACCCGCAACGCCTACGCGGAGTTCCGGATACTTCTGCGGCTCCAGCAAATCCACCAGATAAGCGCGGAATGGCTGCGCCACCGGGACCACGTAACTGCCCGCGGCGTAGGTCTTCCCGTTCGCTTGAAACGCATCGGTGGCCCGGCGAATTTCGACCCCGGCCAGCGAGAGCCGCCGCAGCATGTCGACGGCCGCACTCAGATCCCACTGATCGATGGGCACAACATAGGCGTACGGCTTCCCCGCCCCTCCCGCTTCGATCGCCGCGCGCGCCAGGTCCCAAGCTTTGAATAGATAGTGCTCCGAACGCGCCGCGGCCAGTTCCAGAATCGCCCAATCCGCCGTCAGCATATAATCGATCGCGTCGCGCACGCCCCACTTGCCGCCCAGCCAAGGGCGCTCATAAAAAACGCTCGGTTCCCTGGTCGAAATGCCGGAGGCAAAACGCTCGGGCAGATCCTTTAATTTGTAGTCGCCCGGCGTAGCATAGCTGAACAGCGCCGTTTCGGTAAGAATCCCGTGCATGTTGTGAAACGCAGGCACCGAACGAAGCCCGCCGTTCCACCAGGCGTCATAACCGGCGTATGAGATCACACCCGGCTTGCCCTCGCGCGCGAATCGTTCCTTCATCGCCGATCCGATCATGTTGATGCCTTCCATCACTGGCGCCGGAATATGCGGATTCAGCGGCTCGGCATACGGCGGCACAAAAATTCGCGCGGGAAAGGCCGGAGCCTGATGTTGGTTGTAGACAATCTGCGGGAACCACTCGGAAAACAGCAAGCGCGAAACGTGCCGCGTCTCTTGGAGGTTCAGCATGAACCAGTCGCGATTGTTGTCGTGCCCCGAGTACTTCTGATAGAGGTGCGGCAGCGGCGCCAGTTCGTACGGTGAACCCACATTCTTGCGATACCAGTGGGCCACCCAATCCAAACCGTCCGGATTGATGACCGGGATCTGGAGCAGAATGACACGGCCGCGGATCAGGCGCGTCTCGTCGTCTTCCTGCGTGATCATGCGATAGGCCAGATCGAATGAATGCTGAACCGGCGCGACTTCACTGGCATGCAGCCCGGAGTCGATCCATACAATCGCACGACCCTCGCGCGCCAACACCCGAGCCTCGTCGCGAGTCGCACGGCCCGTCGCCAGCCGGCGGCTGATGTTTTTCCACCGGTCGAGATTCTTCAGGTTCTCCGCCGACGAAATGTAAGCCAACAGCATCGGCTTGCCGTTGGCGCTGCGGCCGAACTCCTCCAGGCGAATCCGGTCGCTCGTGGCGGCCAACTTCCGGAAATAACCGCTCACATCGGCATAGTCGGCCAGCTTGTAGTCGTCCCCAGGCGTGTAGCCCAAATGCTCTTTCGGAGTCGGCACGGCGGCCGCGCCCAGCAGGGCGCAAACGGAGAGGAGTAGTCGAAGGAGACGCCGGCCCATCTGTTGCACAATGATACTATGGCGTCGCAATCCGAGGGCTCGCGGAGCCGTAAATTTCGTGTTGGGCTTGTGCAGACCAGATGTTCACCGGACGTCGCCGCCAATCGCGAAAAGGCTGTCGCGCGCATTCGGCAAGCTGCCGGGAAGGGCGCGCAGGTGATCTGCCTGCAAGAGCTTTTTGCCGCCCAATATTTCTGTCAGGAAGAAGACTTCACGCGGCATGACCTGGCCGAGCCGGTCCCGGGGCCGTCCACCGATCTGCTGTGCGCGGTCGCCCGCGAATTGGGCGTCGTGATCATCGCGCCGATCTTTGAGCATCGCGCCAAAGGCGTCAATCACAACAGCGCCGCGGTCATCGACGCCGATGGCTCTATCGCCGGACTCTATCGCAAAATGCACATTCCCGACGACCCGCACTACTACGAAAAATATTATTTCGTGCCGGGCGATTTAGGCTTCAAAACGTTTAAAACAAAATTCGCCAATATTGGCGTTTTGATCTGCTGGGACCAGTGGTACCCGGAAGGCGCACGGCTCACCGCGTTGACCGGCGCCGACATTCTGTTCTATCCAACGGCCATCGGGTGGCACCCCGGCGAAAAGAAAACCGAAGGCGCTAGACAACGCGACGCATGGATGATGGTGCAACGTGGGCACGCCGTCGCCAACGGAATCTATGTGGCCGCGGCCAATCGCGTCGGCCTCGAAAAGGAAATGACCGAAACAGGAGCCGGCATCGAGTTCTGGGGTTCGTCGTTCGTCTGCGGCCCGCAAGGCGAAATCCTCAAACAAGCGTCCATCGGGAAGGAAGAGACTCTGGTGGTGGAGTGCGACACCGCGCGCGTTGAGTACGTACGGCGCAACTGGCCCTTCTTTCGCGACCGGCGCATCGACGCCTACGGGGACATCACCAGGCGATGGATCGACTAAAACAATTTCAAACTCTCCGTGGAGCGCCGCTTGCCTCTGCGCGCCGCTCCGTTCCGAGCCGCGACGGCGACGGAGCGGTTCATCGCCTGGTTCAGAGCCGCGCGCGTAAGCAAGCGGTGCCGTGGGGCATCGGCCCTGCGCCCATCCCACAGTGGCCGTCAGGGAGCGGTCCACGAAAATGACGCGCACCGGTTATCGCATGCCCGCCGAGTGGGAGCCGCATGAGGCCACTTGGCTCGCCTGGCCGCACGAGAAATCGGACTGGCCCGGTAAGTTCGAAACGGTCCGCTGGGTCTACGCCGAAATCGCCCGCTGGCTCTCGCAATGTGAACGCGTGCGCGTGCTCGTGCCCGACAAGGCCGCGCAATCGGACGCTCGCAAGGCTTTCAAAAAATCCGGAGTCAAGCTGGATGCCGTCGACTTCTATCTCTATCCCACCGATCGCAGTTGGACGCGAGACTACGCGCCCATCTTCGTACGGGATGCCGCGGAACGCCTGACGATTTCCAACTGGCGCTTCAACGGCTGGGCCAAGTATCCGAATCACAAACGCGACAACGCCGCGCCGGATTTTATCGCCGCCAAACTCAAACTGCCGCAAGTTAAGCTCGACGACATCGTGCTCGAAGGCGGCAGCATCGACGTCAACGGCGACGGCTTGATGCTCACCACCGAAGAGTGCCTGCTCAGCCCGGTGCAAGCCCGCAACCCCGGACTCGGCCGGCTTGAACTCGAAGCCATCTTCGCCCACTTCCTCGGCATCCGGCGCGTGATCTGGCTCCATCGCGGAATCGCCGGGGACGATACGCACGGCCACGTCGACGACATCATGCGTTTTGTCAATCGCAAGACCGTCGTCACGATGGTCGAGAAATCGAAAGCCGACGAGAACTTCGAGCCTCTCCAGGAAAATCTCACCCTCCTGCGCCGCCGCCATCCCGACATCAAAGTCATCGAGGTCCCCATGCCGCAGCCCGTCTACTTCGACGGCCAGCGCCTCCCGGCCAGCTACGCCAATTTCTACATCGCCAACCAATTCGTCCTGGCCCCCGTGTTCAACGACCCCGGCGATAACTTCGCCATCGCCACGTTACAACGTGTTTTTCCTGGCCGCACGGTAGTCCCGATCTACTGCCGTGATTTCGTGCTGGGGCTGGGAACGATTCATTGCTGCACGCAACAGCAACCGATGGCGTTCGGCGCCGCTCAAGAATAAAATACTGGGATGCGTCCGCTCGGCCGGCATCCCCGGTTAACTCTCGGTATCGCATTACTACTCGGTCTAGGCATAGGCTCGGCGAGCCTGATGTTCACGGTGGCCGATCGCGCCATGCTCAGTCCCCTGCCCTATCCGAATCAGGATCGACTGGTTTGGCTTGGCATCACCTGGCCGAGCATGAACGAGGAATTCGTACCGGGTGGCGACTATGTAGAGTGGAGCGCTGCAGCGCAATCGTTCGCAGCGTTGGCGGCCAATCGAGGCGGCTCCTGCGATCTGACCGGTGTAGACAATCCCGAGCGCATCCGCTGCGCGAGCGTCACGCCTTCTTTTTTTCCAGTCATTGGGATTCTACCCGCGATCGGACGTGGCTTCACCGCAGACGAAGCTCTTCCGGCGGGCGAACACGCCGTGATTCTCACGCACGGATTCGCTCGCCGTCTTTTCAGTGACCCTGTTAAAGCAAACGGAGCGAAGCTGCTACTAAATGGCGATAGTCACACGGTGGTAGGGGTCATGCCGAAATCATTCCGTTACCCCGGCACTGACCAAACGGACGTATTGGTTCCGTGGAAATTTGACCGGACTCGCCAGCTTGCTCGCAACCCGTCTATCATCTTGCGCACCATCGGCCGGCTCAAACCTGGAGTGACGGTCGAGCAGGCGCGCGCAGAGCTGGAAACCTATCTGGAATCGAGCCGCAGAAGGTTCGGATGGTTCTATCGGGCCGACAACCGCATTGTGGTTCGACCGCTACTGGCGCATCAATCGCGCGACGTCCGGACGACGATGCTCCTGCTGCTTGGAGCTGTCGGCGCGGTGCTGCTCATCTCCTGCTCGAATGTGGCGAATCTACAACTGGCGCGAGCCGCAGCCAGGTGGCGTGAGATGGCAGTACGCCAGGCTTTGGGCGCCACCAGCAGCGATCTGTTTTGGCTTTTGATTCGCGAGGGGCTCACCGTCGGCCTCCTGGGCGGACTATCCGGGCTGGCCATCGGGGCTGTAGGACTGAAGGCGCTCGTCGCGTGGGCTCCTGAACCGATCCCCGGGCTCGGCGAAGCGTCTCTCGACGTCCGTGTCCTGATATTCGCGCTCGCCGCCACACTGGTTAGTAGCCTGTTGTTCAGTCTCGCCCCAGCGGTTTTGTCGTCGCGGGCCCGTCTGTATCACTCCGCAAAACCTGGCGGCGGGCGGATGTCCGGATGGCTGGTAGCGACCGAACTCGGACTATCGCTCGCACTGCTCGTCACGGCCGGGTCCGTGATGCAGAGCTTGTGGAGGCTGCAGAATGTAGACCTGGGCTTCGAACCTAACCGGCTACTGACGGCGAGGATAACGCTGCCGGGCGCAACCTACCCGAATCGCCAGCGGCAAACTTTATTTTGGAACGAACTCGAGCGTCGCGTTGCCGGAATTCCCGGTGTGGAAGGCGTCAGCTTGGCGGGGGGCTTGCCGCCGCAAGAGCGATCCATGACCATAACCTTTACTCGGACCGACCGTCCGCGCCCCAAGCCCGGCCATCGCGGCGATAACGTGAGCGTTCAATTGGTATCACAGGCACATTTCCGCGCGATGGGAATCCGGTTGTTGCGAGGACGGCTCTTTGATGAACGCGACCGCGCGGGCGCACCGCTAGTGGCGGTCGTTAACGAGGCGTTGGCCGCGCGATATTTTCAAGACGAGAACCCGATTGGCCACCAGATCATGGGCCACGACGGCGATTGGAAGTCGATCGCCGGAGTTGTGGCGGACGTGCGCAACGACGGGCTCCGGCAGCCTTCGGCCCCGGAAGTTTACTACCCGGTGGCCCAACAATCCGATGCCAGCGGGTTGCACATGGTGATCCGTACGGAATCGTTGATGCCGGAGTCACTCATCAAATCGGTCCAGACGGAAGTGCGGGCGATCGACCCGAACCTGCCGCTCGCGTTTCGCACGATGAGCGATAGGTTGTCCACCCTGACCGCCCGCCCGCGGCTGCAGGCGGCGCTGTTCACATGCTTCGCTGGTTTGGCGTTGTTGCTATCGGCAGCCGGGGCCTACAGCGTTCTATCGTATTCGTTCAGCCAGCGAACGCACGAAATCGGAATTCGGCGGGCACTGGGGGCCCAGTCCTTATCAATCGAATCAATGGTGCTCCGGCGCGCGCTTCGGCTTGCGGGCGCAGGCATTGTGATTGGCCTGGCGGCCGCTTGGACCGTTTCCGCCCAGCTTCAATCTCTGCTTTTCGAAATCAAACCGCTCGACACGATCACTTTGGCCGCGGCGAGTCTGGTGCTATTGGGCACTTCCCTCGCAGCCGCCTGGCTACCGGCGCTGCGAGCCTCCCGGGTTGATCCGCTCGTAGCCTTACGCTTGGTAGATTGATATTCATGCGCACTCTCCTCGCCGCTTGTCTCGCCGCAGCCCTACTGCCAACTCTGCACGCCCAAGATGCCTCGCCCGACATCGTGCCCGATATCGTCTATGGTCACAAACTCGGCATGGCGCTAACCATGGACCTCTACCAGCCCAAAGCGCCCAAGACGCCTAATGGCGCGGCCATCCTGTTCATGGTGAGCGGCGGTTGGCGCTCCAACTGGGCTCCGCCGGAAAAAGGCATCGCGCTGTTCGGCGGGCTCGTCGAAAAAGGCTTCAAGGTTTTCGCGGTGCGGCACGGGAGCAGCCCCAAATTCAATATCCCGGAGATCGTCGAAGACGTCCGGTTGGCCAGCCGATTCGTTCACACTAACGCCGCCAGGTATGGCGTCGACGCCAATCGCCTTGGAGTCTACGGAGGCAGCGCAGGCGGCCATCTTTCTCTAATGCTCGGCACCACCTCCGCGGCCCCGGCCGATCGCTTCGCGGCCGTCGTGGCCTACTTCCCGCCCACGGATTTGCGCGGTTGGGTCAGTGAAGATCCAGAATCGAACAAGAGTTACCCGGCGCTTCGTTTCGCCTCTGCTAAAGCCGGCGACTATTCGCCGATCCTGCAAGTAACATCCGACGATTCGCCCACGCTGCTCATCCACGGAGACAAGGATCCACTGGTGCCCCTGAGCCACAGCGAGAAAATCTTAGCCGAGTTCAAAGCGAAGAGCGTGCCCACGGATTTGCTGGTGATCCCCGGCGGCGGCCATGGCTTTAAAGGCGAGGACGAGGTGAAGGCCCGCTCCGCCATGATCGCCTGGTTTGAGAAATATCTAGGCCAATAGTTCTGAACGCGTTCAAAATAGCCTTGACAGAGACGAGAGCTGCGCTCATACTAATTTTGAACACGTGCCACTGGTTCGGCGCGCGACTCTTCCTCGGCGGTGAAGGCTCGCCCCTGGGTTAGTTCAGGCCGGAAGACCCGCATGGCGCCCGTAAAGACGCGCAGGCAGCCCACCGCTTCGGCGCCGCGCGGCCCCTTCCAGACCGTGGATCCCTCGCCATACACGCCAGAGACTCCAGTGAAAGAAGTGAGCTTCTGCCAATCCCGGAGCCGCGGCCCGTTGCTGCCGGCCGGTTCTCCTTTCTTGAACTCCCTAACGACGTAGAGCTCATGCTCGCCCGGCAAAGCGACTGGCTTCCAGACGACTAGCCAGTTCAAAATAGACAAAGTTCGGATTTCATCCTGGGCCATGACTAGCGGTGTGATGCAGCAGGCGAAGGATGGCTCTAAAATCTTATGCCGGACTTTCGGGGACCCTACCACTCGTTGTAAGGAGTGCCTTCAGACGAAGTTTTATCCGATCCCGAAAACACGTTGTAGATTCCGGGCTCAGTCTGATTGACCATCGTGATCGCATCTTCCATGATGATCTTCCACGAGGTGTTGTTGCCTGCCATGGGATCTTCTGGCACTTGGCGGAGGTAGCCCTCGGTGACGAGGTCCTGTAGCGATTGCGGCGCTTTCTGCTTGTCGTAGGTGTATTCGTCGATCACGTTGCGGATCGAGAAAAGGTTGTTGCGCAGCACGCTTTCCTTGGTGCGCTGCACGACGCGCGTGTAGAGGGGGACCGCCGCCGACATGAGAATCGCCATCACCGTCATGACGATGATGATTTCAATCAACGTGTAGCCGCGCCGCCTTGCCTGGTTACCACTCCGCATAGGCCGTCCCGTCTCCCGCTTTCTCATAGGTCTTCGTATAAACGTCGAACACGTTCTGGCCGCCCCAACTGGTGGATTGCGGATCGTCCCGCGTTGAGCGAATGCCCCACTCGCGCCGCCCGGTGAACGGGTCCTTTGGAATGCGGCGCAGGAACTTGATCTTCTTGTCGACAGACCCGCTGGCCTTGACGCCCTCGACCAGAATGTCGAGCGACTCGGGGTAACAATCGGCGTCGGGTTTCTGCGACGTGGGCGCCAACTGCTGATAGTCGCAGGCGTCTTTGTACTTGTCGAGCGCGCCGCGAATTTCAGTCAACGAGCGGCGTAGTTCCTTCTCTTTCTCACGCTTTACCTTGAAGCGGGTGAGGGGCAGCGCCATGGTAGTTATCAACAAGAGGATCGTGAAGGCGATGATCATCTCAATCAGCGTTAACCCGCGCCGCCTGCGCCGTCGCATCATATCGGCCTACTCCACTTTGACTTGCAACGGCGGCATGGCTGCCGTTACCGACTGCATCTGCACGTCGCGGAGCCCTGCGTCGACGACTCGGACTTCAGCCGTACCGGCGGCGATCGCCTGGAAAACCAGATTGAGTAGCGGGCCTGAGCCGGTGACGCCGGAAGCGCCGGAAACGCGGCTATAGACCACGGTCACTTCGCCTTCGTCGTTGCGAATATTGCGCGTGAACACCGATTGATCGGCGGCGCCGAACAACGTGCCACGCGTCGCGTCGTTCAGGCGCAGCACCTTGGGATCCCATTTGATGCGCACGGGCGCCGAGAAAACGTTCGTGGCGGCTTCGAGATTGAGCGTCACATTGACGGCGCCACTCACCTTCGCTGTGATCGAACCCGGCGAAAATGCGAGCGTCGGTCCCGCAGGTGGAGCGGGCGCCACTGGCGGCGGAGCGGCTGCCGCCGGTTCGGGCGCCGGAATCATCGGCACCACAGCCAACCCCGGAATCGCTTGAGGCGCATTGGTGGCTGCCGGCTTGGCACTGTCGGCTGGCTTCGCATCTTCGTCCTCAGGTGGCATCGGATAGCCAACCTTGACCACCGCATCGCTGCCGGCGGCAATGCCGCGCGTATTGAGTTCGGAAATTTCCGGCACCCGGACGATGTGCGGCACGATCGCAATCAGCAGTTCGCCCTGGCTCCTCTCAATGCTTTCGCCCGAGAACAAACGCCGCACCCACGGAATATTCCCAAGTCCAGGCGTGCCCGAGACCGAGCGCGTGTCCTGGTCTTGCGTCAGGCCACCGAGCAGACTAACTTCACCCGTGCGCAGCCGGATATCCTGCGTAAATTTTTGTTGCCCGATCACAGGTTGGGCGAGGCCCCCTACGTCGATACGGTCGCGAATGCTGGTAATGTCCACTTCCACTTTGAGCGAGACTTCTTCGGAACCGTGAACCTGCGGCGTGATGTCGACGTTCACGCCCACATCGGCGAATTGGAACTGGGTGCTGACCAGCGGCGAAACGCCCACTGCGCCCACGCCGGGCTGAAAGCTGCCTGTCGCGTACGGATAGCGGTCACCGATCTTCAGACTGGATTTCAAGCCGTGGATCGCACGCACTTGCGGCGATTGCATGACGCGCGTCCCACGATCGCTCATCAGCGCTTTGAGCAATGCGTTCGGGACCGCCAGCGCGAAGTCGTCGAGTTTGATCTTGCCCAAGTCCGGCAGCCTCACCGGTCCCACGGTCGTCGAGTTGTCGGTGGCCGTGGTGGTCCCCGCTGCGGCGCTCGTGCCGCCCGCCGTAACAGCCAAGCCGGTGCGCGGAAGAAAGCTGATGGGCAGATTTAGCCCATTGGTTCCTCCAGAAAGAAACGTCGCCGCCAGATCGCGCGTGCGCGCCCGGTTGGCCGACATGACGATCACATCGATAACGACTTCCCCTTTTGGTTTGTCGAGATCGGCCACCAGCTTTTCGGCCAGCAACACCTTGTCGATTTCCCCGCGCACCATCACGATGTTCTGCGCGTTGTAGGTGAACACGCGACGGATGTCGGTGACTGCGCGCAGGATCGTGGCGACTTCCTGCAACTCTTGCGGCGTCGTTAGATTCTTGAGATAAAACGTCTTCACCACCATGTCTTCGTGATCGCGCCGCTTGGTCACGTTGTCGTTGGTGAGAAAGATGGTGTTCGCCGAGATCGGCTTCCAATAGGTCTTGGTGATCGTGCTCAAATGCTCAAGCGCCTGATCGAGCGACGTATTCGAAAGGTCGACGGAATAATTGGCCTGGGCCGGTTTTTGATACTCGGGATCCCAGATTACGTTGATCCCGGCATACTTGGCTACTGTTTCAAACAATACCTTGACGCTTTGGTTGTTGAGCTTCAGCGTGTCAATCCGGCGGTTGATCGGCCGCAGCACCGGTGGGGGCAGCAAAGCCGCCACGCGCGCATCGGTTTCGGCTCCGGCGCTGGGCAGGTTTTGCGAGCTCTTCTTGCCCTCGGCCTTCGCCTTCTTGGCCTCAATCATCGCCATGGTGCGCTTAAGTTCCAACACCGCAATTTGGGATGAGGGATCGAGTGTGAAAGCTTTCTGAAACTCAGCGGCCGCTTCTTCGAGACTGCCCGCCTCGCGCAGTTTCAGGGCCTTCTCGACACGCGTTTGCCCGGCTTGAAACCGGGTCCGGCGGACCGACATTTGATAGGCGGCGTCGGTTGGATCCTCCGAGACGGCCTGTTCATACAATTCCAGCGCTTTTTCGAAATCGCGTTTGGCTTCGGCAATCTTGCCTTCCTTGAGCAATTTCTCGCCCTTCCGGGTTCGGGCCTCGGCGGGTGCGTGGGCCAAAAAAGTGGCCACCAGCAAGAGTATTATGTAGTTCAGAACTCGCATCTTAGACAATTGAGACAGGGCGGCGCAACTGGAAAAATGAATATTTGTCCAATGCCTTCACAAGTAGTTGACGTAGCAACGCTTAGAATCGTTTACCCAATCCTGTGATTGGTACGCCTATGCTACGGTGGTTAGAGTCGTGGCGCAACAGCACAAACAGGGCAAGGATCGGGGCGGGGGCGGCAACAGCTCCAAGTCCGAGAGCCAATTTAAGATCCTGTCGGACAACCGGCAAGCTCGTTTCAATTATGAACTGTTGGACCGCTATGAGGCGGGGCTGGTGCTGACCGGCACCGAAGTGAAAGCGGCTCGGACCGGGCGCATTAACCTGCAGGATGCATTCGCCGAAGTCGATGGCGGGCAAGCCTGGTTGATGAACGCCCATTTCAGCCCGTATTCCCACGGCAACGTATTCAATCACGAAGCGGTGCGAAAGCGTAAGATGTTGTTGCATAGGGCCGAAATCGAGAAGATCTTCGGCAAAACGCGCGATAAAGGCTTCACGCTGATCCCGACCAAGATCTACCTGAAAGACGGGTTGGTGAAGTGCGAAGTGGCGCTTGCTAAGGGCAAGAAAACACACGACAAGCGCGACAGCATCAAACAGCGCGAGCAGGAAGCGGAAGCCAAAGCTGGAGTAGGCCGCCGAGGGCGCGAATAGGCGGCTTTGGGGACCTTATCGGGCGGATTTCCTGAAAACCAGCGAGAGCCCGCGCGATAGGCTCCGGAGTTCCTCTTCCATCGTTTCAACCGGTTGGAATTCCTCGCCGGCAGGCTCGAGACCGTGCTGGGAAATACCGTCGGAGTCGACGAAGTTGGCTCTCGACCGGAGCAGTGAACCGCCCGAAGTATCGAATCCTACCGAAGTTGCCAACCGCGCCAGGTTAAGGGCAAACCAGGAAGGATTGGAAACCGAAAAATTTGAGTTAGACCGTTTGGACATGGGGCTCGCTCCTCGCTCCTGTAATGGGTAGTGTGAAACTACCAGTACCTTCGATTGTACGGTACCGTTCGGCCGCTTCACATCGGGGAAAAACCTTACTCGGTTTTACGTCCAAATAGGCGACATAGTACGCGGCCAGCTTTTAGGCGGTGTAGTAGTCTTCGAGGTTGATGGGGTCCAGGCGATCACCGGGGCTATCGAGAATTGACAGGGTTGGTTGGGTGATCGAGTGGATCGCGATCACCGGGATTTTGGCATTGAGAAACGGGTGAGTATCGTCGTCGCCTACTGCGTCGACATCTACACCCTGGAGTTCGACTCCAACTGCTCCGGCGACTTCGATGAGCCACTGCACCAGGAATGGGTTGACCGGCTACGCCAGACCTTCGGCGAGGAGAGGCCGAGACACTCAAGATTGACGAAGGCTCGGGTCTCAGCTCGTTGCGCCGGTGAGAGTTTTTTGACGAACAGCCTGGAGCCCACCAAGCCTTTCTCTTCGGAGGCGAAGGCTACGAATTTGTAGGTGTGCTGGCAGCGGCAGAGCTTTTAGAGCGTGATAGAGGGACGGGAGTAGCGACGTACCGCTCCAATCATCGACCAAGCCGCGGCCTTGATCCACGAAATCGAAGTGGCCTCCGACGATGATCGTCGAGTTGGTTGCGCCAGGCAGCGTGCAGATGACGTTGCCGTAGCGCTTGTCGATCGGTTGTTCTTCGGCGTCGCAGCCGGCTTCGGCGAACAGGCCTTTGATCACGCGCTGCCGTTCCTGCATTTTGACTTCGCCGCTTTCGAGGCGGGTCTTGACCACGTCCGGCGAGGCCAGTTCGACACGGAGCGTTTCGGCGAAGCAGAAGCCGGTCAGCATGGCGGTTGAGGCAATCGTTCCGGTGACGATGAGGGCCATCTCGTTACGATAGCGTCTTAGTCGAGCGAGTAACCAGGTCGGCTGCGGCGGCGGGCCATTGCGGAAAGAGGAACTCAAACCCTTCGGCGAGTAGCCTGCCGGGCGTCACGCGCCTGCTCTTGAGGACAAGTTCGGACTCGGTCCGCATGAGGAAGGCGCCGATTTCGATCATCCATGCTGGCGAGGCAAGGCCGAGGCGGCGGTCCCAGGCTTGGCGCAGGACCCGCATGAATTCGCGATTGGGAAGTGGATTCGGCGAGGCGAGGTTGAGAATGCCCTGTAACCGCTCGCGAGAAATTATGAGGTCGATGACGCGGACGAAGTCGGCCTCGTGAATCCACGAGACATATTGTGTGCTTGGCCCCTGCGTGCCGCCGAGGCCGCGCTTGACGAGCGTGGAGAGGACGTCGAAGATTCCGCCGCGGTCCGGGCTGAACGTTACGGCGCTACGAATGGCGACCTTACGCGTGGCCGGCGCGCGGCCAATCGAGGTTACTTCGCAACTCTGGGAATTCCCACCCTGCAAGGCCGTCTATTCGACCTGACCGGAGCGAAGTGGTGGTGAACCAGGCTTTTGCACGGAGACACCTGGCGGGGCTTGATCCCATCGGACGCAGAGTTTCAATGGACAACGGCAAAACCTACCAGCAGATTGTTGGCGTAGTAGCCCGCAACTCGACGTTGATCGTCATGGTAATCGAATCTGCGGTAACCGAGCGATTCAAGAAGACGGCTCAAAGGCAAATTGCGTTCGCGCAACCAAACATCATCTGGGTTGAGCCCATTTCCCATTCCGACGCCGTTGCGTCTTGCGCGATCGATGCGGACGAAGATCAATTCACGATGTTGCAGGGGGACATCATATCCACAGAAGCCGCGTTCTTGATGGGCGAACGGATTGTTGGCAGTTCGATGTTCGGTGTGCTTTCGGCAAGGGGCTGCCGAAAGCACACGAAACAACGAAGCCCGGCGGCCTTGCGGCCACCGGGCAGACTACAGAACGGAAATCTGATAATTCCTAGCCGACTGGTTGTGGCTGGTATCGTCCCATTGTCAGGCGCATCTCATCTTTAGACTGCAGCTTCAGCTTTTTGAGCCGATGCTCTTCGATTTCCTCTTCCGCAGTGAGATGAGACTTATTCTCCAACTCACTTAACAACCTCGCATATGTTTCGTGCTCAGTTGTCAGAGTCCGGAAGTGGGCATCGGTTGCGATCAGATGCGCCTTGAGTTCTGCTTCGCTTGTGAACTCCATGTAGCGTATGCCTCCTTACTTTGTGTTGGTAAGGTCGCCACGCCGAGCCTGATTACCTTCGAAAGGCAGTTGGCTCTGGCTCGGTGGGTGATCTTCGT
>JAYUSQ010000161.1:0-49069 GCA_043755595.1 Acidobacteriota bacterium | reverse complement strand
CTTCATGGGCCGGTTCTCCTTTGCACCATTGAGTGCGCACCAGGATCATACTGCATCCTACGAGGACCGGCTAGCCCTCTCATTCCATCTCGGAATCGTCACGGAAGCGCGAAATTTACTTCGACCGCCGAAGGCGACGACGCGAACCAATGTAGGCATTACTCGACAATCGCCTGCATCACCGCTTGTTCGAAGTCGGCGCGGATTTCGTTGTTGGCGGTCTGGATCATCAGGATCGCAACGAGCTTCTCTTTCGGGTCGACCCAGAAGTGCGTGCCAAAGGCTCCGCTCCAGCCGTGACTACCGTCCGAGAGCGGGCTGACGCGCGAGACGCGATCGGCCACTACACGCATGCTGAGACCGAACGGTTCGCCTTTTGGCCGGCCTGGCAGCGTGTCGGGTGCGTGAGCGGAAGCCATCATCTCCACGGTGCGCGGGCTGAGCAGACGCTTACCGTTGAGTTGTCCGCCGTTGGCCAACATCAGACCGAAGGGTAGATAGTCGCCTGCCGTGCTGGTAAGTCCGCCGCCGCCGGAGAAGTATGCATCACCCATCGATCGCGCGGGCGCCTCGGGTTTGACCAGCTTGCCGTCGCGCCGTTGATAGATCGTAGCCTGGCGCGGCTTCTTGTCTTCGGGTGTGTAGAAGAAAATATCCTTCATCTCAAGCGGGCCGAAGACGCGTTGATTCAGGAACTGATCGAACTTCAGGCCCGAGGCAATCTCGACGATGCGGCCAAGGGTATCGAACGCGGCGCCGGGGCTGTAAGTCCAACGCGACCCGGGTTGGAACTCGAGCGGTGTCGCACCGAGGCGCGGGATGTAGTCGGCCAAGGTCTCGTTCGCTTTGCGCGCGAACTTCGCGAGTTCGCTATTGCCCATGGGGCCGCTGCCGAGGCCAGAGGTATGGATCAGCAGGTCACGCACGGTGATTTCGCGCTCAGCGGGCACGGTGTAGAATTTTGGCTCAGGGCCAGTGCCTGGCTGCGCGACGGCGACTTTGATACCGCGGAATTCGGGGATGTAACGCGAGACCGGATCGGTGAGGCGCACCTTGCCTTCTTCCACCAGCATCATGATGGCCACGCCAGTGATCGGCTTCGTCATCGACGCGATGCGGAAGAGCGAATCCTTGGTCATCGGCTTTTTCGAATCCAAGTCAGCGACGCCTTGCGCCTCAAAGTGCGCGATCTTGCCCCGGCGCGCGACGAGCGTGACGGCTCCGGCGAGTTCTCCGGCGTCGATGCGGCGCTGGATCATCTGATTAATGCGCTGCAGGCGGTCGGACGAGAGGCCGACGTCTTCAGGTTTCGAAACCGGCAGCGAAGCAGCCACTAGTGGCAACGCCAGGAGCGTCGCAAGAATCGAGCGAAGCTGAGTTCTCATATTCTAATTACAGCGCCTCCATGCGCGCCGTCGCTCAGTTTACAGCAAACTTACTCTCTGGGGGGTGGCCGTGACCGTGTTTTTCGTGGTGCAAGTGACGCTTCTGCTTGGCTTTTGGACCTGGCTATTCGGACGCCGCGTGGGGATCGGGCTCGGGTTGTTCTTGACCCTGACCGGACTGGCGGCGAACGCGGGTTGGTTGCGCTTTGGATCAATGCCTCCGCCGATCTTCCTAGTGCTGGCGCCTACGACGATCCTGACGATTCTATTGGCGAGATCGGAGGCGGCGGGACGAGTGAGCACGGGGCTTCTGATTGGTTATCAAAGTTTTCGTATCTTCGTCGAGATCTTTCTGTGGTGGGGCCATCGTGAAGGAATCGTGCCGGTGCAACTTACCTGGGAAGGGCGCAACTTCGACGTGCTGACCGGAGTAAGCGCGCCATTAGTGGCTTGGCTGGCGTCACGCCGGGAGGCTTCGACGTGGCTGCCGGCCGCCTGGAATTTCATGGGGCTGGCCTTGCTGGTCAACGTGGTTACGGTTGCCGCGCTCTCGATGCCTACTCCATTTCAGCGCTTCCACCCAACCAATCTCTTTGTGGCCGAAGCGCCGTTTATCTGGCTGCCTTTGTTTCTGGTGCAGTCGGCTTTGTTTGGGCATGTAGTATTGATGCGCCGAATCCGATAGTCTTCAAAGATCGTGAAGCTCAACGTCAAGCTATGGGACTTAACTGTGCCTGATGCAGGCGCCGCTGATTGGAGGATAAGGCGATGAATTCCTACCTTCGTGAAACTATCGAGGCCACTCAGGGGCAAGTGTATTCAGAGAAGGACGCTCTTAAGCTGGTCGACCCCATCCTTACACGGCTCAAGGCAGCCGAACCGGAAGAGCGCCTGGCCTTTCTGTTCGCAGCATTTCAGAAACCGGAAGACGGCACGCTCGCGTTCGTACTGGCGCGAAAGGGAATGACAGCGGCGCTCTTGCGCAGCGGGATCGAATTGAACTCCCTGCAGGCGGTGCGGTTGGTTGAGATGGCCTCGGTGCGACAGGGATGGTTTCCCTATAAGGCGATTCTCAGCGCACTTGCACCGCTCCACCGGACCGAGGCACTCAAGTCCGCGCTGCGAGGGCTACGGGGCTGCATTGACGAGTTTCACGGACGAACGTCGATGACTGAATTGCATCAACGAATCGACGAGTTAGTGAATGGCCCGAAACAAGCGACGGGCGTGGCGGCGGCGGGGGCTTGGACAGAACAGGTATTTGCCGATGTTCAACAGTGGCCGCAGCGGACGGAGTGGCTTGAGTTGTTCGACCACGCTCGGTCACTCTCGCAGAGCACGCCACCGAAGAAATGGCAGGATGCGGCCAAGCGTTGCGTGGACGCGGTTGGGCGGGCCCCATTCGTCGATGCCTCATTGCGTTGGCTGACATTAGGGCCCATGCCGGGGGAGGCTTCGCAACTCCAAGTCCCGGACCAGGAGGCCGATTATCAGAAGGGTTTCGTTTGGACCGTGGGGGCGGTGGGGGATTCGACGTTGGCTCCGGCTCTGGCCGACTTCGCTCTCGCGTGCCTTCGCAAGATTCCGATGATTGGAGCCGTGTCGCACCGTGTGGGCAACGCCTGCGTGGGTGCGCTGGCGGCGATGCCCGGGCTCGAGGCGGTGTCACAGCTTAGCCGCTTGGCCAATCGAGTGAAATACGATGTGGCTCGGAGATTGATCGAGAAGGCATTGACTGAAGCGGCCGCGCGCAACAACGTGACTCGCGACGATTTGGAAGCGATGAGTGTGCCAACCTTCGGATTGGACCGCGCGGGCGAACTGGTGGAACAGGTGGGTGACTGCCAGGCCCGATTGGCCATTCATGGAGGCGAGGTGAGTTTGGAGTGGTCGCGCGAGGGTAAAACGTTGAAGAGCGTACCCGCTGGCCTGAAGACTTCGCATACGGAGGCCGTGAAGGAACTGGATCGTTCCAAGAAGGAGTTGGGCGCGATCCTGGCCGCGCAGCGGCTGCGGCTTGAGCGGCTGTTGCTGTCGACGGGCTCGACTGTCTTCGACAAATGGCGAGAGTGGTATCTCGACAATCCAGTCGTAGCGGCCACCGCTTCACGGCTGATCTGGGCGTTCGACCTTGGCGATGGCCAAACGGCGACGGGCATTGCCGACAGAGGCCGCATCGTGGATTGGGCGGGCAATCCGATTGAAACAAATTCAGCCACCCGCGTGCGCCTATGGCATCCGATTCAGTCCAGCGTCCAGACCGTGATGAACTGGCGATGCGGGCTGGAAGATCGCGGGCTTCAGCAGCCTTTTAAACAAGCCCATCGAGAGGTGTACATTCTCACCGATGCCGAACGGGCGACGGGGACACTTTCGAATCGCTTCGCGGCGCATATCCTGAAGCAGCATCAATTCGCGGCGTTGGCGCGTGAGCGGGGTTGGCAATTCACGCTGATGGGCGAATGGGATTCACACAACATTCCTTCGCTCGACCTGCCTCTCTACGGACTGCGCGCCGAATTTTCAGTGAATTTTCCGGGCGAAGACGGGGAAGGCGCCGAGGTCACGGCGCATGCGGTCTACAAGCTGATCAGGACCGAAGACGTTCAATTCCGCCAGCCGGGCAAGGGCGGCCGGTTCGTGCTCGATCGCGATCCCCCGTTGCGCCTGGAAGATGTGCCCGCCGTCGTCTTCTCCGAAGTCATGCGCGACGTGGATCTTTTCACCGGCGTTGCCAGCATCGGTCATGATCCGGCATGGGGAATGGACGAGCGCAACCAGCACCTCGACTACTGGCGCGAGTCTTCCTTCGGGGCGCTCTCACAGGCGGCTTCGGAGCGAAAGGCCTTGCTGGAGCGGCTCCTGCCGCGGTTCGCGCCGCTCAAGGATCGATGCGTAGTGGATGGCCATTTCCTGGTGGTGCGAGGCAGCCTGAACGAGTATCGGATTCACCTGGGCAGCGCCAATATTCTGATGGAGCCGGGCAGCCGCTATCTTTGTATCGTGCAAGGCCCCGGTGACGCGACACAAACTTTACACTTGCCGTTCGAGGGCGACCGCGTGCTGCCGTTGATTCTGAGCAAGGCGTTGTTGCTGGTGCGCGATGAGGCGATCAAGGACGTGACGATTGTGCGGCAGCTTGCCCGGTAGGCGGGCGTTGCGAAGGACCACGGTACTGGAAGCGCGGTGTAGCGAGGAGATCGAAGTCGACGTCGATGCCTAAGCCCGGCTTGTCCGGCGCGGCGATGACTCCGTCCTTCTGCCTGGGGTAGGCGCCGTGAGTGAGTTCGGTAAAGACGCCGTCGTGAACGGCGTCCCACTCCTGCATGAGGAAATTGCGGCACGGCGTCATGGCGTGGAGAGAGGCGACATGCGCGACGGGGCCGTACCACATGTGCGGAGCCATCTCGGCGCCATAGACGTCGGCAAGCAATGAGATGCGGCGCAGTTCGGTGATGCCGCCGCAGTGAATCACGTCGGGTTGGAGGATACGCGCGCCTTTATGTTCCAGCAGGGTGCGAAATTCGTAGCGCGAAACGAGGCCTTCGCCGGTAGCGATCGGGATGGGGCTTGCCGCGGCTACCTCGCCCAGTCCTTGCGGGCTCTCGCGCCAAGTGGGCTCTTCGAGGAACAACACACGATGGGGGGCGAGCGCGCGAGCAAGGTCGATGGTGGTGCGGATATTGAACGATTCGGCAAGTTCCAGTGCAATGTCGAGATCGGGCGCGGCTTGGCGCACGGCTTCCACTTCTGCGACGATGCGGCGAAGGCGTTCGATTTCGCTGCCGCCGCGAAAGGCGATCCACTTCACCGCAGTCCAACCAGCCGCCCGCGTGCGGCGCGCCAGATCGGCCAGAGCGGCAGGCGTGCGCGGCGTCAAATCCTGACTCCAATGGCTGTAGTAAACACGCAAGGGTTTGGCGCGGCGGGCGCCGAGCAATCGCCAGATCGGCAGGCCAAGACGCTTGCCTTCGATGTCCCACAATGCGATGTCGACGGCAGCGAGTGCGGTATTCATCACGGAGCCGTCGCGCCATCGGGAGGCCTCGTAATAAAGGCGGTTCCAATGATCTTCAATCCCGCCAGGGTCAAGGCCCAACAGGTGCGGCTCCAGCCAACGGATCGCCTGTTCCACAATATCGACGCGTCCGGGCAGCGAGCCTTCACCAAGCCCGATAATCCCCGAGTCTGTGTGGAGGCGCAGGATTAGATGATCGCGATTCGAGAGCGTGAACTTATGGATGGTGAGGCGCGTGATCTTGGTAGGCGCGAGCGCGCGGAGAGAGGTCGAGGCGGCGGCAAGAGCCAGGAAGTTGCGGCGGAGCATCCTGACTATGGTATGCCGGACATCAACGCTTGAGCGAAGCGCAGGGCCCATCGGCGCTGCCCCGGTGCATCGGCGATTTCGTCCTGCCGGAATTCGACCTGGATCTGCGGAAGCCCGCGCCGCATCGCGTGAAAGGGAATGCTGTAGTCAAACGCAGGGTCGAGATCGTAGGGCTGGTTGTCACCCACGACGATGTCGCCGGCCGCTCGCAGTGCGGCTATGACAGGGTCGGCCAGACTGCGATCCATATGGCTCGATAAAGCAATTTGCCACGGCCTGGCTGGGCCGCCAGCCAGCGACGGCGTCATGGAGTGAATGGAAAGTGCGATCGAAGGCACGCCTCTGGCCACACGTTCCAGTAAGACCGATTCAACGGCGTCGTGATAGGGACGGAACCAACGATCGATTCGCTCGGCCCGCGCCGCTTTGGTGAGTCCAATGTTGCCGGGAATCACCGTCGCATCGCTTAATTCGGGCATTAGGCTGGCAGCGGCTTCATGGCGGTTGCAATCGATCGCCAGACGTGAGACGCCTGAGAGAATCGCGGGGGCATCGAAGTGTTCGGAAAGCACCTCGGTGACGGCCGCCGCGCCAATGTCCCACGCGATGTGGCGCATAAGTTCAGACTCGGGTAAGCCGAGGCCCCGAAGTTCGGCGGGAACGAAGTTACTCGCATGGTCGCAGAGTAAGACAAACCGGCCAAGCCCTTGTGGGCGCAGCACTCGGACTTCTCCGCTCAAGCCGCCATCTCCGCCACGCTCACTGTGACGTCCATGCCTAGGAAGGCCTCCGCCGAACCCGCATAAGTGCCCCACAACGGCAGCACCTGCTCGGGAGCCCAAGCGACGGCGACGCGGATCAGATTGCGATTGCCGATGATGCTGTTGGTTGGATCGAAGTCAATCCAGCCCGCGCCGGGAAGATAGGCTTGCATCCAGGCGTGAGTAGCGCCCCCGCCTGACAAGCCGGAAATTCCCGGCGTAAAGATATAACCGCTGACGAATCTCGCAGCCACGCCCAATGACTTAGCCGCTTCGATCATCAACACGGCAAAGTCGCGGCAAGTGCCCTGCCTCTTTTGCAACGTCTCCTCAGGGGTCTGGACGCCTTTCTCCACCCGGCGCGCGTAGACAAATTGTTCCCGCATGCCTGTGGTCATCGCGCGCAGGACTTTCATGGTCCCGGTCGAATCGGAGGCGTCGAGAAACTGTAGCGCCCACTCCGTCACCGCGCCGCCCGGATAACGCCGGTGCAATGCGCGCTCAAGATTCGGAAAATCTTCATCGGAATACTTGAACGGATAGGTGCGCGCGTACTCTTCGAGCGGATACTCGGGGACTGCGGTTTCCAAGTGCTCCAGCGTGACAGAACTTTCAAAGCGGAGTTCGGACGTCGAACCCTCAAACACAGCCAACGCGACCGAGTTATCGAAGGGATCGTGCAGCCAACGCAAGTGAGTGGGTTGCGGCGTGATGATCAAATTGGACTCGATTAAGCGCAGGTCGTGACTCTCACGCGGACGGAACATCATACGATGCTCGCCGAGGCCGACGGGTTCACCATAACGATAGACGGTGGAATGACGCACCGTAAGAAGCGACATCAGTTGGCGGTCCCAGGAATCTCGTCAGTCCAGACGCGGAAGCTCTCCAGCGTATTGGACCCGAACGTGGTGGCGATCGCGACATCGCAGGCATCGCGGCCGCGAGCCATCAGGATCCGGCCCAAACGGGGAACATTGTTACGTGGGTCGAACATGTGCCAGCGTCCGCCAATCCAGGCTTCAAACCATGCCGCGAAGTCCCCTGGCGGATAGGGCTCCGGAGTTCCCAAGTCGCTGAGGTAACCGGTGCAATACCGTGCTGGAATATTCATGCAGCGGCAGAAAGAGACGGCGAGATGCGCGTAATCCCGGCAGACTCCAGTGCCTTCGTGGAAAGCCTGCGCCGCGCTGCGGGTGGAGCGAGCGTTCTGGTAGTTGAAGGCGATGTGGTTGTGAACGTAGTTGCAGATCGCTTGGACACGCGCATATCCTGGCGCCGAGCCGCCGAAGAGTTGCCAGGCGGTTTCCGATAGCAGATCAGTCTCGCAGTAGCGGCTCCCCATCAGGAACACGAGGGTTTCTTGGGGCAGGTCCTCGGGCGAGTCTTGCCCGGCGGCGGGAACCGTCTCGTCCACCAAGCCGCTGTCATTGACGATGGCGTCGGCAGTCAAGCGGAGGCGGCCGGCTGGCGCCATCACGCGCCTGCAATGATTGCCGAAAGAATCCACGTAGCCCGAGACCGGAAGATCGGGCTCGGTAATCAACCGGTCTGGGACCACGATGTCTGAAGCTCGTGATTCGTGAATATTCACGCACATGATGATGGGCGTGGGTTGGGGAAAACTATAAATCAGTTCGTAACCGGCTCGGAGTTGCATACAAACCTTCCTGGCGGCGCCGAAATACGTGTTCGTTACCCGCGGCTCAACTCTGCCTCATGGTAGCAAATGGTAGCAGGGTTGCCGGGATCCAAGCGGGCCCGTTATGGTATGCTCGGCGGGACTTGCATCTAGTACGCACACTGAATCTCCTCCAAGCCACCGCACTCAATATGAGCAATATGGTGGGGGTCGGACCATTCCTCACGATCCCGCTGATCATTGCGTCGATGGGCGGACCGCAGTGCATGTTGGGTTGGCTGATGGGAACCGTGCTGGCGATCTGCGACGGCTTGGTATGGGCCGAACTAGCGGCGGCGATGCCTGGGTCCGGCGGCACCTTCGTCTATCTGCGCGAAGCTTTTCGCGGGACACGGCTTGGACACTTGATGCCGTTCCTGTTTATCTGGCAGTTCATCTTAAGCGGACCGCTGGAGATTGCATCCGGCTTGATCGGGGTCGCTCAATACGTGGGCTACTTCTGGCCGGCGATGGGGCCGATTGAAACAAAACTAGTGGTTATCGTGACCGGCCTCGCCGCCACAGGATTGCTCTATCGCGGCATCGACGGCGTGGGCCGGCTGACCGTGATTCTGTGGGCCGGGATGCTTGCCACCGTCGTCGCGGTGATTGGAACCGGGCTGCTCAAGTTCGACGCGAAGATCGCGTTCGATTTTCCGCCGGGCGCCTTCGATTTCACGCGAGGCTTTTTTCTCGGCATGGGCGGCGCGATGCTGATCGCCATGTATGACTTCCTTGGCTACTACGATATTTGCTACGTAGCGGGCGAAGTGGAACAACCGGCGCGCGTGTTGCCCAAGGCGATCCTGATTTCGGTGGTCACCGTGGCGGCCATTTACGCATTGATGAATCTGTCGATCATCGGCGTGGTGCCGTGGCGCGAAGCGATGCTTTCGAAAACTATTGCCTCGGACTTCATGGCGCGCGCCTGGGGGCCTTGGGCCGGTGGAGCCATCACGATCATGATCTTGTGGACGGCCATGGCTTCAGTCTTCGCGCTGTTGCTTGGCTACAGCCGGATTCCCTACGCGGCCGCCGTGGAGGGCTACTTTTTTGCGCCGTTCGGATGGCTGCATCCTACGGCCGGGTTCCCACACGTTTCGCTCGGAGTGATTGGGTTGTTGTCGATCGCCGCCGGTATGTTCTCACTCGAAGCCGTGCTGCCTGCGCTGATCACGGCGCGGATTCTGGTCCAGTTCATCGGACAGATCGGCGCGCTGCACTGGCTGCGGACGCGGCGGCCCGAGATCGAACGGCCTTTCCGGATGTGGCTTTATCCGTTGCCGAGCGTCATCGCACTGATCGGCTGGTCTTACGTGTATCTCACTTCGGGCTGGACCTACGTGGTTTACGGCTTGGCGGTAGTGGCGAGCGGCGTGGCGGCGTTTGCCGTCTGGCGCGCCAAACGCGCATAATCGAATCAAGAGTGCTGAGTTACTACAACTGGCTGGCAGGGTTGGCGGTGCTCTTCATCGCGCTGGAGCGCTTCTGGCCACGCCTGGCAGGTCAACCGCTATTCAGGCGAGGTTGGCTCAGCGACACGGCCTACATCGTCTTCAACAGCAAATATCTCGGCCTGCTGTTGGGCTACATGACCGTGTTGTGGATCGGGCCGCTGGATCGCGTGTTCGCGCGCGGGTGGGTTCGCGAGTGGCCGTGGTGGCTGCAGTTCGCCGTCGTGCTGGTGGCTGCGGACTTCACGAAGTGGTGCATCCACAATCTACTCCATCGCGTTCCTTGGCTCTGGGAGTTTCACAAGGTGCATCACAGCATTGTCGACATGGATTGGCTGGGCGACTGGCGCTTTCACTGGGCCGAGATTTTGATTTATAACGCGCTGCTGTACACCCCGTCGGCGCTGCTCGGCGTACGCGGCGAGGTGGGACTGGCGGTGGGAGTTTTCGACACGCTGATCGGTCACTTCGCGCATGCGAATCTGAGTTGGCGGATTGGCTGGGTGAAGTACATTCTGAATTCGCCGGAGATGCATTTGTGGCATCACAACCATCCCGATTGCGGGCCCATGAATCGAAACTTCGCGCTGACGTTGAGCGTCTGGGATTGGATGTTCGGCACCGCGCATGTTCCTGCGCACGACCCGGCACGGCTGGGATTTGAGGGAGTGGAGCGCTTTCCCACAGAACTACCGGGGCAATGGGTCGCGCCGTTCCGCGCGTTATCGGAGAAGTAGCGTGGACGCGCCGTCCTTGTTGGACATCGTGGAACGGGCGCTGCATTCGGCTGCGAGCGGATGGCTCTTCCTGCGTGAGTTGCGAGTGGGCACGGGCATGCGCCGTTCGAGTCTACAGCGCCTGGACGGCTTCGCGCTGAACTCACTACCCCATACCGGCATGCGCCGAATTTGTTATGAGGTGAAGACCAGCCGCGCGGACTATTTGGGAGAGCTGAAGCATCCGTTGAAACGGCGAATCGGCATGCGTTACTCGAACGAATTCTATTTCGTCACGCCGGCAAATCTGGTGAAGACCCAGGAGATCCCAGCCGAGTGCGGGTTGGTGGAGGCCGGGCTCGCCTCGCCTGAAGAGTGGCGCGAGTTAATGCCGAGACAGGCGGGCTTCTTTTACTACGATGCCGACTCCAGCGCTTACTGCGTGATCACTGTGCCTGCGCCTTGGCGCGATACGCCGGGACCGACGTGGCAACTGGTGGCGGCGATGATGCGCAATCAACGCCGGGAATTCGTCGAGCGGCCGCCAGAGCCGGTGGCGCAACAGAAGCTGGAATTCTAATCCGAATCTTTGGAAAGTGTCGCGATGTAGGTGTCGGCTTCTTTGACCGACGCTTCCAGATCCTTCACCAACGCCGCAACTTCTTTGTCGAGGCCCGCCGCCGTCGCCTTCAAACTGGAGATCGCCTTGGCGTTGAGGTTGTGTTTCAGGAAAACAACCTGATCGCGAAAGACGCGCAACACGGGCGTCATCTTCTCTTCCGAAATACGCATGGTGCGCAAGTGCTGCATGTGGCGGCGCTCGGTTTGGCGGAGGAGCGTCTGGCTCTGATTGCGGAGCGAAGCGTTGCCCATCGCCGCGATTTCTCCGCCCCACTCCTTGAATAGATCGTTGCCCACTTTTTCGATCGCGTCGATTTTTTCCGTGACTTTCTTGGCGCGGTCGCCGGCGTCTTCAAGCGTGCCATTGAGTTTCTTGTAAGTCTTCTCGAGTTCCCCGCCGTTGAAGCCGGTCACGCTTTGGAAAACTTCGAGCGTGGTTTTGAACTGCTCTTTGGCTTCCTGCTGCGCTTTCTGTCCGGAGACCAGCCGATTGACGAGGATGTCTCGTTTTTCCTTGCCGAGCTTCTTCATCGCCCCGTAGTAGAGGCCGGAGCAGGAGCATAAAAAGCCCGCGGCAAGCGCGGTGGTGGCAAGTAGTGGCCGGGTCATTCTTCTTAATAGTGTAGTCGTCGGTGAGCGATGGCTTTGGCAACGAGTCGAGCATCTCGCGCCGCAAATGCCACGGGTTGCCCGCGAGTGCTGCGCGGCGGCCACTGCGGATTGAGATGGCCGTATCAATGAGGGCGCGCCAACGCGGTGGCATCGCGTCGCGGGCGTAGAGTCCAGCGCCGGTTTTCGACGTCAGTCCGCCGGTGGCGAGAGTGTAGAGGAGGCGCGAGACGCCGAGGACACCCCACTCCACTACTCTTGAATGGAGGGCGGTGAGGCTGGCATAGGAGAACGGCGAATCGTGACGCCGATGCCAGTCCGTCCAGTAGCCGCCGAGGTTTCCGTGTGTCCAGTGCTTGAGAGCCGTGCGGTCACACCACATCGACGATTCGGTCTGACGTGGTCCGCGGACGATGATGGCGTATCGCGCCAGAGTGTGCCAGGTGACGGGATCGAGCATGATGCGCCCGGACGGGTGAAACGCCGCAGAATCGAAGCAGGGTCTGGGGCCGGCGGTGATCGGGTCCTGCTGTAAGTCGTCCCAGCCAAGAACTACGCCGTCGGTAGCGATGGAACCGGCGATACTTTTTCGCGCTTGTTCGATGGCGCTCACGACGGAGGGATCGCCAGGGTCGCGCGTCACGACGACTATGTCGAGATCGCTGCGGCCCGGTTGAAAGTCGTCGAAGGCGGCCGAGCCGAGGAAGTAGAGGCCTTCAACGCAATTCGGGGCGGCCTGGTCAGCCGCCCCGAGAAAACGCGAAACAAGATCGCCGGTACCGGTCACGCCCTCAGAATTTGAAGCGCGCCGACAGGATCGAGCGCCTTGACTGAACCTGAGCGCCGGTGATAACACCGAAGTTCGAATTGGTCTGAGCGCCAGTCGCGAAGTTATAGGTCAGTCCTGCATTCGGGTTATTCGGATTGAAGTGGTTCAAGGTATTGAACGTCTCCACCTGGAACTCCAGGCTATACCGGCCGTCTTTGGAGAAGCGAATTTCTTTGGAAAGCGAGAAATCGACATTGAACAACCCATTGCCGTAGAACAGCGTGGGCGGAGTGTTTCCGATGCCGAGTGAGTTAGCGGCAGGAAGCTGGAAGTTAGCCGGATTGAGAGCCCATTGCAACCTGGGATCCTCGGTAGCCGACGGGAATCGTCCGCTTGGCAGGAAGGTATCGCCGCCCATCTGGCAGCGGAAAGGAATGCCACCCGTGGGAGTTCCAGTCCAGTAGAGCGCCGGCTGATTTTGAGCGCCGCAACCAACGGTGAAGGGGGTGCCGGCATACAAGGCGCCGTTACCGGATATCCGCCAGCCGTCGAGGACGTGTTTGGCCAAGCCATTCGCGGACCACAGCCGGCTGCCCTTGATTTCGTAACCGAAGTTGAAGTTGAGAGCGTGCGGGCGATTGGAAACATCTTTTTCGAGTTTGTGATCGACCCACTGGTTAAAGCCGTAAAAAGTGGTGCGCGACCAGGTATAGTTGGTTCCCCACTGCAGGTTGCCCATGCGGCGGTTGAGTTGTGCCTGAAGAGAATGGTAAGAGTTGGTGTTCTTGTAAGTCCACAGCGGGATGTCGGCAAAGCCCTTGAAGCCGACCATGGACCGCATCAGGTTGGTGGAATAGAATCCGGCGCTCGTCGGGTCGCGGAATCGCTGAACGGCGCCGGTTGTGGGATTCCAAGCCGTCAGTGGCGGAACCGCGTTGAAGTCGTAGGCTTGGCCGTAGCCATGGCGGGTGGCGTTGGCAACATAGGACACATCCATGACCATACCCTTGCCTAAGTCGTGTTGAATGCCTAGGCTCCAGTTATAGGTCTTGATTGTTTTCTCATCTTGCGAACCGCCCAATACCGTTTGGGGCGTAAAGTAGGTCTGCGAGTTGGCGAGCGAATTGAAATCGGTGTAGAGAACGACAGGCGCGAGAAAATCTGGCGGCGCCGCTAGCGGCCCGCGACCAGCTCCGGTTGCGCCGATGTTATCCACGGTCCAATTACGGCCCTGAATCACTCCCGCGCCGCCGCGAAGTGCCGTCTTGCCGTTGCCGAAGACATCGAGCGCGAAGCCAACACGTGGGGCCAGCCTGATCGGCGGGACCTTGAAGAAATGACTGTCGTATTGACGAATGCCGGACCACGGCGTGCCGCCAGCCGCGAACGACGCCGTATCGAAGGTGCCTTGCCGCACGTAGGGGAAGGTGCTGCCTGTGACGGGGTTGACCGCGATTCTATTGGCTGCCGGGCACGTCGCGGTGGTCGCGATCGAGCAACCGGGGAACAGGAGTTGTCCGGCCTTGCTGGCGTCGTACTCCTCCTGGCGGAAGAAGCCTAACTTGGCGTCTTTCGAGTAGAGATCGCCTACCCGGTGGAACCGGAGGCCAAGATCGAAAGTGAGACGGCGCGTGGCTTTCCAAGTGTCCTGGATGAACCATTCGAGCTGGGTGTAACGCGCGTGATTGATGACCTTGCGGTTGTCGTCACCGTAAGCGAAGATGCTGCCGAGCAAGGCGTTCGAATACGGGTAGCCAGTGTCGAGCGCAGCGGCGCGATCGGAACCAAAGTAGTAAGTTCCAGCCGCGTTGAAGGTCGAGTACACGCTGACGTTGCGAGCCATCCGCTCCAGATAGACGCCAGCCTTCAGATTGTGGCTACCTTTCACCCAGGTAAACTTGTTGCTCAAGGACTGGACGAGATCGGTGCCGACAAACGGCCAACGCGGGTCATGCCCGAAGTTGGGAACGCCGGTTATCGCTTGACCGGGCGACTGGGCTGTGAAACCGGCGGGAAAACCAAAATTTACTTGCGGCAGTAGATTGAGAATGTTGCTGCCTTGATTAATTCGCGGCAAGGCCACGGGCTGACCGTTCGCACCTTTGAGCGGCAGCAGATTGTCGGCGTAAGTCTTGGTGCCCCCTACCGCGGTGGAAGTCACTTTATCGATCGGATTCACGCCCTGCCTGCCACGATTGGCGCCGTAGGTGAATTCCATCACCAGGGTGGGCGAGATCGTATAGACGGCGGTGCCCAACGCTCCGGCAGCCTGAACGTGGTAACTATGCGGGAATTGCCCCCAGTTACCGCCGGTTGGTCCAACGGTTCCGGCGTAGCCATCGACGGCTTGATAATCATTGAGTAACCGCACGAAGGTTTGCAGCTTGGAAGCGATGTTGTAGTCGATCCGAAGCACCTTGCCTTCGTTCGGCCGATCCTGGTCAAGTATGTTCCTGAAATTGAAGCGCCTCAAACCGGCGGTATCGAGGCCCAGCCCCTGAGCATCCGGTTGGGGGAAGAGATTCAACATCGCTTGGCCGGCTGGGCTGATCCGGCTGGCTGGAATACGGTTACCAGGGAAAAGCGCCTGATTCGCTTGCGGGTCGGAAATCGGCACCTGGACATTATTGGTCGTCACGGTTTGCGAGAAATCGCCCGCCCGCTCAAGCGCGGAAGGCATCGTGAAGGTGTTATTGATGATGCTCTTAGTGAAGAGGCGGTCATAGGAAAAGAAGAAGAAGAGTTTGGTGCGGCTCTTGTTAAAGTTAGTGCCGGGGATCAGCAGCGGCCCACCGAACGTGCCGCCGGGATTCTGGAAGCGATACTTCGGCTTCACAACGTTGAGCTTGTTGTTGAACCACTCATTCGCATTCAGCGACTCATGCCGATAGTAGTGATAGAGACTGCCATGATACTGGGGCGTGCCGTTTCTGGTGGTAAAGGTCAACTGGCCGCCAGTGCGTCCGCCGTATTCGGCGGTGTAGTTAGACACCATCAATTGCACTTCGTTGATCGAATCGATACTGGGGGACAGGTACCCGGGGTTGAGGTTTCCCGAATCCTGGCTCGCCGCGCCGTCCAGGTTCACGATGACCTGACCGTTGCGTCCGCCGTTGATCGCGGGGATGCCGCCGCCGCCCCACCCGCGAAAGTCAAAGCCGCCGACGGCCTGCACGCCGGGAAGCCCGATGACTAGCGCCAATGGGTTGCGACCGCGAGTCGGCCGGTCTTCAATTTCCTGGCGTCCCATGGAGATCGTCCGGTCCGAACTATTGGTTGCGACCTGCACGGCCGCAGCTTCGACTTGTACCGTCGTGCTTACATCGCCGACGTCGAGTTTGATGTCGGCCAATTGAAAGCGCCCCTGGGCCGTCACGTTGAGATTACGCTGCTCGTGGACTTTAAAGCCCGCCATGGTCACGCGCACCGAGTACGAGCCCGGAACGGCGTTGGTGAACATGAACGATCCGGTGGGGTCCGTGGAAAACGTGCGGATCTGCTTGGTTATATCGTGAGTGAGTTTGACTTCGGCGCCCACCACGGCGCTGCCAGAGCCATCGACGACGACACCGGATACTTGGCCGGTGACGCTCTGTGCATGAACGGCTGGTAACGCTGCCAGCAAAATCGAAACCGCCGTCAATGCGGCGCGTGTGGAGAAAAACGTCATGACAACCCCAACTTTCCTAAAGGCGATTTTCGTCAGTATATCCCATAAAGATGGCGGTAGAAAACAGGCCGCGGGCAAATTTACCAATGGCGCGCATCGGGCTAGGGCTACAATCGCTGAATGGATCGATTGAAGACTCGCCTGCTCTGGGGCGCCGTGGCCGTAGCCGCCGCTTATTTTCTCGGCGGCATCGCGCTCACCCGCGGGGAATCCGTCAACAGCATGTGGCTGGTGGCCGCTAGCGTTTGCACGTATCTGTTGGGGTTTCGCTTCTACGCATCGTTCATCGCCGCCAAGGTCATGGCGCTGAACGACGCGCGCGCGACGCCGGCCGAGCGGCTGCGGGATGGGCACGACTTTGAGCCCACCAACAAATGGATCGTCTTCGGGCATCACTTCGCGGCGATCGCCGGGCCTGGGCCTCTGGTGGGCCCGACGCTAGCGGCTCAGTTCGGCTACATGCCCGGAACATTGTGGATTATCTTCGGTGCGGTGCTGGCGGGCTGTGTACAGGACTTCATTATTCTGTTTTGCTCGATGCGCCGCGACGGCAAATCGCTGGGCCAAATGGCGCGCGAGGAGATCGGCAAAGTGGGCGGCTTCACGGCGCTGGTGACGGTGTTGTTGATCATGATCATCCTGCTGGCGGTGGTGGCGCTGGTGGTGGTGAATGCGTTGAAGGGCAGCCCGTGGGGGACGTTCACGATTGCGGCTACCATGCCAATCGCCGTGTTTATGGGGTTGTACTTGCGGTACCTGCGGCCCGGGCAAGTGAGAGAAATTTCGGTGATCGGGTTTGTACTGGTGGTGCTTAGTATCTTCGGCGGGCAATGGGTGGCGGAGTCCGCCACGTGGGCGCCTTGGTTCACATTGTCTGGCATGGCGCTCGCCTGGGCCGTGATTCTTTACGGCTTCTGCGCCAGCGCGCTGCCGGTGTGGTTGCTGCTGGCTCCGCGCGACTACCTCAGCACGTTTGTGAAACTCGGCGTCGTGCTGATGTTGGGTCTGGGTATTCTATTCGTGCGGCCCGAGTTGAAGATGCCGCCGCTGACACAATTCATCGATGGCTCAGGGCCAATTTTCGCCGGCAAGATTTTTCCGTTCTGTTTTATCACGATCGCCTGCGGGGCGATCTCGGGATTCCACTCGCTGATCTCGTCGGGCACAACGCCAAAGATGATCGCGCGGGAAACTCATGCATGGCCCATCGGCTACGGCTCCATGGCGCTCGAAAGCTTCGTCGCCATCATGGCGATGATCGCGGCGTGTGTGCTGGACCCGGGTGTCTATTTCGCAGTGAACGCTCCGGGCGGCGTGGTGGGGCAGACGGCCGATGCCGCGGTCGCGACCATCACGAGCTGGGGCTATCCCGTGACGACGGCCACCATGGCGCAGTTGGCCAGCGACGTCGGCGAGAGTTCGCTGTTCGGCCGCACGGGCGGCGCTCCATCGCTGGCTCTTGGCATGGCGCATATCTTCGCCGCGTCAGGCGGCGGCAAGGCGATTCTCGGCTTCTGGTATCACTTCGCCATCATGTTCGAGGCCCTGTTTATTCTCACGATTATCGACGCGGGCACACGCACGGGCCGCTTCATGCTGCAGGATTTACTGGGGCAGATTCACAAGCCGCTGGGCAAGCCTGGGCTGCTAGGCGTGATTGCCACGAGTGCGGCGATCGTGATGGCGTGGGGTTATTTTCTGATCCAAGGCGTGCGTGATCCGCTGGGCGGCATCAATTCCTTGTGGCCGCTGTTTGGGATCGCCAATCAACTGCTGGCGGCGATTGCGATGTGCGTGGCGACGACGGTGCTGGTGAAGATGCATCGCGCACGTTACATGTGGATTTCAGCCGCGCCATTAGCCTGGCTGGTGATCGTTTGTTATTCGGCTGCGCTGGAGAAGATTTTCTCCGATGCTCCGCGCGTTGGGTTCCTGGCGCTGGCAAATCAACTTTCTGCAGCGCTCGCGGCAGGCAAAGTGCCCGCGGCAATGGTGGCGGCGACCGAGGCGCAGATCTTCAATAACCGATTGGACGCCGTCGTCTGTGCAGTGTTCCTGGTGTTGGTGACGACGATCCTGGTTGACTCAATCCGGCTTTGGTACAACATTCTGACGGGCGGCGAACCGGTTCGTATTATGGAATCGCCTTTTGTGCAGACTGCGACTGCGGGCGAGAGCATGGCGCGCGTGACGTTGAGCGGCGAACTGGCGGATGAAAATGCTTATGCGCGACACTTACGGCAAGCCGGAGTGGCGCATTCACGCCGCGAGTGGTGGCGCTTCTGGGATCATCGGCTGCGCGGGCGTTACATGCGCGCGAAGTGCTGTTGAAACGTTACTCAGCGATTGAATAACGGCGGCCGAGGCTTTGAAACTGGCGCTGCTTGGGCAACCGTGCGCGATGCAGCAGATAGCGGCTGACCACGAGTAGAATCGATAGCCCGTAGCGGCAACTGGAGACGAACGAGCACGACGACGCCTGAGCGAAATAGCGCGTCGGCACGGGCACTTCGGCGATGCGCATCCCGCAGTCGACGAACTGCGCGACGATTTCCCGATCGAACACAAACTTATCGGAGTTCATCGCGAGGTTGACCGACTCAATCGCGGCGCGGCTGTAGGCGCGGTAGCCGGTGTGATACTCGGCAAGATTCAGCCCGAAGACGCGGTTCTCGACGCCGGTCAAAAAGCGATTGCCCAGATACTTCCACCAAGGCATGCCCTACTTCATCACGTCGCCGCCCAGAAGGCGTGAGCCGAACACGACGTCGGCCGTGCCGTCTTCGATCGGCTTGATGATCTGCGGCAAAAGCGTCGGGTCGTACTGATAGTCCGGGTGAACCATCACGACGATATCGGGATTCGCCTTGAGCGCTTCGCGATAGCAGGTCTTTTGATTGGCGCCATACCGTAATTGCGGTCGTGAACGAAGACGTCCAAATTCAATTCGCGGGCGATGCGAATCGTCTCGTCCGAACTTCCGTCGTCGACGAGAATCACCAGATCCACGACATCGTGCGGCAGCTCCGCGTACGTCATGCGCAAAGTTTTCGCGGCATTATAGGCCGGCATCACAACGACAACCTTGGGCTTGGGCATGGAATTCCACTTTCAGCTTGCACCCTGATACGCCACGGTTGACATCCATGATTCACCTGAGTCCGGCGCGCGATTCGCCTGCTAACGGTGAGTGGTGGAACAGCCGATTTCTAGACAGGATGAAACTCGTCGAAGTCTTACTGATGAATCTGGGAGGCATCTTCCAGGGGATTCGCCAGGACTTCAACCTGCTGGAAATCGCCCTGCTGTTTGCGGCGTGGCAGGCATGGCGGCGAGGGTGGCGTCCGCAATGGGGATGGAATGTGAGGCTTCGGCGGCCGGGGCTGGCTGCGGTAGGGGTGGCGGCGGCGGTGGTTGCGCTGCGATTGGCCATTACGCCGGTGTTTCCCGCGCCGATTCCCATCGTGACCGATGAATTCAGCCATCAACTGCTTGCCGATACGTTGATGGAAGGCCGGCTGGCCAATCCTACTCATCCGCACTGGCAGCATTTTGAGAGTTTGCATATCATCCAGCAGCCGCACTACGTATCGAACTATTTCCCAGGTCATGCGGCGATCCTGGCGGCGGGTATGTGGCTGCTGCGTGATCCGTGGGCCGGAGTGCTCGCCGAGACGTTCGTGTTTCTGGCGGTGCTCTATTGGTCGCTTCTGGGATGGATGCCGGGGCGATGGGCGTTGTTCGGCGTGATCGTGGCTGCCCTGCGGTTCGGCATCGCCAGCTATTGGGTGAATGCTTTTCATGGCGGATTTTTGCCGGCGATCGGCGGCGCGCTGGTGCTGGGAGCGTGTGCGCGCTTGTTACGCGGCCCGGCGCTGGGGGACGGCTTGCTGTTTGGATTGGGAGGCGCGCTCCTGCTGGTGAGCCGTCCATTTGAGGGCGCGATGTTTTGCCTTCCCATCACGGCGGCGCTCGCCTGGAAATTGCGCGGCAACATTCCGGGACTACTCAAGACCGCAGCGGCGTGCATCCTTTTGTTGGGCGCCACGGGCGCTGCGTTGGCGGTCTACTTCAAGGCGGTGACGGGTAGTCCGTTCACGACTGCTTATTCGATCAGCCAGAAAACATACGGCTGGCCGATGGCGCTGGCCTGGACGCCTCCTCCGAAAATTCAACACCGGCATGTGGAGTTTGCCGCCTACTATGACTACGAAGTGAGCGAACACGAAAAGGTGGCGGCGCCGGTGGGTTTCGTCGAAAGCTTCTCGTTCCGGGCTCAGGAGTATTGGCGGTTCTTCTTCGGCCCCGTATTATCGATTCCGCTGCTGATGTGGAAACGGGTGTGGCGAAGAAGGAAAATCGCGATGGCGGGACTGTGCGGAGTCCTGTGCGCGGTGGGGCTGGAGGGCGCGTCGTCTCCTCACTACGCGGCCCCGGCAACCGCAGTGTTGGTGTTGTTGGTGGTGGATGGAGTGCGGCACTTACAGGCCTCTCGGATTAGAATCGCGATGGCGCTGCCCGCGGTGATGTTGGTGGTGCTGACACTACGGATCGGCGCGGAGAACCTGGGCCTGCCGTTCGCGCAGCGGGTGAATTTCCAGACGTGGTGTTGCCGGGTCGAGGGGAATCGCCACAAGGCCAAATTCACGGCCAAGCTGGATCGCATCGCCGGCGATCATTTGGTGTTTGTAAAGCCTAAAACCGACCCGTACAATTTTTTGCAGTGGATTTATAATCGGGCAGACATCGACAAAGCGCATATTGTTTGGGCTCGCGATCTGGGTGCTGAGAAGAATGCGGCGTTGAGGAAACACTTTGCCACGCGCAAAGTGTGGATCGTCGACCCGAACGTCGAACCAGCCACCATGACGCCGCTACGAATGGAAAGCGCAGTTCATTGAATCGGCGGAGGCACTATAGTGTTTCTATGCGTCGGCGTAATTTCCTTGGAATCCTGCCCGCCATTCTGACAGCGGAAGGTGAAACGTCGCAGCCGCTCTTCGATGGCCGCACGCTGAGTGGCTGGACCATCTCCGAGGGACCCGAGTCTTCTTACTACATCGACGGCGCCGCGATCGTGGGCAGCCCCTCCGCCGAATATCCCGCGTGGCTCCGGTCGAACCGGCAGTACGAAAACTTCGATTTGAGCTTCGAATATTTCCTCAAAGGATGGATGGATGGCGGCGTCTACTTCTCGGCGCCCGAACACGGCGCGCGCTCGCGATGCGGCTTCCGGGTCAGCCTGTTTCACCAACAGGACACAGTGATGCACACAAATTCGCCCGGTGCGATTTTCCCGCTGGTGGCGCCGCGCCTCGTGAACGTGAAGAACAAGGGCGAGTGGAACACGATGCGAATCCGGCTGGAATGGCCGAAGCTCGAAGTCTGGTCCAATGGCGAAGCGACTCACTCGCTCGACGTCGAAGCGAACCCCGAGTTGCGGGGCAAATTGCGGGCGGGTTATATCGGCTTCGACACGCTTTCCTATCCAATGCGCTTCCGCAATATCGCCATTCGCGAACTGCCGTCGAAAACCAAATGGGAAACGTTGTTCTCCTCGCCGGCGGACCTTAATAAATGGCGCGTCACCGAATCGGTAGACCGCTCACCGGCGCGCTTTGAGGCGTTCGGCAACGTGCTCCGCGCCGATGGACTCGGCAATTTGACGACCAAGGAGAAGTATTCCGACTTCGCGCTGCAGATGTACGTGCGCGGCGCCGCGCATCACAACGGCGGTGTGCTCTTCCGCTCGCAAGGCGGGCGCGACCGGTATGAGATCCAACTTCACGACGTGGAAGAAGCGCATTATCCGACAGGTTCGCTGTACACTTTCGCACGCGCGCGGTATCCGCGAATCGAGCCCGAGCGATGGTTCCTGTATCAGATGTGGGTAAAGGATCGCGCGGTGACAATCCGCATCAACGGCGATACGGTGTTGGAGTTCGACAAACTCGAACGTCTCGACGCAGGCGCGATCGAACTGCAGGCGCATCAAGCCGGCCGTTGGATCGAATACAAGGAGATTCGCGTGCAGCGGTTCTAGCGCGAGGACTCCGGTGTAATCGCGGTCCGGGTGTGATAGTTTGAAGGCGTAAGGGCCGCCTGAGGATTGGGGGCTGGGGTGCCGCGTACGCGCCGTTCATTTTTCCGTCAGGCGATCGGCCTGCCCGCTTGGCCCTTGCTGGCCGCAGCCGACACGGCGGTTCCACGCGCGACCCTGGAACATACCCCTTATCTCCAAGATGTCGGACTCAACCGCGCCACCGTGATATGGGCCGCGCCTGGGAATGGAGTTCAGCCGGTGTCAATTGAGTACTCCAGCGATCCCCAGTTTTCTCATTTGACGACGGTCTTCGGCGAGCGCTTCGGCGTGCCGGGCCAGCCATTCACGCAGTTTCGCGCGGCCCTCGGGGGACTGGCCCCATCAACCCGCTATTACTACCGGCTGGCGAGCGATTCCGTAAACGCACCGTGGTCCTTCCGCACCGCATCGCACGGTGGTCCGGTGAAATTTCTTGCGTTGGGCGATTCCGGCGTCCTCAGCGAAGAGCAAACTCGCTTACACAAGCAGATGGAGACCGAGGACGCCTCACTCGTGCTTCAGACGGGCGACTTGGCTTATCCTGATGCCGACTACGTCACGCTTTCGCGCCACTATCTACACCCGTTCGCGCGTGCGATGGCGCAAACGCCGTTTTTTCCCTGCGCCGGAAACCACGATGTCGACATGGACGGAGGCGCGGCGTTTCGGGCCTACCACGCGCTACCGGGCAGCCCGACCGGCGACCCACAGTCCCCGCTTTATTACTCGTTCGATTGGGGCGATGTTCACTTTACCGCCCTCGACAGCAACACGGTGGGCGATCCGGAAGCCGCCGCCAAGATGCTGGCTTGGATCGAGAAGGATCTCGCCGCTTCGTCGAAGCCGTGGCGGGTGGTCTACTGGCATCATGCGCCTTTCGATGTTGCGCGCGGACTGGAACCCCTCACCAAAAAATGCCGCGAGAGTCTCATCCCGTTCATGGAGCGGCATGGCGTGCAACTGGTGTTGGCGGGCCACAATCATTCCTATCAAAGGACGAAGGCGCTGTCGGGCAATGCGGCGGTGGAACCCGGCCGAGGCATCACTTACATCACTACGGGCGGCGGTGGCGCGGGCCTTTACGAAGCGCCGGTGGACGAACTCTACGCTGTCTCCAATATCATCCATCACTATCTTTCCGTGGAAGTGGCTGGTTCCCAAATGCGAGTGCGCGCGATTGGAGTGGATGGGCGCGAGATCGATAATTTCTTACTCAGACCGTTGCCGGTTCTTTCGCGAAACGCGGTGGTTAACGCCGCTTCTTACTTCCCGGCCGTCGCTCCAGGAGCCTTGGTGTCGATCTTCGGCGGCAGCCTCGCCTTTGAAGAACGCAAGGCAACGGGCACGCCGCTGCGGGCTACGAACGGAACGGAAGTATCGCTTGACGGGCAGGCTTTGCCGTTGTTCTTTCTTTCGCCGGGCCAAATCAATACGCAACTCCCGTTTGACACGCCAGCCGGCAGTCACACACTCACCGTGGCAAACGCCAACGGAGTGACCAGCACCACCGTGACAGTGGCCGATGCGGCGCCGGGAATTTTTTCTGCGGCCAGACTGGATGGAAGCCCCATTTCAGAGGACGCAGCGGCGAATCCCGGCGAAGTGATAAAGATTTTGGCCACGGGCCTCGGCCGCGTCCAAGGAAATCCGGAAGCGGGAAAACCTGCCGCAGCCGATTTTCCGGTGACGCTTTGGCGAGGACTCGGGTTACCTGTACGAGCAGGAGTTTAAAGATCAGTTCTTTCTGAACTATCTGGGCGAAGACCCCGCTCTCTATTCGCCGTTTCCATTCAAACCGGAGACGAAGGAAAGCAGCCCCGACCCGGCGCCGTTCGTGGGAATGATGCGGGCGATCAATCTGTCTTCGGACGATGAGTTTGCATCGGCGGTCGATCAATATGTCGACGTCAAGGCTTACCTCACTCAAGTGGCGATTGAATCGTTCATCACCGAGATGGATGGGATCACGTCGCCTTTAGGCGTGAACAATGTTTACTTCTATCGTTTCGACAACCAAGCCCGCGGAATGTTCATCCCCAAGGACAAAGACAACGCGTTCAACGCCAGCGATTGGCCGGTGCTGCTCAACGCAGATCGCCACCCGCTGTTTGGACGCGCAATGAAGGTCCCCGCTCTCCGGCAACCTTACTTCAACGAACTCCTGCGTGCGGCAGACGTGGCTGAGGCGGACGGCTGGATGGAGACCGAGTTTCTCCGCGTAGCCGACCTGATTCGTCCTTCGGCTCTAACCGACGGGCTGAAAGAGTGCCCGGACGGTGCGTGTTCACTCGAAGACTCCAACTATTTCTTCGAGGTGTTCGTGAATTTCGTCGCTCAACAGATCCATGACCGGCCCGCCTACATCCGCGCTGAAGTTGCGCAGTTGATCGCGGGTAGGGATCCGGGGCCAGCCATAGAAGCCTTCCGGAGCACCGGCAGGCTTTCGCGGACCCGTCCAGCGGCGGTTTCATCCAAGAAGTGAAAGGCGAAGTTACCTGGGGTGTTTTGGCCTGGTTTGTGAGGAGCGCAATCGAATGCGCTCCTTTTTGCGTTTGGCGGCCGGCGTGGGCTTGAATGTTCAGGTGCTACATTGATATAGTTTGCGATAGTCACCAATCGGCCCGTGGCAGACCGCTACAAATGGGTGACACAGAATTTCATCGGAAAGGAAGGTGTGGAGTGAGTTCTAAGAAAGAACCCGAAGTGATACCCGCCCCCGAACAAGGCTTCTCGCGCCGCGGGTTCCTGCGTGGCGCAGGGGTAACGAGCGGCGTCGTTGGAGTTGGCTTGCTTGAGCAACCAGAGACCGCCGAAGCGGCTCCTCCACCGGAGGTGACTCCGGCTGGCGAAACCAGCATCACGCTGAACATCAACGGCAAAGCGACCAAGGTGCAGGTTGAACCACGCACGACGCTGCTGGACGCTTTGCGGGATCGTCTGCAGATCACGGGAGCCAAGCGCGTCTGCGACCGCGGCGCCTGCGGCGCCTGTACAGTGATGGTGAACGGTAAGGTCAACTACGGTTGCACCATACTGGCGATCGACGCCGTCGGCAAGCAGATTACGACGATCGAATCGTTGACGGCCAACGGCAAGGTCCATCCCCTGATTCCCGCCTTCGTCAACCACGACGGTCTTCAGTGCGGCTATTGCACACCGGGCATGGTGATGGCGGCCAAGGGCTTTCTCGACAAGAATCCGAACCCGACGTACGAGCAGGTGAAAGCCGGCCTGGGCGGCAATCTGTGCCGCTGCGGCACCTACGTCGGAATTCGCAAGGCCGTTATGGAAGCGGCTTCCAACATGAAGGGAGGACGCAATGCCTAGCAATTTCGCATACCCGCCCATGGAAAACCGCAAGGTCATGGGCAAGCGCATTTCGCGCGTCGATGGAACGGATAAAGCCAGCGGCAAAGCCAAGTACAACTCCGACGTGCGGCCGGCCGGCACAATTCACGGCGTGATCCTGCATTGCCCGCACGCTCATGCACGGCTGAAGTCGGTGGACCTCAGCGCCGCGAAAGCGATGCCCGGCGTCACCGCTATCGAAATGATGGTGCAGGAAGGCGACGAGATCCAGTGGGCGATGGCCGAAGTGCTGGCGCTCGCCGCGACCTCCGAAGAGATCGCACGCGAAGCGCTCACGAAGATCAAGGTCGTCTATGAAGTTCTTCCGCACTTGGTGCGCGAAGAAAAACTGGACAAAGTCGGCAGCCGCGCCAAGCCTGCCGGTGAAGTGGTTTCGGGCGATCCCGATGCCGCTTTTAAAGCGGCTGACGTCGTGCATGAAGGCGACTACGGCATTCCCGTGATCACACATTGCTGCCTGGAGCCGCATGGCTCAATCGCGGCGTACGGCGCTGGTGACAAGGTCGAGTTCTGGCCTTCCACGCAGAACGTCTCGGCGGTGGGCGACGACTTGGCGAAGAGCTTGGGCATCGCAGCCACCAACGTCCACACGCACATGGACTACATCGGCGGCGGCTTCGGTTCGAAGTTCCAAGCCGACAAGTGGGGCGTCGCGGCGGCAAAGCTTTCAAAGTCGAGCGGCGGCAAGCCGGTCAAGCTCTACCTTGATCGCAATCCTGAACTGACCATCGCGGGCGTACGGCCTTCGCTGTTCGGCAAGGTAAAAATCGCGGCCACCAAAGACGGCAAGATCACGGCGTGGGATTCGGTCACCTGGATGACTGGTGGCTTCGTCGGTGGCGGCGTCAATGCGGACCTGCTTCCCTACGTCTTCCGCAACGTGCCGAACCGGCGTATTAACCATACGGCGGTAGCGGTCAACGCCGGTACGTCGCGTGCCTGGCGCGCGCCGAATCACCCGCAACTTTGCTACCTGACGGACTCGGCCATTGAAGATTTGGCCGCTAAGTTGGGCATGGATCCTTATGACTTGTTCATGAAGAACCTAGACCTGACGGCCCGTCCGACGGTTTATGAATCGCAATTGAAACAGGCGGCCGATATGATCGGCTGGAAGAAGAACTGGCACCCGCGCGGCGACAAGACGCCTGGGCCGATCAAGCGCGGTCTGGGATTGGCGATTGGCACGTGGGGCGGCCTAGGCCACAATTCCGAATGCCGCGCCAAGATCAACCCGGACGGCACGGTGGAAATCGAACTCGGTTCGCAGGACATCGGCACTGGCACGCGGACGGCGATCCTGCAAGTGGTCGCCGAAACGCTCGGCCTCCAAATGAAGGACATCACGCTGAGGATCGGCGATAGCTCGCTGCCCAAGTCTGGCGCCTCGGGCGGTTCGACGACGATCGGAGGCGTATCGGCTTCATCGCGACTGGCCTCGGTAGCGGCGCTCGACAAATTGTTCGAAGTGGCGGCGCAATCGCTCGGCGTGAACGCCGATCAGTTGGAAGCGGTCGACGGCCGTATCCAAGTGAAGGGTAACGCGTCGAAGAACATGACATGGAAGCAGGCTTGTTCCAAGCTCGGCGTCACGACGATCTCTGAAACTCAGAAGTTTGAGTCGCGTACTCCGCGTGGCATGTCCACGGCGGGTGTGGGCGGCGTCAACATGGCGGACGTTTCGGTGGATATCGAAACCGGCGTCGTGAAGATCAACAAGATAGTAGGCGTGCAGGATGTCGGTTTGCTGGTCAACCCCAAGCTGGCCGACTCGCAGATGCACGGCGCCATTATCATGGCTGTCTGCGCCGCCGTTATGGAAGAGCGGGTGATGGACGAAACCACGGGCCGGGTGTTGAACGCCGACATGGAGTTCTACAAACTGGCCGGGATTTCCGACATTGGCGAGATCGAAGTGAAGATGGACGTATCGCCGGAGCACGACAAACGCGGCATCATCGGATTGGGTGAGCCGTCCGCCGTTCCTGGCGTCGCTTGTATCGCCAACGCGGTCGCCAATGCGATCGGCGTGCGCGTGCCGACGATCCCACTTACTCCACGCAACATACTCAACGCCCTCGCTGGAAGGAGACTGGCATAACATGTATCCCTTTGAATACGCCAATCCCACGACGGTGAAAGACGCCGTCGCACTACTGGGCGCGTCGTGGTCGGACGCCAACATTCTGGCGGGCGGCACCGATCAGATGAACCTGATGAAGGACGATCTTCATCAACCCAAGCGTCTGGTGAATATCAAGAGCATCAAGGCGCTCGGCGGCATCTCGAGGTCCGGCGCGGGCATCCGCATCGGCGCGACGGTGACGTCGGATGAGTTGATGGAAAACGGCATCGTGCGCGCTGAGTTGCCCGCTCTGGTCGCGGCGGCGCGTGGCATCGGATCGCAGCAGATTCGCAACATGGGAACGGTCGCGGGCGATCTCTGCCAACGGCCGCGCTGCTGGTACTTCCGCAACGGATTCGGGCTGCTCGGCAATGCGGGCGGCAAGGATCTGGTGACGGCGGGCCAGAACGAATTCCACGCGATCTTTCCGAAGGGCGCGGCGAAGTTCGTCAGCGCGTCCAGCTACGCGCCCGCACTGGTAGCCTTGGGCGCGTCGGTGACTATCGTTGGGCCGTCGGGCTCACGCAAGGTTTCGGTGGCCGATTTCTTTTTGGCGCCTTCATCGGGTGACCAACGCGAGATCGACCTGAAGCCGAATGAGATCGTCACGGAAATCCTGATTCCTTCGGGCGGGATGAAGAACGCGATCTACGAAGTGCGGCAGAAGGAGGGCCTCGATTGGCCGCTCGTCGCTGCCGCAGTGGCGCTCAAGATGAAGGGCGCGACGATTGAATCGGCCCAGGTTGTGCTCGGTCATGTGGGCCCGACTCCGGTCGTGTCTGCCGCCGCGGCAGCCGCCTTGGCAGGCAAGTCGATGAGTGAGGACGTAGCAGCCGCCGCCGGGGCTGCCGCTGCGCAAGGCGCGATGCCGTTGTCCGGCAATGTGTATAAGGTGGACTTGGTGAAGGTTGCGGTTAAGCGGGCGCTGCTCGCCGTTGGCAAAGCATAGGTTCGTTAGTAGAATGAAAGCGGGAATCGCCTGAACGGGCGGCTCCCGCTTTTTTTATTTTATGAACACCAAACAACTTGGCCAGAAAGAACAGGAGATCATGGCCTTCCTGGACCAGCGCATCTTCGACAAGATCCTTCAATCAGCGACCGCTTCCGAAAAGCTGAAACAGGGTGTTCGTGGCACAATCATGAGGATGGAGCAGCGCGATGCTGCCGGCATGATCCAGTATTATTGGTCAGCCATCATTGGGACGGAAAGGAGCATCGGATTTGCCGCTCTCCTGCGCCAGGAAGGCTTCGATCGATTCGAGGAGGCCCTGGAGGAATTTCGCATTCGCTTCGACGACCGGTTCCTGGCACTGCCTTGAATCTTCGCTGGGCGCTACAGCGAACACACTCTCGATGTAGGCTAGAGGTATGTCAGCAGCTGCAGTCGAAATCGGCACGCTCATAGACCGGGATCTTACCGTTCGCGGCGGACGCCCGAAAGTTGCGGGGACCGGGATAACAGTCGCTCGCATCGCCGGATGGTATAAGGCGGGCTTAACGCCGGATGAGATCGCGATGGAGTATCCGCATCTCACACTGGCCCAGGTCCACGCAGCGTTGGCATATTATCACTCCAATCGATCCGACATCGACGCTGACTTGGCTCGCGATGAAATCGCGGCCCAGCCGCCCTCCGAAACTGCCGCCTGATGAGCCACCTGCGGCTGTATTTGGACGAGGACGCGATGCGGAGATCGCTGGTTCTCGGTCTGCGGGCTCGTGGAATTGATGTAGTTACCGCGAACGAAGCGGATATGGTCAATCGCCCAGACGAGGAGCACTTAGCCACGGCTGCCAGCCTCGGCCGTGTCCTCTATTCCTATAACACCGCAGATTATTGCGTGCTGCACGGACAGTGGATGGCGACGGAGCAGATCCATGCTGGAATCATAGTCGCATCACAGCAGCGCTATGCTGTCGGTGACGAGATTCGCCGTCTCTTGCATCTCTGCCACGCAAACTCCCCGTCCCGAATGCAAAACCGGTTGGAGTTCTTATCTGCTTGGTGACTTAGCCGCAGCCTTGCGCCGGCTTCCGCAAAACATCGCCTGGCTAGTAGAATAGGGGCGATACGCGCTTTTTTTGGAGTGATGCATGGAACTTCCCGGCAATACCCGCATAGACGACGACCGCTGCTTTTTCCTGCTATGGAAAGGCATCTTTATCGACTCATGGGACCCCGATCACATTCCCTCCGGCGACGGATCGTTCTGGTGTAACAAGACGCAGAATTGTCTGGGCCCGGACAGCCGTGAAGTCGGGGATTACGAGTGCAACGAGACGCGGCGATGTTACAAGGCGATGTGATATTTGCAATTGGGGTGAGAGTTCGGCCCCGCTTCCGGCACTACTACAGTAGATGCCGGTCAATAAGTCCCTGGACCGTGTGCTGAAGGCATTCTTCGACGAAGCCCTGCGCATGTTTCTTCACATTATGGAGGCAGTGCCGTTGGATCAAGCCGTTGAACTTACTCCGCTGCCCCGTGAAACCGCCCCGCCGGTCGTGATGCCCGATACGGCGGTCCGCGTGACCCAAGCAGGGCGGCGCGATTTCATCTTTCACACCGAGATCGAGCGGAGTTTCCGGCCTGGCAAACTGCCGGTGGTGGCGCGTTACGGCGGTGGCCTCGCGACACAATACCGCATTCCTGTGAAGACGGTGATTCTGTTGCTGGACAGCATGGGCAACCCCAAGTTCAACAAGGGCATCGCCGAAGACAGAGTCGGGGGCACACGCATTCTGCATCCGTACCGCATCATGCGATTCTGGGAAATGGATCCATCCCCGCTGTTCGCGGCGGGCGACCCGAGGTTGCTGCCGTGGACGGCCATGATGAATTCGACCGACAAGGAGTTGCGTGCGACCGCCCGGGAATTGCGTCGCCTCGGGGACGAAGAGTTGATCGGACGCTTTCGGCTGTTGGCGAGCTTTCGCTATGATAGTGGACAGTTGGAGGAGATGACGGGAGGCGGGAATATGGGATTCGTTGAGTTTTTCTGGGAAAATTCGAAGCTCCTGACGGAGTACAAGGCTAAGATCGCGGCGGAAAGCCGGGCTGAAGGATTGGCGGAAGGCGAAGCAAGAGGAATCGCGCGAGGAAAGTCCGAGGGAAAGGCGGAGGGAGCCCGGCGATTGTTGCGCGCGGCGCTCGCGTCCAAATTTCCGAGCCTCCAGGTGCAGCCGCAGTTGGACAAGATCACGAAGGTAAAGACGCTTGAGGACTTACTGATCCAACATGTGGTTGGCGGAACGGATCGCAAGGCCGTCAAGGACGCGATCATGAAGGCGGCCCGGCAAACCTCCAACTGAACTGGCCAAACGCTGCTCGAATCCAACGGCAATGTCGATTGAATCCGATTTCCTTGAAGCTTTCGAAACACACTCACCTGCGGATATCCGCGCGAGCCTCGCCGCCGGGGCAAGTCCGATCACGTTGATCGGCGGCAAAAGACCGATCGACATCCTGATCGAGATGTACACGCGATCGCCCCGTTTCGCCGATTGCTTGCGCGTGATGATGGCCGCCGGGGCCGACATAGGCGATCCGCTGCTCGAAGCCGCGCTCCTCGATGACGACGGCGCTCTGCGGCGTGTCCTGGCCGAGTCCCCACTCGACATCGGACGCAAGCTGTTTCCCTGGTGCGCCTACACTTCTTGCCATGGCGTTTCGGCGCTTCACATTTGCGCCGAGTTCAATTCGACGCGATGCGCCACCGTCCTCATCGAAGCGGGGGCGGATGTCGACGCGCGAGCCGACACCGGCGCCGATGGGCTCGGCGGACAGACCCCGATTTTTCACCCGGTCAACTCCAACGGAAACCATTGCCGCCCGATGATGGAGTTATTAGCCGATGCGGGAGCCGCGCTCGACGTCAGGCTCAAAGGGCTCGTGTGGGGACCAGGACTTGAATGGGAGACAGTGCTCTACGATGTTACCGTCTTCTCATACGCGCAATGCGGCTTGATTCGCCAATTCCAGCGGCCCGAAGGCGACATCTACAGTAACCTCGGTTATCTGTGGCGAAAGCGGTACGGCCAGGAATTGCCAATGCGCAACGTTCCCAACCGATACTTGTTCCCCGGCTAACGCTTCCGTTTCCTCACCGAATCGAAGATCGCCGCCGCGACGTCTTTCCCGCGCGCCAGCGCCTCGCCGTAGGCCAGCTTTCGCTCAATGCGCGATAGCCCAGAGCCCACGCGGTACAGCCGTTCCAGCGACAACCCTTCGACATACGTGGCTGCAAAAGCGATGCCAGCCTTGGGCAGCAACCCGCCGCCAAAGGGAATCTTGCCGACCAATTCTCGCGCCACCGCGCGCCATCCAAACGCGCCCGCGATAATGGCGGCGATCTCGCCTTTCTGTTCGCGATACCCCACCGGCCGGTCATGCGCCGCGCCCAGCAGGAACGCCATGCGAATCTGATTCACCGTCAGCACGCTCGCGTCCGAAACCAACTCCGGCACGGCCCACGGAATCTGCATCCCGGGCGCAAGTTCCGGCAGTGCGGTCATAAACGCGAATGTGGCATTTTCGCGCGCCACGTTGAACACGATCTGATCGCAGACGGGCCGTCGAAAATCTGGAAACAGCCGCGCAAACGGCAAGCCGAATTCCTGTTTTTCGGCCAGGATGTCGGCGATCAACTCCGCCGGCCGCCTGGGATTGAAGACGAACGCGCCCTCGGGCCGTTCGAGCCCAATCTCATAGACATCGATATGAGGCTCAGCCGGGCCATTGTGCTGGCGACGGTAGACCGACTTCAGAATCTCGCGCCGCTTTTCGGGCGAGGCGCTGCCAGGCGAAAAGAACGCCTCCATCTCGCGATACGACTGCTCGGATGTAGCATTGAGCCGGACCCAGATATCGATCTCGGCGTGCTCGCGAACCTCGTTCGGGTTCAACTGCTCGATCGCCTGCCTGATTTGGCCTAGGATGGAATTGGACATTCGCTGTGGTAGGGTCGTCGGGATCAGTCGGGCGCGCGGGCTCCTTCGAGCCGCAACATCACACGCAGATCCTTTTGCCATTCTACCGCCAGACCGATCCTTGTCACTTCGACGCGCGGCGAGAAGTAGCGCAACACCGTCTCGGTAGTGGGGTGGAACTGGAGCGCCGGCGCGATCAGAACCAGGCGCGGCGGGGCGGGATCGAGTGTGACTGAGGAAAAGTAGCCCTGGCGCGCGAAATCGCCGCGCTCCTGATGCCAACGCACGCGCAGCCAGTAGTCGAGCGCCTGGAGTGGCAAGTGCAGATCGGCCGACGCCTTCAATTCCAGCACGGCCAGCCGCCCGGCGCCGCTCACCGCCAGCAAGTCGAGCACGCCACGCTCGCCTCCGGCAAGAGCCGGTACCTGGCCATACACGGGCTCAGGCGACAGCGACGCGTCGAACAGCGATGGATTGGCTCGCACGATCGCTTCCAGCATCGCTTCCGGTTGATCTGGATGCGCGGGGGACGGATGCGCCGATTGCGAGGCCGGAGGAACGCGCGTATCGAGATTGCCATGCGCCGCCGGATCGAGCGGCTCTTCCCAATCGGCATCGTAGGCGAACACGATCAGCTTCGCCGCATGTGGATTCAGCCAGCGCGCGCGCAGGCAAGTGGTCAAGGTCTTGCCCGCCGGGAGGAACAAACACAAGCCTTCAACCAGCATCTTGTGGCGCTCCCGGCGGCGAAGATAGTCCAGCCAGATCAGTCCGAACGTCAGCGTGTGATCGGCGGTGGTCACTTCATCGGGCGCTGCTATCGCAGCCCACGCCGTTTGCCCGCGGCGGAGCATCGCTCTTGGATAGGCGGGCGAGAGGCTGTTCTCCAGATCGGTTCCGGCTGTCAATTCGGCGATCGTCCAACCGGTGAACTGGCGGGCCAGGAAACGGCGGAACCGCTCGCGCAACACCATGCGGGCGGCGCGGCGCGAAGGATCGACGGCGGCGGCGCGGGCCCGGTCCACCAGTAGCAAAGTGCCGGTCTTTTTGCCGAAGCGCTCAATCTCTAACGTCAGCGTCCCGGGCTGCCGCCGCATGATCGACGTGACGCGGCGCGCCAGCCTCCCCGCTTCGTCCCAGGCCTCAATGAACGCGCGCCCGCCTGGCCCGGCCGATAATTCATACTGGCCCGGCAATAGACAGATTGGCTCCTGCCCGGCTTCTATCAATACGGGCTCGCGACACGCGGCTACGAATTCTTCGAGCGATTGGACGAGTTCGGTCACCTAGAATAGTAGTGCGTGAGCGTCAGGAAAAATCTCATCCAAGTTGAAGAAAGAATTGCGGCGGCCTGCCAACGAAGCGGACGGCGGCGGGAAGAGATTACGCTCGTCGCGGTGACCAAGGTATTTCCGGCTGCCGCGATCATTGAGGCTTACGAGGCAGGCCTGCGCGATTTTGGCGAAAACTACGTGCAGGAGTTTGAGACCAAGTTCGGCGAAGTGCGGCATCTGGCCGGGGCCCGCTTTCACTTGATTGGCCATCTGCAATCGAACAAAAGCCGCAAAGCCGCCGAGATCTTCGATGTCGTTCAAACTGTGGACTCGGCCAAACTGGCCCGCCGGTTGGACGAAGTAGGCCGGCCGCTCGAAGCCATGATTGAAGTGAAGTTGAGCGAAGAAGAGGCGAAGCACGGCTGCGCGCCGGCGGCGATCCCGGAAGTTAAAAATGCGATCTCGGCTTGCGCGAACCTGCGCCTCACCGGCTTGATGACCATGCCTCCGTGGAGCGGCGATGCCGAAGTCTCGCGGCCCTACTTCCGCAGGCTGCGCGACTTGGCGGCGCAACACGGGCTTGCCTGTCTTTCGATGGGGATGTCGCACGATTTCGAAACGGCGATCGAGGAAGGCGCCACTCACATCCGCGTCGGCACGGACCTGTTCGGCAAGCGCGTCAAGCCAACCGACGCACCGTGACCATCGGCTTCCACTCTCCGATGCCGCCTGCGCGAACCGGCGTGGCGGACTACAGCGCCGCGCTGGTGGAAGCGCTGCGGAGCCTTGGTCACGACGTCCGCGTGGGCCGCGAAGGCGACGTGGACGTTTATCACGCAGGCAACAATCCGCTGCACCACGATATCCATGAGCGCGCGCTTCGCAAGCCTGGGGTTGTCGTCATACACGACGCTGTCCTGCATCACTACTACCTAGGTTTCGGCGACGAGCGGCGCTACGTCGATGAGTTCATCTACAACTACGGCGAGTGGAACCGAGGCTTGGCAAAACAATTATGGAGGGATCGCGCGCGCTCGGGCTCCGATCCGGTTTACTTCGCCTACCCGATGCTGAAGCGCTTAGCCGCAGCCGCGAGAGTCGTGGCCGTTCATAACCCGGCGGCTGCGGCGATGGTGCGCGCGCATGCCCCCGGTGCGCGCGTTGCGGAGATCCCGCATCTGTTCACCGCCCCTCCGCCGCCGGATCCGTATGCAGTCACTGCGCTGCGTCATCAATGGAACTTGCCGGCTGGCGCGGTGCTGTTCGGAGTATTCGGACACCTGCGTGAATCCAAGCGCTTGGCCGGCGTGCTGGCGGCGGCGCGCAAGACGGGCGCGTATCTATTGCTCGCGGGCGATTTTGTCTCCAGTGACTACGCGCGATCGATCGAGCCTGAGTTGCGGACGATGAGCCGGGTGATCCGCGTGCCGTACCTGAGTGACTCCGATTTCTGGCTGCATGCGCAAGCCGTGGATGTCTGCGTCAACCTGCGGTATCCCTCGGCTGGGGAAACGTCGGGAATCGCGATCCGTTTGATGGGCATTGGCAAGCCCGTGATTCTGACCGCGGGTTTGGAGACGTCGCAATTCCCGGAGTCCACCTGTTTGCACGTCGATAGTGGCGTAGCCGAACAAGAGATGCTGGAAGCCTACATGCTTTGGCTGCGAGACACGCCTGCAGCGGCCCGGCGGATGGGAGCCGCCGCTCGTGAACATGTGACGGAATTTCACTCGGCGGCGCGCGCCGCCGAAGCCTTGATTTTCCACTCACGCCACCCGCCGAGCAGCGGATAGTAAAGGCCCAGCCGGATCGGCCGATCTTCGGTCGCACGGAAGTAGCCGGCATACCGATTCATGCGGGCGCTGTAGCGCTCTTGCTCTCGATCCAGAAATTGCGCGACACCGGCGCCTTCGTGAGAACCGGTCTTATAGTCGATAATCCAGCGCGTGCCATGCGCGTCGACGAACGACCGGTCGATCGAGCAGTGATGAATCGCGCCATCGTCGAAAATACTCACGCGCATTTCCACGGCTGACTCCGTGTGGGGTTGCAGGAGCCAACGGCCGCGTTCGTCGGCAAGCGTTCGCGTCAGAGCTTCTTCCACGACCGCTACGGCTTCGATAACTTCGCCTTCAGCCAGTCCCAGCCCTTCGAGCGCGCTCCGAATCGCCGAGCCCTGTTCACGCACGCGCGTCACCGGCCAACTGTCCAAGCCTTCGCGCGCGATCCGCTCCAGCCAGCGGTGCGTTACCGAGCCGGCATGGCGAAGCATGTCGCCCGCCCACTCAAAGGTAACCTCGGTCTCCTCTATATCGCGCGGCTCCCAGGGGGGCGCGGCGGCTTCCGCCGATGGACCCTGCCAATCGGCCGGCAGGCGCCGGATGGTCTGATCGAGTGGCGGAACCATGGCCGGCGCGCCGTCGAACGCCAGGGGCGGCGCTGAGAAATTTTCCTGCACGACGGGCCAGAGTAAATGCAGCAGCGTGCCCGTACGAGCCTTGACCTCTCCTTTGGCGTTCGCTTCGGCATGGCCCAGCAGATGAAGACGCTCGCGCGCCCGCGTGGCCGCGACATAGAGCAGCCGCGCCGACTCATACCGCCCGCGCTGCCGTTCCAAGCGCGACAAATAGGCAAAGATGGGATCGGTCTGTTCTTCGCGCGTGGCCTCGATGGGGGCCAGCAGCAGACGCGTCGAGCCATCGGGCATCGGCGCTTCGCTCCATTGCAACATCTGCTTTTTGTCACCGGCAGCCTCACGGCCCAAACCGGGAACGATCACGGTGTCCCATTCGAGCCCCTTGGCCTTGTGAATGGTCATCAGCTCAACGGCGGGGCCGTCGATAGCGGGCGTCAGGCCGAAGAGTTGACTGATGCGCCGCGCGAGCAAATCGAAGTCCGTCTCCCCGCCCCGATCGATCTCGTCGAGCAAGTCGAAGTAGCGGTCGCAATCGATCTCGTCAGCCGGTGACGCCAGACATTCCTTGCCGCCCAATCGCAACCAAGCTGTCTCGACACATTGGCGTAGCGGGACACGCCGCGCCTGAGCCAGCGGCGCAGCGATGGCCTCGCGGAACCGCAGCAGACGAGGCGCGGGCGACTCCATTGCGGCCGACCGTTCCCACAACACGGCGCGAGTGTCGACGCCAGCAATCTCATGAAGCGCATCGAGTGAGAGCCCGCACCAAGGCGCGCGGAGGATCGACAACCACGCCGCTCGATCTCCAGGATGCAACAGCGCGCGCGTTAGCGCTTGCAAGTCTTGGATCGCGGGGCGCTCGGTCAATGGATCGAATTCAACGGCGCGAAACGGTATCCGCCGGCGCGCCAACTCTGCGACGATCGACGTGGCATGGGAACGCGCCCGCACCAGAACGGCGACGCTACCGTTTGACAGCGAATCTTCGCAGATCTGAGCCACGGCTTCCGCCTCCGGCTGTTCGTCCGCCGTGTAGTAGGCATGAAGCGCAACCGACGACGAATAGCTCGCACTGCGAGCGGGCAATGAATCGCTGTACGTCACGCCGCCCAAAGCCGCATCTTCGGTTTGCGGAAAGACCAGCGAGAACGCCGCATTCACCCAATCGACCACCGCGGGACGCGAGCGGAAATTCGACGTCAACCGCAGCGGCTCACAACGGACCGAACCCACGCCTTCTCCTCGCGCACGCAGAAAGAGCCCGACTTCGGCTTCGCGAAACCGGTAGATCGATTGCATCGGATCGCCCACCAAAAACAGCGTCCGCCCGTCGCTATCGTCCCAGCCGGCGACGAGACGTTCGGCCAGTTCAAACTGGCTGACCGAGGTATCTTGAAACTCATCGATCAACAGATGCTGAACGCGTTCGCCCAATGACAACGCCAGATCCGCCGGACGGTCAGGCGTTCCCAACGCCGCGCGCGCCGCTTCCCCCAGTTCAACGAAATCGACCACGCCTCGTTCCCGGAACGTCAGTTTCAACTCAGCCGCCGCCACCGGCAACAACATCAGCAGCGCCTCGAGAATGTGCCACTGCTCGTCCGGAAAGCGGGCATCGGGCAATTTGCGAATCTCCGTCAGCGCGGGCAGCAACGCTTCGTCCGCCGCAAGCGACATCACCATATCGAGAAACTCGCGCTTCTCGTCCTTGCGATCCGGCGGGAAGCCTTGACCGGCGTTGACGCTTCTACGCCACGCATCGTTTGAGGTCAGCAGGAAACCGGCGATTGCCTGCCACGCGCTCAAGTCTCGCACCGCGGCGCCAGGAACGGAAGCCAGCGGCGGGCGAACCGGATCCAGACGTTGCCCCGCGAAATCGTACAACGCAACAAGCCGCCCCAGCACGAGCGGCGGAATGCGCTGAGCCGCCCGCTCAAGCCCGTGGGTCACCACGCCTGCCAGCGATTCTTCCAACACCGCGCGCAGAGCGGCGCCGCCTGAGCCAACACCGGCATGCCTCAGCCATTGATCGCGCTTCGGCAGCAATTCTTCAAACATCGCCCGCACGGTGCGGTAGTTGTTGTCCAGATGCAACAGCAGGCGCTCGACGGCTGCACTCGCCGCGCCGCCATTCAGAAGATGACCCAGCGTGTGCTGCGCCGCTTCACGATACAGCTCACGCGCATCTTCGACAATGCCGGGCATCCCGCCGGTGCGCGCCATCCACGGCATGCGTTGCACGATGGAAGCGCAAAGGGAATCGATCGTTTGAATGCGTAGCCGCGCGGGATTTGAGCGCAACTCCCAGCCCAGTTGCCGGTCGCGCTGTAGCGCCGCGCGCGCCGCTTCAAAGGTGATGCGGTCATGCCCGGTCGCGCCGGCCTCGCCAGTAGCGGCCCGTTCGAGCGCCGTCACGATTCGAGCGCGCATCTCTGCCGCCGCCTTGCGCGTGAACGTGATCGCCACGATCGCCTCAGGCTGGTCGACGCGGCTCAACAGCACCAGGAACCGCTGCACCAACAGACTGGTCTTGCCTGACCCTGCCGGAGCCTGCACGATGAAACTGGCGCTGGGATCAAGTGCGCGTTGACGCGCTTCTGCGTCCGATGGGGCGCGCGACGGTGCGGGGGCGCTCATTTTTCCGCCACCCTGCACAACGACGGAAGATGGCAGAACTCGCACGTCTTGAAGCGCTCTTTCGGGTCGACCTCCGCCCGGCCTGTACGGAAATCGCCGCCGAGCGCGTCCAGCACTCGCCGCCACTCGCCGATGCGTTCGCTCAACTCTTCAGGATCGGCCGTCTTGGCGCCGGGAAGAGCGCCGTCGAGCGTGCTGTAGCCCTTATAAAAACTGTCGCCCGTGCGGATCTGCGCGAACGCGATGGCGGCCAGAGGTTCACGCGCCGTCACGGCGTAGATCGGCAACTGCGGGCTCTCAGGCCGTTCGCCATCCCAATCGCCGAGCTTGGGCGCGCGGCTCTTGTAGTCCACCAAAGCATAGGCGCCAGTGGCGAGTTTGTCCAGACGATCGAGCCGCACCTGAACGGTCAACCCGCCGATTTGCACGGTGCGTTCCTGCTCCGGCTCCTCTACTGTGAATTCAACCTCGCGGTGCTTTTCGACATCGACCCAACTGGCAACCAACTCAATCAATCGGCCGCGTTCCAGTTCAATCAACTTCGCTGCCAACGCGTCGTCGCCAGTTTTGTGCCGAGCCAGCGCATAGTCGACGCTCTCGCCGAGCGCCACTGTAATCTCTTCCTCCGGCGCCATCCGCAGGGCCACACTCGACGGAAATCGCTTCCAGAAAAACTCCAGCGCCGCATGCAGGAAGCCGCCACGTTCGCGCGGGTCAAGGCCCGGTTCTGGCGTGTCAAGCTCACGCGCGCCCAGCCGCAGTTCGGCGAATGCGCGAAACGGACACTTCGCTTGCATCTCAAGCGCGCGGGTTCCACCCGTGCTGACAACACCTGCAGGCACCGCCGGGCCGATCGCATCGGAGATCGTTTCAAAGTCGACTCCACTCGGAACAGGCGGACTCTCCGCAGCCATCGCCGTCGTCCACGATGGCAGAGCCGAGAAGAAGGGACTCGGCGCGAGATCGCGCTCTGCGTCCGCTTTGGCGTAACTAACGACAACCTCATCGGCCGCCTGCAACAAGCGGCGCGTGACACGGCCGGCAAACTCCAACTCTCGCGCGGGCGACGAATGCGGCAAATTATACTGTCGCTGCAAGGCGAGAGGCACGAAGGGATTTGGACGCGCCCGCGCAGGCCACACCTCATCGTTCATCCCCGCCATCCATAAGTGATCGAATCGGGTTCCAGCTGACTCCGGCACACTCATGATTTGAATCGGCTCACCGGAGTTCTCGATTTCAGACCGTTTTTCATGAGCCAAACGGCGTAGCGACTCAACCGCGCGATGGCGGCTAATCTCGGGCAAGGTAACGTCGGTCGAAGCGAGTTCGGAAAGCGACGCGCGCCAAGCCTCCAGCATCTGGTATTCTGCGCTGCCGAGCGGCTCGCCGCCAGGCCAACCAAACAGATCAAGCACGCTCGCAAAGGCTCTGCTCCACGCGCCAGGCTTCTGACGCTCGGGCCAGGTTCCCCGCAAGCTGTCCACTTGCCAGAGCGCGCGCGAAAGGACTGGCGGGCAGGCGCCATGGCGCGCCACACCAGCCGCCGACAATTCAGATGCACGCCAGCGGCGCAACGCAACTTCCGCACTCGCACGGCGGCCGCGCTCTTCGGCGAAGCCGGCGGTCCAAGGCGACAGCAACAGAGAACTGACCGCGTCCCAACCCACGCTGCCACTGCCAAATTCCAGCAGCCGCAGCGCCGCCGCTACAATAGGCCGCGCCGTGAGAGGCGGGCCCAGCGCGATATGATATGCGCCGGGAACGGCCAACCGGAACGCGCGATCGAACCGATGCCTTCGCTCTTCCAGATCCTGCACCACGACACCGATTCTCGCTTGCGGATTCGAAGCGAGCCGCTCGCGGCACCACTCGGCACAGGCCGCAACCTCGGCGGCGCTATCGGGCAGCGCCCCGAGCATGGCCATTGAAGCGTCCGGCGATCCGATCGGCGGTGCGGCAACGTGCGTCACTTCGGTTCCTGATTTCTGCAGCGCCGAAATCAATTCGAGCTGGCGCGCGGTCAGTTCGTCGAACCCGGCCAGGAACAGCTCATTCGGGCCCGCTAGGGCGCTCGTCAGGAGCGACTCCGGCAGACGCGCGGAATCCACACGATCCAGCCAACGCGTATGAAACTGAAATTGCTGCGACCACCCGAAAAAGGTCTTCGTTTCAGCCGTCGCATCCCAGTGAGCGAGCGAATATTTGCGTCCCGACAACGGGATACGCCACTCCTGCACCAGACGCCACGCCTCGCCAGCCAAGCGTGCGGCGGCTTGGGGTTGAATCAGACTCGACGCTTCGGGGCTTTCGTCAACGATCGACTCCCACAGCGTCTGCTCTTGCACTGGGGTCAGTGGAGGCGCTTGGCTATCGCGGGCACGCGCTTCCCAGAGCTGGCGGACAAAGGCGCTCCATGGCAGGATGGCGGGCGTGGGCCAAGCGCTACGGCCGGCGGTGAGTTGTGCGGAACCGAATTGCTGACTGAGAGATCGCGCCAGCCGGGGCGTGGATGCCGCTAACGTCGCACCCCGTGCCAGGGCTGCCAGAAGATCTTCCGTCATAGAACGGTTACAGGCAAAATTGCCCGCCTCACGAGCGCCAGAATTGGAACCACTTCTTCGCACTCCCGGGTGAAGCCGGCTGCGCCGCGCGCATCGCCGGAAGGTCGGCTGAACCTTCGAGGATGGCCCGCGGAATCGTCGTCGTGAGCGACTCGGCCGCCTCAGCGCCGAATTTCCCCTCAAGATACTCGCGGACTTCGTCGAGCGCCGGCGGACGATGCTGAAGATCGTGCGCATCGCTCGCCACTACGTGTACCAAGCCCCGTTCTACCATCGCGTCTGAAAAAGCCTTCGCGCGATCGCCGAAGTTGCCGAGAAACGAACCGCCGGTAATCTGCAGCAGGCAACCCATTTCCACCCACTTGGCCAACTCCGCCACCCGTTGACGCAACAGCGAATTACGCTCGGGATGGGTGATGACTGGAACCATCCCCGCGCCCATCAGCCGCTCGAACATTTCGGTTGTGGCCGGGAAGATCGTCATCTCGGAAAACTCCACCAACAGGTACCGCTTGTGATCGATCGTGTACTTGGTAGGATGGGCCACGGCATCCTGGATATTGTCGAAAGCGAGATGGAAATCGCAGCCGCCGTGGATGCGGATGGCCGAGCCCACCGCCGCCTGCAAAGCGGCGATCCGCTCGGTATTCACCTCAGGTTGAAATTTATACTGGAGATCGGCATGCGGCGTGGCCACGATATCGGTGGTGCCTGCTTCGGCCGCCATCTTGACCATCGCCAGACTTTGTTCAAACGTCCTGGCGCCGTCGTCCACCCCGTGCAGAATGTGAGAGTGAATGTCGATCAGATGAACATTTCCTCGTCGGTTGTCGCTTGCGCCGGCGTGGGCCGGTTAGAGCGAATCAGATGGCGCACGGCCGCCTTCACACCGCTCGCCATGCCGTTGACTTCACGAACCGGTTTCACCACCGCCTCGTTGACGGCGACTACGGCGTTATGGACCCGCTCGAGGGTATCGCCCATGACTAGCTCCAACCGCTCCATCTGAACCCTGGCCCGATGCGTCGCGTCTTCCACTAGAGTATCCACGCGCACCAGATTTTTCTGCGCGCTCTCGAGCACATGCGCCGCGCGGCTGGTGATGTCCTTGATCTGCTGCTGATTGTCGGCCAGGGTCTGGCTGGCATTCGTCACCAGACTCTCTACCTTGGGTACGACCGTGACCATCTGCTCTCGCATGGCGGTGAGCGATTTGAACATGCCGAACACCATGACCGCCATGGCTACCATCGCGATCGCGGAGATCACCACCGCGACCGTCATGACCGTGACTAGAGATTCAGGAGCCATCGTTGGTTACTTGTTAGATTCCTTCCGGGCTTGACGTGGTGCGTCGCGGGCCGCCACCTTCGCCCCCGACTGCTTCGCGATACGCAGCCTTGCCCGCATCTACCGCTGCGGAAATGTTGTCGCGCTGTTGGCTCAGCACGGTCCGCCCTTTTTCGACATACTCGGTGGCGGACTCACGCAAGTCCTCGCTACGGCGCTTGAGAAAGTCGCCGCTTTCATCCGCCTTGTGACGCAGGAAGTCCCGCGTCTCTTCGCCGGACTTCGGGGCAAACAGGAGTCCCGCCGCCACGCCAATGCCCAACCCGAGAAAGAAATACGAAAGCCGCTTATCTTCGTCCATATATTTTCCTTAGCCTACTTCTGATTTGAGTGTACTTCAGTATCCTTAGGGAAGTCACACCCACATGTCAGACCGCCCCAGGCCTCGCTCGATCCCGAAGAAGAAGGATGCGGCCCAGCTATGGGAATACGCATTGAAGGCGCTTGGCCGGCGCGCCATGTCGGCGGCCGAAATTCGGCAGCGCTTGAAGGAGAAAGCCAGCGAAGCAGGCGATATCGAGCCAGTCATGGCGAAGCTAAAGGAGTACGGCTACCTCAACGACGATCGCTTCGCCGAGGAATATGCGAGTGCGCGGCGGGTGAATCAAGGGTTGGGAAAAATGCGGGTGCTGATGGATCTACGCGGCCGCCGGGTGGCTTCGGAAGCAGCCGGGCTGGCGGTGGAGAAGATTTATGCCGACACCGATGAGTTGAAACTGGTTGAAGCGTACGTGGCGCGCAAGTTTCGCAACCGCAACCTCGCCGAATATCTGTCCGACCCGGCTCACTTGGCGTCGGCCTATCGCAAGCTACGGTACGCCGGGTTTGGATCTTCGTCGTGTATTCGCGTGTTGAAAAAGTACTCCGAGCGGGCCGAAGAGATCGAGGACGACCCGGTCTCGGAATAGATCGCGCACTGCGGGGGATTCAACGAGTGGACACGACCAAACCGGTATATGAAACATTCGATGAATTCGGTAATCCTACTCGCGTTGGCCCCAGCGATACTGCCCGCGCAAGAGACCGCGCCGCGTCATGAAGTTGGGCTGACGTTAGGGCGGCGGCAACCATTGACCCGCGGGAGTGGGCCGAGTGGCCTTGAGTTGCAATCGGGGACAGCGCTGCAAGCCAACTACGGCTATCGTCTGACCGGCGGCGAAAAGGCGGCCTTGTACGGCGAGGTCCACTTTCTATCGACCCCACAGCAAAAAGTCTCATCGGCCAACACGGCCCTGACGCGCGACGTCGCCACCATTTTTCTGACGCCCGGATTGCGGTTGAAATTCATGCCGGCCCGGGCCGTGACGCCCTACGTGGCGATCGGGGCTGGCTGGGCATTGTTTGAGCACAGCAAGCTCACCTTGGGCGGTAGCCCGAACCCTGCGCCACGCACGGCAAGCCATGGCGTCGTTTCGTACGGCGGCGGCGTCGACGTAAAGTTGTGGCGATGGCTGGGAGCGCGCGGCGAGATCCGCGATTTCTACGCCGGAAGCCCGAGTTACAACGTTGCGGGATTGCGCGGCGGCCAGCATAATGTTGTGGCGGGTGGAGGCATTGTCCTGCGGTTCCGCTAAGCGATAACCTATAGGAAGCATGCCCAACCGCTACAACTGGATGTCGGACACGACGCCGGAAGCTTTCGCGAAGTTGGTGGAGTTGCAAAGGGCGATTCCGCCCGGCGAGCGTATGCTGAAATCACTTCGGTTGTCTGGCATGATGATGCGTTTTTCAGAGGCAGGTATTCGGCGGCAATACCCGAATGCCACGGACCGCGAAATTTTCTTGCGGGCTGCGGCGCGCCGGCTGGGCCGCGAGACGATGATCGCGGCCTATGGCTGGGATCCGGCAGAACATGAAGCATGATCCCGAGCACGCGCTTGCCAGGCTGTTCGAAGGCCTGGATCGCCTGGAGATGCCGTACATGGTGGCCGGATCGGTGGCGAGTTCCGTACACGGCTTTTGGCGGGCAACCAACGATGTCGACACAGTCGTGCTGATTACCCGGGAACGGGTGGATGAATTTGCCGCAGAGTTCGGCGCCGAATTTTATTTGGATGCAGACCACATCCGGCAGGCATTGTTGCACCAGCGCGCGTTCAATATCATCCACCTGGAGAGCTCCTACAAGTTCGACATCTTTCCACTCACTGGCGACCATTTTCAAAAGGTGCAGTTTTCCCGGCGGCGCTACGAAACGGCATCGGTGTTCGGCGGACCCGGCATCGAAGTCGCCGTCGCCTCGCCTGAGGATATTATTCTGAGCAAGCTGTCCTGGTATCGAAAAGGTGGCGAAGTCTCCGAGCAGCAATGGAAGGATATTCTCGGCGTCGCATCAATGCAGCGCCGTTCACTCGACTACGCCTACCTTCGCCAGTGGGCGCCGCATTTGAAGGTGGAAGACTTGCTTGAGTCCGCACTCGCCGAACGCCACAGCGAATGAAACCGGCCCGTCGCGCGGTGCGTCACAGGAACCTGAATGGTGCTGGCGCGATTGTGTGTTGCAGCGTTCGCAGGCCTCGATCACTGGGCTGCCGAGGACGCGGCGTGGATTATCTCTGCGGACGAACTTCGTTCCTCGCAGACCCTTCGCGACGATACGGTGCGAAACGAGTTCATCGATACATTCTGGGTCCCGCGCGACCCGACCCGACCCGTGACACGGCGACCAATGAGTTTCGCGATCAGCACTATTGGCGCTTGTCCAAATCGCACGGCCGCTTCCAGAGAGGCTCCGGCGAGGAGCGGGCTTTCGTCACTCTTGGGCCGCCTGACCACGTTGAAGACGATGGCCACCTCCGCCGGAAGTGGCGCTACGGGTGAATAGCCGGCCTTGGTAATGGAGTTGAAATTCAGTTCGTGAAATCAAGCGGCGCGTTTCGCCTCGCACACGACGCGGACGAACTAGCCGCCCTGTTCGGCCCTCACAAGCCAGTCGATTCGGCAGTATTCTTGGGTCTGTTCCTCGCCCGGCGCTCGGAGCCTCGCCTGCTCTGGGATGATCGGCCTGGCGAGCCGATGAAATCTCTGACGGTCAAGCGAAACCGGTGACGGGGCTCACTGGTCTGGTTGAGACCACCGCCACATTGCCGTTTGATGGCGTGGTGATGGGACGCGTGGAAAGATTCGACGGCGCCATCGTGACCGATTGGGACTCGCGGCATCGCGGCTTGTCCGGCGCGGTCTACACGCGGCGCATTGCTCTGGAGAAAGGCATCTACTGGCTGACGCTCGTAGCGAACGACGAATCGTCGCGGGCGCGCTATCGACAGACCCATTTACTCCAGGTCGAGTAGCACGCTATCCTGACAGACAGTCACACCGATGACCAAAGTCGTCACACATTTCACCCTCGCCCGCGCTCTCGATGAGACGCTGATGAATCGCATCGCCGACGCCCACTCGTTATTTGGGCTCCAGCGCGTGCAGTTGTCGCCCGACATGAAAGAAGTAATCGTCGAGTGGGATTCCTGCCGCTTGACCCCTGCTCAGGTGGACAACGCGCTGCAACGGGCAGGCATTCCCGCCGTGAGGAAGTAGCCGCGTGTCCGCCGCCGTGCCTGCGCCTGCGCCCGCCGAAGAGTTTTTCAACGCTGCCCGGCAGGGCGATCTAAGCAAACTTGCAGCTTTGTTTGCCGCCGACGCCACGCTGCTGGCCGCTCGCAATCACCTGGGCCAAAGCGCGTTGATGCTGGCGAAGTATCATCGCCAACACGCGGCGGCGGAATGGATCCTGGCGCAACGCCCGGCCCTCACGCTTCACGAAGCTTGCGCGGCTGGGGTCACCTCCGCAGTGAAGGAAACACTCGGCGCGCAAGGCAGCAAGTTCATCGACGCACACGCGCCCGACGGCTTTACGCCATTGACGCTCGCTTGCTTTTTCGGCCACCCGGAAATTGCGGCGTACCTGGTCAATCAAGGCGCCAACGTGAATTTGGCGGCTACCAATCCGATGAGAGTCGCGCCCTTGCACGCGGCCGTCGCGGCGCGTCAGCCGGAAATCGTCAAGACGCTCTTGCAGGCCGGAGCCGACGTGAATCAGCCTCAGCAACAAGGCTGGCGTCCGCTACACGGCGCGGCGCAGAATGGCGACGCAGAGAGCGTGAAAATCCTGCTCGACGCAGGCGCGGACCGCACGGCGCGGGCCGACAACAATCAGACCGCGGCGGATTTGGCGATGCTGAAAGGCAGCGCGGCAATCGTGGCGCTACTGGATTGAGTCAATCGTGAAGGCACCTCGCGTTGCCAAATTCTCCAGCTTCGCCGAGGCCGACAAAGCCGACAATGCCTGCTATCTCAGCCTGACTCCTGAACAAAGACTCGCCATACTCTTCCAACTGCGCGCGATCGCCTATGGATGCGACGATTCGGACGCCCCGAAAATGGCGTTTATCGGATGATTCAACGCCCACAGCATTGAGTACATCTTGAGGACTGAGGTAACGTAGTAACCATGGTTTTTCGCCGCGCTCTCCTGCTTGGCTCGCTGTCAATCGCGCTCTCCGCCGCCACGTTGCCCACGTCGAATCCCGAAGATGTCGGCCTCTCGGGCCAACGGCTGCAACGCGTGCGCGCGGTGCTGCAACGCTACATCGATCGCGGCGAGATTGCGGGCGCCGTCTCCCTGGTGGCGCGCAAGGGCAAGGTCGCTTACTTCGATGCGCAAGGCATGGCGGATCTCGAAAGCAAACGCCCCCTACGGACCGACGCAATCTTCCGTCTCGCGTCGATGACCAAGCCAGTTACTAGCCTCGCCATCATGATGCTGCAAGAGGAAGGCTTGCTGCTGATCGACGACCCGGTGTCGAAATATCTGCCCGAATTCAAGTCGCCGAAAGTCGCCATCGCGAATGCGCCCAACGAACGCTACGGCCCCGGCTATCGCACCGTTCCCGCCGAAACCGAAATCACGCTTCGACAGCTGCTGACGCACACGGCAGGCCTCGCTAGCGGCACTGGCGGGCCAACGATGGAAATGTTTAAAACATTTAACGCCGAACGCAGACCGGAAGAACTGCTGGCCGATTACATCGGGAAACTCGCGGCCCTCCCGCTCAGCTTCCAGCCCGGCGCCCGCTGGGAGTATGGCCCGGCGACCGACGTACTCGGCCGTGTCGTCGAAGTCGTCTCCGGGCTCGACCTCAATCGATTTTTCCGTCAGCGCATCCTCGATCCGCTGGCCATGAAGGACACGTCGTTCTATCTGCCGGACGATCGCCTGCCGCGTCTGGCCACTGCCTACGACAAGACTGACGCGGGCCTGGTGAAAAGTAACGCCCCGGGACCCGCGTCGCGCACCGGCCGCATGTACGCCGGCGCCGGTGGACTCGCCGGCACGGCCGAGGATTATTTTCGCTTCTGCCAGATGCTGCTCAACGGCGGGCAACTGGAAGGCACGCGACTGGTCAGCCGCAAGACCATCGAAGCGATGACCGCCAACCAGATCGGGCCGCTCACCCTCTGGCAGGACGTCTATCGCAACTACGGCTTCGGCCTCGGCTTCCGCGTCCGCAAGGAACTGGGGCAGACTCAGACGCTCGGCTCCAAAGGTGAGTACGGCTGGGGCGGCGCACACGGCACATATTTCTGGATCGACCCCGCTGAAAAGACGATCGGCATTTTGATGATCCAATTGCGGTCGTACGCGCACCTCAATATCCGCGCCGATTTCCAGAACGCCGTCACGCAGGCCATCATCGATTGAAGCGCTGGCTTTTCGCATTTCTCCTCGCCGCTCCAGCGGTTCCATTAACCGGTGCCACCGCGCCGCAAGTACGCGTCGGAATTGCATCGGATAACGGCCGTCACGGCGCCTTCGTCGAAGGGCTCGCGCCGGACACACCCGGGCTTGAAGATGCCATCGCACGGCTGCTGGACTGTCCGGTCGAACGTTCACTCGGAGGCTTCCGGTGCCGCGATCGAAGCCTGGTGGCAGGCCTGGAATTTTCGGGCCGGCTCAACTTCGCGCCGCTCATGCGATTGCCGGAAATGTTACACGCCGCGGCGACAGTCTTGGCCCCGGCCAGCCCATTGACTCAGGTGACGGGACTCGCCAAGCAACCTCCGGGATGGTGGACTGCTCGCACGGAATTCATCGGCACGCCACCCGTCGATGCGCCCGTGTCCTACCGGCTCGGCTTCTCCTGGATCATCCTGCTTACCGATTTGACGCCGCTCCCGATTCTTCTCTACTGGCTGATCCGCCGCCCGGAACCACGGTGGGGTTTCGCCGCCGCGCTCAGCGTCTGGATATTGTGGCTGGCCAGTTCCGGTTCGCTTGGTCTGGACTCATTCTTTTGGGCGGTGCCCAGCGTGGAAGGCGCTTTCCTACGCTG
>JAYUSQ010000160.1:0-17897 GCA_043755595.1 Acidobacteriota bacterium | reverse complement strand
AGGATGATCGGCAGGTAGTTGGCAGTCTCCCGGGGAAGCACGTTGCGCTTATAGAGCTCCCAGAAGTTGGCATACCCGGTCCGTTGGACTCCCCGTTCGACAGCCCACGGTCCGCAGTTATATGCTGCCACCGCCAGATACCAATCGCCAAATTGATGGTAGAGATCCCGCAGGTGTTTGGCGGCGGCGCGCGTCGCTTTTTCCGGATCGAGCCTGTCATCGGTATAAGGCGTCTGATTCAGGTGATATTCCCGGCCTCGGGACTGCACGAACTGCCACATCCCAACCGCTGCCGCCCAGGAGACTGCGCGCGGCATGAACCCTGACTCAGCCTGCGCCAAGTAGATTAACTCGGGCGGCAATCCTTCTTCATCGAGGATCCGGCGAATCATCGGCGCGTACCGGCCTGACCGGCGCATCCCGGCCGCTACGATTTCCCGTCCATAGGGAGTGGAGAAGAAGTTCACGAAACCGACAACTGGATCCTCCACCTCAAGCCGCAACTGGCTTACCGTCGAGCGAACCTGATCGAGCACCTTACCTTTGAGCTCTGGCTGGATAGAGAATGTCGTCTCGGCGATCTGCTCAACCGGGGCGCGATCAAAGACCGGGGCCGCAGGTTCGTCCACGACCGCCGCCGTCGCCGCGTCCGCCAGTGGGGCGGTAGCGGACTTCGATTCCAATCCGAATATCTCGTCGACCAGCGTCTGATAGCGCGCCATCAACCGTGCACGTTCGGGCATGATCGGCGAGGCCCCAGCGATTTCTTCAATCGCATGATCAAATTCGATCCGTGCGGCCGGCTTGTCGCCTTTGGCCGCCAAATCCCGGCCTTTTTGAAAGTGCTCTTCCGCGCGTCGCAGCCGCAATTCAGCTTCAATGGCGCGGGGACCGGCCGGCATCGCCGCCGCGAAGACCAGCGGTAGTTCCTTGGCCAGAAGGCGGGCGTCGAACCCGGGTCCTTCAATCGCAACCGTCTCGACAGACATGGGAGCCGGTGAAGGCGGGACGAAGCTCTTCACCATGGCTTTGGCCGGGGCCTTGACCTTGGCGCCGTACGACGCCAAAGGCGACATGGCTAAGGAAGCTACCATCAGCGACGTTCGGATTCCCAAAAAAAACTTCATCGTTTGGCGATTTCCTGTTGTTACAAATAGGCTACTTGCCTACCCCTAGAATCCTAGCCAACCGAACACCCTACGCGCAACCAGGCTCTATAAGTAAAAGCGATGGTTGGCATTAGTATTTAGGGATACGCTCGCCTTGCTTCACGCTGGCAGTAATGTGGCCCACTCCGTCGATCCGTCCACCCACCCGGTCTCCCGCCTTGATGCGTGCGCCTTTCGGGCAGCCCGTCGAGATCAGATCGCCCGGATTCAGCGTGAAGAAATCGCTATGAAACCGGATCAGCTCATAGGGTCTGTGATGCATGTTATAGACAAAATCCCGCGAGCAAATGCCGTCGTTGAGTTCGGTGATGACCTCTAACTGGTCGAGGTCGGCCACCTCGTCCGCCGTGACGATAACCGGCCCGAAGCTGAAAAAGGTATCGATACTCTTGGCCCGGGTCAGGTAGCGGGGATTCTTGCGCAAGACGTCGAGCGCCGTCAAATCGAGCGTCGTCGTGTAGCCAAAGATCACATCCTTGATATGGTCGGCGGGCACGAACCGGCAGTTCTTGCCGATCACGACGCCCAATTCGCCTTCGGCGTCGACGTCGTTGGAAACCTCCGGCGGAGGGAGATAGATGTCGCCGCCAGGCCGGAACATACAAGACGCGGGCTTCATGAAGCTGCCCGGCTCGTCGGGTTGCACGGCGTCGATGTCGGCGGCGTGCGACTTGTAGTTGAGCCCGATGCAATAGATTTTCGGCGGCACCGGGTAGGGCAGCAGCGGCATGACGTTCGCATAAGGGATGGCGGCGGAGCCTGCTGGATTGAGCTGATTTTCGGTGCGCGTCTGGATGATCTCAAGGACGCTGTCGGGGACCTTGGTCCCGTGTTTGGCGTTCATCTCCGGCACCGGAACGACGCCTGCCGCCGTGACCAAGCCTGCATGGACTGAGCCGTTGTAGTCGAATCGAATGAGCTTCATGGAAAAAGCAAGTATACCTTGGCGCTTGGGGCTAGCGCGATTGTGAGTCCAAGCGCACTTGCAGAGTCGCATGGGAAGGGGTAGATAAGCTGATGGCTCGCGAATTTTCAAAGTAAGCGTAGACGGTTCGGCGCGCCGAACCGCGATGATCCCCGGCCCAACCTTGAGCCCGCGATTCCTACGAGGACTGCGCGACGGCATTCAGCGCCTCCGGTGCGCTTTGAAGCCTGGTGACACTTTGAGTCCGGTTTTCTGTGACCTTGATTGCGAGCAACCTAGAATATAGAGTGCAACCCGTTCTAGTTACTCATAACTTCCCGGACGCCAATCGTGAAAGCCGCTGGGTTTGACGGTAACCAATCGCCGACGGACCAGGAGGAAAATATGAGCGTGCTCATTTTGTCTTGACACCGATTGCCGTTTCAAGTTATATTGTGAGCGTGCTCATATTGAAAGCCTGGGACCATGGATGAGAATAACGGCCGGAGCAAAAGTAGAAACGCGTCAACGGATTTTGCAAGCCGCGACGAGCCTATTCCAGCAGGACGGGTGGCATGGCACGACTACGAGAAACATCGCCACGACGGCGGGAATCGCTACCGGGACGTTGTTCAACTACTTCCCCACAAAGGAAGCGATCGCAGCCGCCCTGATCGCCGAAGCTCTGACACGTGCGGCCGAGGAATTCACCGCGATCCAGCTTGAGGAAACCTCGCTCGAAGCCCGCCTCTTCGCACTCATCTGGTCCGGGCTCTACAATCTCCGCGAGTTTCGCGAATTCCTCGCGCCCGCTTGCGAAACCATCTTTAGTCCGTTGGCCCGTCCGTCCGCTGAAAGTCCGGGTGATGCCATCCGTGTCGATCACTTGGAAATGGTGGATGCCGTGATCGCAAGTTGCGGATTTCCCGGCCCGAGATCCGTCGTGGGAGTCCAACTCTATTGGACCCTTTATCTCGGTGTATTCTCATTCTGGGCGGTCGACGATTCACCGGGCCAAGAAGACACGCTGGCTCTATTGGACCAGTCCCTGCGGCTTTTTGTTTCGATGCTAGGTACAGAAAAAGGAAAGCGATCAAATGAACGTCAATGAGTTATTAGCGGCGCTTCCCAAAGACGATTCCTCACCCGCGGCGCACGCCGATTGGACAAAGGACCGGCTTCAAGAGATCCTGGCCGACCTGGCAACACGCCCCGTTCCGGTTGGCTCGCTCCACCGGCTGTGGACGATGTCGGAACTTTCCGCGCAGGTTGCTCTGGCTTACCTCTCCGTATGGCTACGCCAATGGTTTTCCGATGCGGAAGCTTCTAAGCAACTGCTCATGGAAACAAACCTCCGCGTGGGGCTGAAATTGTTCCATCGCCTGGGATATCTTCGCGGCGCGATGAGTAAACTGGGCCAAACCGCCGGCAACCTGCCGCTTCTGATTCCCGAGCAAGTGGCGGAAACATTGGATCGGCTTCACTTCGATTCTCCGCCGATGCACTACCCGCTGATCCGCGAGGTGGCACGGAACGAGTTCGGCAAGCCTGCGGAGGAGGTATTCGCGAGCTTCGAGACAGAGGCCTTCGCGGCAGCCTCACTTGGACAGGTTCATCGCGCCCGGCTTAAAACGGGGGAGACGGTTGCGGTCAAGATTCAATATCCGGGCATCGCCCGGACCATTGATGCCGATTTTCGCAATCTGGCGGCCCTCGCGATACCACTTCGGCTCGGCAAGAACTGGGAATCGGCCAAGGTGCAGTTCGACGAGGTCCGCCGCATGCTCAACCAGGAGGTCGATTACGTTCAGGAAGCCGAATCGACGCTCCGCGCTCGCGAACTCTTCCAGCCTGAGGACGGTATCGTCGTGCCACGAGTTCACCTCGAATACTCCGGCAAGCGGGTTTTGACCACCGACTATGTTCAGGGACTTCACCTGACCGAATACCTCGCCTCTGACCCCTCTCAAGCATCGCGCAATGCATTCGGCACCAAGATATACGCCGCCTGGACCCGTATGTACTACGCAGGCTCGCCGCACGCCGACACTCATCCAGGCAACTATCTATTCCTGAGCGACGGCCGGCTGGGAATCATCGACTTCGGATGCGTTCAACATTACGGCCCCGAAGAGCGTGAACTTGTGCGCCTGGCGGATAAGATGTCGTTTGAGGATCCGTCTCTTGTGAGCGAGGTCGTGCGCCGCTTTTGCGGCGTGTCCGGCGACGATCCCGCGCTACCGGACTATCTGCAAATGATGGAGGAGTCGCGCGCTTGGATGACGGAGCCTGTCGCCAAGCCAGGACCATTCGATTTCGGAGACTCGGCCCATTTCCAGCGGGGTCTGGACTCTTTCTCCCGCTCCATCGACAAAAAGCTGACGCGCGCAAATCCGATGTGCGTCTACATGAACCGCGGCATCTTTGGGCTCAAAGCCCTTCTTTTCCGCCTACGCGCCCAAGTCGATGTGCATGAAGTCATGCGCCGGGAGCGTTCTCGCTAACAGGTCTACAAAACAGCCCGGCCTGCACTTGGGCAGGCTACCAACGCCCCAACAACGCTGGCGTTCCGCCAACACCAACTGATTCAGATATCCCACGGATTAGAGTCCGAAGGGATCCCATTCTCAAGAAGGAGATCTATCCATGCATTCGCATCTGTCATCCAGCAAGAGGGCAGCCAGTAAGCGGCCCGCCCTGGCCACGCTGCTGCTGATCCTGTCAGCGTCCACCGTCTTTGCTCAGGCAACCCTTGTGGCACAAGGCGGGGGGTATACCACAATCGACTTCCCGCAAGCCACCCAGACACTGGCTTGGGGAATCAATAAAAGTGGGCACATCGCCGGCCAATATACGCTTGCCGGTGTGACCCATGGCTTCAAACTGATAGACGGTCGGTTCATCACCATCGACTATCCGGGATCCACTTATACGGACGTGCGTGGCATTAACGACCGTGGGGACGTTACTGGACAGTACCGCTTGGCCGACAACGTGAATCATGGCTTTCTGATGGTTGGGGAGCGGTTCACCTCGGTGGACTTCCCGAACGCGACTTCCACGCTGGGCTGGGGTGTCGGTCCGTCCGGCGAGGTGGTGGGGCAGTATACGCTGGCCGGTGTAGGACGCGCATTCAAGCTAAGCGGAAATGAGTTCGTCACGATTGATATCCCCGGCGCGACCGGCGGCGGCGGTGCCGCCACGGGAATCAACGCTCTGGGTGAGGTATCTGGAATCACCACTATTTCCGGTGCGACACATGCCTTCTTGTGGAGGGGCGGCGAAGTGACCCTGTTCGACGTGCCGGGTTCGACGTACACCAACTCCACCAAAGTGACGGCGCGCGGTGAGGTCATCGGACGATATGAAGTGAACGGAGTTGGATCCGGATATTTCCTGAGGGGAGGCGTTTTCACCACCCAACGATTCCCGGGGGCGATCTTCACAGGAACAGGCGACATGAACGAGCGCGGCGACATTGTGGGCCGGTATCAGAACCCCGATCAAACGTTTCACGGCTTTCTGCTGAGCGGCCAGCCGTCGGCCTGTGTCTCGTTCGTGCCACGCGTGGCGGCGGCGACTGGCGGGATGGCGGTGACCCACGCTAACGACTTTAAACTGGTGAGTGTCGCCAATCCGGCCGCGCCCGGAGAGGTGCTCTCGTTGTTCGCGTCCGGGCTTGGACCGACGCAGCCCGGCGTGGAACCAGGGAGGGCTTTCCCGGCGAACCCGCTGGGGGTAGTCACTTCGGCTGTGGAAGTGCGGATCGACGGGAAGCTTGCAGAAGTGCTCGGCGCAGTCGGGCTTCCGGGCGCAGTCGATGGCTACCAGGTGAATTTTCGCGTACCTGCGGATGCTCGCCAGGGGGCGGCCGTCCTGCAACTGAGTGCCGGGATGGCGGTGGACACTTTGAGAATCATGATTCAATGACCAGTCAGTGCCCGTTCATTGGCGTTTGCCCGCCATCTCGCGATGGAGCCAAACCTTGCCTCGTAAATAATTCTCGACCGAAGACGTGTGGATACATTTTTTGCGCCTGACGACGCGGCTCGTCTCCGTCCGCTTCACTTACTATGGTCCGTCCAGCTTCCACAGGAAAAACGAGGCAGCGCCCGGCAGACATTTCGCATCTTGCAATCGCTGCGATTACACAGCACACAAGATCAAGGCTACCTTTACAGCGCTGCCGCGGCGCAATTGGAAGTTGAGGGCCATCCCCAGGAAGCGGAGGCGCAGTATTCCAGAGCGGTGGCCGCGTGGAGTGAATCGGGGCGCGGCGAAACCACGGACGTGGCGACTTTGTTGGTCGCGCTGGGAAAACTGCAAACCAGTCAAGGTCGATATCTGGAAGCCGGTAAGTCGCTGAACCGCGCACTGGCCATCGTTCAATCGGCCAGGGACGCGGTTGCCATGGACTTCGTGAATGTTCTCGTCAACCGGGCTACCCTCTACGCCCGGCAAGGAAAATGGCAGGCTGCGGCGGAAGACCAGGGGTCCGCCATGTCGATGGCCGACCGCGATGCGCGATTGGATCCGAGCCAGCGGAAAGTCATGCTGGCCAACTTCGCACACATCCTGCGAAGGGCTCATCGGGCACCCGAGGCGCGTTCCATGGAAGCGCGAGCAAGAGCGATTCATACGCCGGAATCCGCGAATGCAGTGGTGGATTTAAGCGAACTGGTCTACAGTGTAAATGCCTGCGGAAAGTAACTGGAGAGAATGCCGTTACCCCGAATCCATTTGTTTGAACTCGGAGATCAGCCCTGGTTTCCTCCGGCGATCCGCGACTTCTCCACCGACTACTTGCGCTTCCTGGAAACGCGATTCGCGCTGCATGAACCGGTGGTCCCGTTGTTGAAAGCAGCCTTGGAACAATCCGGGTCGTCACGCATCGTGGATCTGTGCTCCGGGGCGGGCGGACCCGTGTTAGCTTTGTACGAAGCCCTCGCGGCCGACGGCATCCTTGTCCATGTCACGTTGACAGACAGGTATCCAAACCTCGAGGCCTTCCGCTGTTTGTCCGCTCTGCATCCAACGGGAATCGCGTACGCGCCGGGTCCGGTTGACGCAACTCGAGTGCCGGCCGGCTTACCGGGGCTGCGGACCATGTTCAATGCGTTTCATCACTTCGCTCCGGAGTCGGCGCGCTCGGTGCTCGCAGCCGCCGTCGTCGCGCGGGAACCGATCGGGATCTTCGAAATCCCGGAGCGCGCATTATCGGCCATTCTTCCACTCCTGCTGACACCACTGTTCGTCGCCATCGCGACCCCATTTATTCGCCCATTCCGCTGGTCGCGATTACTCTGGACCTATGTACTCCCGCTTGTCCCACTTACATGTTTGTGGGACGGCTTGGTCTCTCAATTCCGGGCTTACACCGCCGCGGAACTCATGGAATTGACGCGCGGGTTGACAGACTATGGTTGGCAGGCGGAACGCGTTCGGATCGGCGGCATGCCTGGACACGTTACATACTTGCTGGGCATGCCCGGTAGGGCCCACAAGATGCGGCCTTCATGAAGCTGCCCGGCTCGTCCGGTTGCACGGCGTTGATGTCGGCTGCATGCGACTTGTAGTTGAGCCCGATGCAATAGATTTTCGGCGGCACGGGGTAGGGCAGAAGCGGCATGACATTCGCATAAGGGATGGCGGCGACGCCGGCCGGATTGAGCTGGTTTTCGGTGCGCGTCTGGATGATCTCGAGGACGCTGTCGGGGACCTTGGTACCATATTTGGCGTTCATTCCCGGCACCGGCACGACGCCTGCCGCGGTAACCAAGCCTGCATGGACCGAGCCGTTGTAGTCGAATCGAATGAGCTTCATGGAAAAGGCAAGTATACCTTGGCTCCAGCGGCTGGCGGGTTCAAACTCCGGTTTGCTATCCGGCAATTCCTTTCAAATCACGGAACGCCGAATCGAGTTTGAATCGCGAAACTATTTGATCCGGCTTAAGTAATTGTCAGTCCCGCCTTCGCGCATGATCAGCTCTGTCGCGTGGCCGTTGCCGCCGGTCACGAAGGAGATCTCAGTGTCGCTGTTGCCAAGAACATAATCGCGAACGCTCTGCGGCAACAGGGCGGTCTTGCGGCCATTGATCTGCGCGATCAAACGGTCGTCCTCCCGGACAATCACGATGCCGAAATCCATCAACCGATTAGGTTCCGATGTATCGCTCATACAACTGCGGATCGACGGCGAACGCTTTACGCTCGCGGGCGGGAAGTCCGAGCGCGATTCTTAGGAGGCGGGTTGCGAGTCCGGGCGCGTCAACGCCGTCTGAATTGGTCAGCACTACCACGGCGGCCCTTGTATCGGGAGCAATCAGCATCATGGCGCTGGCGCCTTGCTGCGACCCTCCGTGGCCCACAACTTTTGCGCCGCCCACACTCCCAAATTGCCACCCAAGCCCGTACGCCATTCGTCCCAGGCCGTCGGTAGGGATTTGCTGGGTCCACATGATGTCCAGTGTGGGGCGCTTGACCAAACGATCGGAGATGTCCGCCACTGCAGATCGCGCCAAATCCGGTGCGGACGAAAGCCAACCCCCGCCTGCGACTTTGTAGCTCGAATCCAGAAATTCCGCGTTCACCGGGGCCCCGGATTTGTCTTTTGAATAGAAGCGCGTGCGAAGCGGGACAATGGCCAAGCGATCGTCTGGACGCGTTTGCATCATGCCTGCCGGAATGAGGACACTTGAGCGGACCGCGTCGGCGTCGCGCGGGAGTCAAAATCAAACTGAACCACTACCGAGCAACGTGTTCTAGACTAGACTCAAAGTGAAGTTATGAGAATTCGTGTGATTGTCCACAAAGCCGAGGAGGGAGGGTTCTGGGCCGAGGTCCCTTCGATACCCGGCTGCGCCACCCAAGGCGAGACCATGGAGGAGATCGAAGCCAACGTCCGCGACGCGATTGAAGGTTGCCTGTCCGTCGATGTTGAGCAACCTATGCTCCATCTGGACGATCAGGTGATTGAACTCGCTCTGTGACGCCCCTTTCGGGCAAGGAATTGGCCAAGCTAGTCGAATCGAAGGGCTGGTCCCTGCTTCGGGTCAATGGCAGCCACCACGTTATTCAAAGCCCGGAGACACTGTTCGCCTTTCCATCCCAATACACGGTTCGAGTAAACTCAAGGCCGGATTGCAACACCACTTGATGAAGCTCGCCGGACTGCCAACTTGACAACTAGCGCGCATCGGGAGACTGCATGCAAGGCTGAGCGCGCAAAGAGAGCCGGACATCGGGAAGCGCCCCGTAGCGGAGACCGGGACTCGCCGGCTTCGTAAGGGGCTGGCGGTGGCGCAGAGCGGCGGCGAGTACGTGGGCCCGTGGAGTTCATTTCGCGGTTCGCTGAAACGACTTCACGGGAGAACCACTCTGACGGCGTAGCGTAGAGAATCCTTGATTGGCGGGCGCAACCAATCGAGGCATCCTCCAGTATTGCGCTGGAACATCCGTCAGCAGCGACACTCTCACGGCTCGAATATCGCGGCCGCGCCGCTACTCGGTCCAGCGCTTGAAAATCAAGCACCCGTTGGTGCCGCCGAATCCAAATGAATTCGAGAGCGCATGGTCGATGCGCATGGGCCGCGCCTTATGCGGGATGAAGTCCAGATCGCACTCGTCGTCCGGGTTATCCAGATTAATCGTCGGAGGAGCGATCTGCTCGATCATCGCCATCACCGTAATCCCCGCTTCCAGTCCGCCCGCGCCGCCAAGCAGATGCCCAGTCATCGACTTAGTCGAACTAATCGCAATCTTATGCGCATGGGCGCCAAGCGTGGTCTTGATGGCGCGTACTTCCAGTGGATCGCCCACTGGCGTGGAGGTCGCGTGAGCATTGATGTAGTCAAGTTGTTCCGGAGCAATGCCTGCGTCTTTGATTGCGCGCCGCATCACGCGAATCACGCCATCGCCGTCTTCCGATCCCGACGTGATGTGGTGAGCGTCGCCGGTCATGCCATAGCCGATCACCTCAGCCATGATTTTCGCGCCGCGCGCCCGCGCAAACTCCAGTTCTTCCAGGATCAGCACGCCTGCGCCTTCGCCGACGATAAACCCGTCGCGCGCTTTGTCCCAGGGACGGCAAGCGGTGGCCGGGTTGTCGTTGTTATGCGAGAGCGCGCGCATCGCCGCAAACCCGCCTACGCTTAGCGGCGTGATGGCGGCTTCCGATCCGCCGCAAATCATCGCGTCGGCATCGCCGCGTTGAATCAACCGGAACGAATCGCCGATGCAATGCGTGCCGGTGGTGCAGGCCGTTGCCGTGGCCGAGTTCGGCCCCTTGGCGCGGAAACGAATCGAAACCTGCCCGGAGGCAAGATTAATGATGGTGGCCGGGATGAAAAAGGGCGAAATGCGGTCCGGCCCGCGTTCGAGCAAGATCCGGTGTTCCCGCTCGATAATCTCGAATCCGCCGATGCCGCTGCCGACATAAACGCCGACCATATCGGAGATTTCATCAGTCACCGCCAGCCCGGATTGCTTCATCGCAAACTCGCTCGCCGCAACGGCGAACTGGATGAAGCGCCCCATCTTGCGGGCTTCCTTTTTGTCGGCGAAAGCGAGCGGATCGAAGTCTTTTACTTCGCCGGCAATGCGGCAGCTATGACGGGAAGCGTCGAAATGGGTGATCGGCCCGATGCCGCTCCGGCCTTCTTTGCAACCCGCCCAGGTTTCTTCGGTCCCAATGCCGAGAGAGGACACAAGTCCTACGCCAGTGACAACGACTCTGCGTGCCAAACTCTGCTCCGTTATTGATTTTGGAATTTCTTAACAGACACGTCCGCGCGGCCGGGGCGTTGAAAATCAACGATCCCGTGCGGCCCTCGTCCTACTTGCCCTTCTTGGCCTTGATGTACTCAACGGCGTCCTTGACCGTGCCGATCTTTTCGGCGTCTTCGTCGGGAATATCAAGGTCGAAGGCTTCTTCAAAAGCCATCACCAGTTCGACGATGTCGAGAGAGTCGGCTCCGAGGTCGTCGACAAACGACGCGGTGCCATCTACCTGAGCTTCATCAACGCCCAGTTGCTCGACAATGATCTGCTTTACTTTCTGCTCGATTGCCATGGATCCCTCCAGTTGGTCCACAAAGGATCTGATTGTAGCGCACAACCGGTCACGTCGCACTACCTCAATTCATTCCGCCGCGAATCGTTGTGGTACCTCTGGAGCGGGAATACCGTTAATGGCCTATGTTCAGTGCGCTAAACTCGTTTTAGACTTCCAGTTATGGCCTTAGCCGTTCCGGTCCTGCTCGCGGTTCTGGTCGACCCCAGAATCTCGCCGCTCCTTGAGAGAGTTTCCGAGGAAGCGCAGGTTTTCACTCAGAAGAGTCCGAAGTTTCTTGGCGTCGAAACACTGTCTCAGCGAGGCCGGATCACGCCGCCCCGCTTCAAGTTGCGCAAAGGCGCCAACCCAGCCGAAGTTCCCGCCGTCTCCTACCGCACCACCGAAATTGTGTCCGAATACCGGTTCGGCAATCTTCCCGGCGCACCCGGAGAACTGCGCGAGATCCGGGTCGTAACCGGCGTGAACGGTAAGCCTGTCCGCGACAAGCGGAAGGCCAGGTTGGAACTGGCCGAGGGTATGACCGGCGATTTGGACCGGATGAACAAGCAAATGCTGCAGGATCTCGAAGTCTACGGAATGGTGGGCGCCGTTACCGATTCCGGACAAATGCTGATGCTTTTCAACCGGAACAGGCTGTCCGACTACGAGTTTGAAGTGCTGCCGGATATTATCCACCAGGGGGAACCGGTGGCCGTGCTTGGCTACCGTCAGTCGCACGGGCGGGCAGCTACGGTCTACCATGCCGAGATGGAGCGGGTGGCTCTTGCAGGTGAATTGTGGGTCAGACGCAGTAACCTCCAGCCCGTCCGGATTACGGCCGAGATGCCTCTTTTAGAACGAAGATCGGCGGTAATACACACGATCGCGGTCGACTACAAGCCGGCACGCGACGGCAGCGTGTTGTTGCCGTCCGCTGTGACATACTCGCGTGTTCAGGAGGGGGTTCTGATGGTCGAAACCAAGGCGCTTTACTCGGATTTCAAGCGGTTCTCGGCGGAGACGGAAATCAAATTCGTAGCTGAGGGCGATCTCACTCAGTGAGCGCTTTTTCTCCCGAACCGGTTGTCTACCTCCACGGGTTTGCCTCTGGCCCCTGGTCCAAAAAGGCGCGGTTTTTTCGGGAGCGATTTGAGGCGCGAGGCGTGCCCTTTGAGGTCCCCGATCTCGCGCGCGGCGATTTCGGGCAACTGACATTGACGGGTCAGTTGGAAGTTGTAAGGCGAACGGTGGGGAGCCGTCGCGTACGTCTGATGGGTTCCAGCATGGGCGGGTATCTGGCGGCGCTATTCGCCTCGACAAACCCGGCCCAGGTGGAACGGGCGGTGCTCATGGCTCCGGCCTTTGACTTCGCCGCGCGCTGGCGCCTGCGGCTGGGCGAGCCCGCTTTTGCCGAATGGCGCCGGACCGGCGTGTTACCCGTGTTTCACTATGGCGAGGGGCGGCCCGCCCAAGTTGGCTTTGAGCTGTATTCCGACGCTCTCGCTCATGCAGCGTTTCCCGCGGTGGCCCAGCCGATATTGATTTTTCATGGCCTGGCCGACGACGTCGTGCCCGCGCACCTTTCAGAACGTTTTGCCGCCCTCAATCCCCACGCCCGGCTGCAGTTGTTACACTCCGATCATGAATTGCTCGATGTAACCGGGACAATTTGGGAGGAGACATGGGCGTTCTTGCAAGCCTGATCGGCGCCGCGATGGCAACGCTGCCGTTGATTGAGGAAGCCTCGACTATGCTTGTGCCCGTGCCGGCGTCCGGCGCGGCCTGGGAGCGATTCTCGGTGGTGGAGATTCCAACGCCCGTGCGCCCGCCTGAGCACTCCCACTACCGGTTACAAGTCGCCGCCCTGGCTGTTTGGCTGGACGGCGCCCGGCTCGCACCCTCCGAAGACGGCGGATTCGACCTTCTCAACCTAAGCCCGAAGCGGCCCAGCCGGGTCGCCATGGCTGGCTGGGTGGGCGGGGCGACCCTCATCGAGACCCCCCGCGTATTTGTTGCGCGCCATGAGATCTTCGATGGCGGTATTCGGCTTTGGGTTCGGAACTCGCTTGAGAATACCGCCAATGTGTATGCGACCGTTTCTGCCGCGGGTGGGGCCGCGGTTTCAGCCAGTGCGACGGTCCCGCCCGGTTACACCCAGATTGTGAGTCTGAAGGCGCTGCCCGCTGGCTCGGCCGGGCCCTGGAAAATCGAGCTGGAAAAGCAGGAGGAAGCCATGGAAGGGGGGTACCGGTTTGTCAAGGTCGTAGCCGAGCGTACCGGGCGAACTGTTAACACTTCCGTGAAACCATAGGCTTATGTCTTTTGAATTGTGTATGCTACACTTTTTGGTAGCCACGGGATACGCCGAACTTGCGAGATTTTGCAACCCTTTGGCCTTGGCGGGCGTCTTCTACCGTAGAAGGAGCGCAAGCGAACTGAGGGATGAGTGTAACGATGGTTCCTGACGCAACTCGGCCAGCCGAGTACGATCCTGACATCCACCTGCAGCGGCTGCTGCTGGCAGAGGATACGACGCCTTGGTACTACTCGTTCTTCGCGAACGTGAAGGAGTACTTTTTTCCGGTCCCGCTCCCTCCGCTCGAAGTGACTTCCAAGCCGGTTGCCGTCAAGGATATCTGGGGTTTCTATGGTGGCCGGGAAAAGCAATCGGGCTTGATGTCGCTTCTTGGGCACGTCGTCGTCGTAGCCATCGCGCTCTTCCTCGGCACCAATGAGGCGGTCCAAAAAACGGTGAAGGATACGATCCCGATTTTCCTGCCGGACGACCTGAAACCGTACCTTCCCCAGAAGCCGAAAATGCAGGCGGCTGGCGGCGGCGGCGGCGGCGGTGACCGATCCGTCATGCCCCCAGCCAAGGGACAGCTTCCGAAGCCTTCCCCCAAACAATTTGTACCTCCCGCTCAGGTGACCCACAACCCTGAGCCGAAGCTGGAACTTACCCCGACCATCGACATTCCGCTTGATGCTGCGGTTCCCAATAATAAGCTTCCGCAATGGGGCGATCCTCTGGCCAAGATCGGACCGCCGTCGAACGGCTCTGGTTCCGGTAGCGGGATCGGTTCGGGCAAAGGCGGCGGTATTGGTTCTGGTTCGGGCGGCGGCTTGGGCCCTGGCTCCGGTGGCGGCATGGGTGGCGGGGCTTATCGCATCGGCGGCGGCGTCAGCGCTCCGCAATTGCTGCTCAAAGTTGAGCCCGAATACTCCGAAGAAGCCCGCAAGGCGAAGTACCAAGGCACGGTTGTCTTGGCGGTCGTGGTCGACGAAAACGGCAAGGCCCAGAGCCTCCGTATCGTTCGTCCCTTGGGTCTTGGGCTTGATGAGAAGGCGATCGAAGCCGTGCAAAAATGGAAATTCCGCCCGGGCCAACTCAATGGCAAGCCTGTGGCCGTCCAGGCCACGATCGAAGTTAACTTCCGCTTGCTTTAGTTGTGACCCGATTCAGCCTTCCGGCTCAGTGGAGATCTTTGTTCCTGGAAAATTAAAGTCTCTTAGTCCTTCGGTCGAACTCTAAACCAGAGGACTAAGTTTTTTTGGACTGGCGTAATCCACGGCTACTGGTCGTCGGTACATTGCCCTCGGAGGTTTTGATTCCCTGCCTTGAAAAGGAGGGCTATCAAGTCAGCCAAGCCAGCAATGTGGCTACCGCTCTTGCTCTGCACCGATGCTTCGCAATCGACCTGATCGTCGTCCGGGCTCCCAACGGCCAAAACCCCACGCCGGACGGCGCTCAAATCAGCCTGTTGCCTGGCTTTGATACGCGGTCTGTAGTCAGGGAAATCAGAGCCGATTGTGGCGACCTGCCGATTCTGGTCGTGATCGGGGCCGAGGACGACGTGGTCTCTATTCTGGAAGCGGGCGCGGACGACGTGATCTTGGACGGGGCTGGACAATCGCCCATAGCCGCCCGGGTGCGCGCTCAACTGGCTCGCCGGCGCCTCTCGGCCGAACAATGCGCGACGGGCTCGCAACGCGCAGGGAATGAACCCGCAGCCTCTAATGAGGTTGTCTGGGATTGGAATCCAAATACGGGCCACCTTCATATGGGTGAACAGTGGAGCGGTCTCGTGGGCGCCACGCAAGACCCTCAGCACGGGAGGCTCGGCGATTGGCTTGATCGCGTCCACCCGGCAGATCTGTTGGCGCTGCGCGACGCCATCAGCGAGCAATGCCAGAATCCCCGCACCTATTTTTTGAACGAGCACCGGCTCCAACACGCCAGCGGATCCTGGCGTTGGGTGCGTGTGCGCGGCACGACCGCTCGCGATGTGGATGGCAACGTGATGTGTCTGGCCGGTTCGATGGCCGACATTACCGATACGAAAGTGGCGGATTCGCTGACCGGGCTTCCCAATCGCCTCCATTTTCTGGAACATCTTTCGCTCGCGATAGAGTCTTCGGTGGGCACGGCCACGCAGCCGTCGGTGTTGTTTGTGGACCTCGACCGGTTTAAGAACGTCAACGACAGCCTCGGCCATTTGGCCGGAGACCAGATCCTGGCGGAAGTGGCGGACCGTCTTCGGATGACCCTCCGCTCGGGCGACATGGTGTCGCGCGATCAGAATCGGATCAGCATGGCGCGTTTCGGAGGGGACGAGTTTGTTGTGCTCGTTCATGGCTTGCGTGAGCGGCAGGAGGCTGGTCCGATCGCCGAGCGGATTCTCGAAGCCGTGGCTGAGCCTTTTGTTCTCGGTGGGCGGACCGTCTATATGACCGCTAGCATCGGTATCGCCACGTGGAATTCGTCCTATCGCACTCCCTACGACTTGCTGCGAGACGCCGACACGGCCATGTACCGCGCCAAAAACGCGGGCAAGAATCGCTACGAAATTTTCGAGGACGCTCATCGGGAGCAAGCGGTTCACCGGTTGAATTTTGAGAACGAACTGCGCCGCGCCGTTGGGGAACGGGAATTCTCGCTCGCCTGGCAGCCGATCGTTAATCTCAGGTCCGGCGCGGTTGAGGCCGTTGAAGTGTTACTGCGCTGGCCGGGTTTCCTGTTAGGCGAGTGCCGGCTGGAAGAAGTAATTCAAGTGGCTGAAGAGACGGGGCTGATTCTTGAACTTGGTCATTGGGTGCTTGAGAGCGCGTGCCGCGAGATGGTGTCGTTGCGGCGGTCCGCCGCGCACCTGCGGAAGTTGACGCTCAACGTCAACGTTTCGGCCAAACAACTGTTAGCGCCGCAATTCTACGAAAGCGTCACCGAAGTGCTTCGCAGCACCGGGCTCCCTGCCGACGCGTTGGAACTGGAGGTGACCGAAAGCGTCATGATGGCCGACGCTTCGCTTGCCCTGGACGTCCTGCAGCGGCTCAAATGCGCGGGTCTGCGCTTGGGGATAGACGACTTCGGCACCGGCTTTTCCTCGCTCAGCTACTTGCACCAGTTCCCTTTTGACACGCTTAAGCTCGACCGGTCTTTCTTGAACCGGTCCAATCACAAAGGCAAGACCTTCGAAGTCGTGCGAGCCGTCATTCAACTTGCTCATGCTCTTGGTTTGAACGTGGTGGCCGAAGGCGTGGAAACCTCCGAGCAGGCGCAAGCGCTCCGAGATCTGGGCTGCGAGTTTGGACAAGGTTTCCATTTCGCGCGCCCCATGGCCACCGCGGAAATTCAAGGGCTTCTCCTCTCAAGCGTTCCCGAAGCGGCTTTGACGGCGGCTACCTGACCAGGCGGATGTTGGCGCTACAATGACCGTTGATGCCAGCCCATCCCCTCGCGGATAAGTCTGAAATCCGGCGGCGGTTGGAGCGTGACCGGACCTGGTCTCTCTATGCGTTAGCCGATTTGGACGACGGCATGTTCGAGCATTGCGCCTGGTGGGCCACCGGCGATCATGCCTTGGGACTTGTGTTTCGCGCTCTGGAAATCCGGCCCATCTTCATAATTGGCAACGCCGGCGAGTCTCGTGAGTTACTCTTGGCGATGAATGAATCCGCCGGCTATCTCAACTTACAACCACATCAAATCGACGCGGCCGGCGGAGTGTACGTCTATCGCGAATCGCACCGAATGAACCGCATGTTTGTGGACGGCTTCGAGCCCAGAGCGGGCGACGCTGTGCCGCTTGGGCCTGCGGACCGGAGCGAGGTCGAAGCCTTGTATGCGAGCGGCGACGGGGGCGGCATCGCCTTCGCTCCTTTTCAACTGGCTACCGGGGTTTTTCGCGGTATCCGCCGGGGCGGGGAACTGGTATCGGTGGCCGGTGTCCACGTGTTGTCGCGCCAGGAAAGTGTGGCCGGCGTAGGCAATATCTTCACCCATCCCGGGCATCGCGGCCAAGGCCATGCGCAGGTGGTGGCGTCCGCCGTGGTGATTGCCCTGCGGCAGATGGGAATCGCGACGATCGGACTCAACGTCGAGCATGATAACGTGGCGGCGATTCGCGCGTATGAACGGATCGGCTTCCGGGCCAAATTCCACTATTTTGAAGGCGTGGCGGCGCGGGCGGGCGCGAAGAGTTGAGCGAGCGAGAGCGAGAAGCCTGGAAGCATGGGCGATGCCAGCGTGTCATTGCTTGTGAGTAATGTGCCCGGATTGTAACTACCGGTTTCATGGTTGAGTGTGAGTAACTCGATTGTCTGAGCAACCGGGTCGACAATCCAATACTCGCCGATTCCGGCTTGAGCGTACTCGCTACGTTTGATCCGTTTGTCGTCGGCGCGTGTCAACAACTTTGAGACACTCTTGCGGAGAGTTTAGTGAGCTTTTTCGTCTGAGTGGAGCGGCTTGTTGATCCAGACCTCCGTGGGAAGT
>JAYUSQ010000159.1:0-17925 GCA_043755595.1 Acidobacteriota bacterium | reverse complement strand
TGATCGTGATTCTCAACGCGGTTGAAGGCCTTGGTAATGCCGCCCAAGCCGCCTGGCAGGGCCGGGTTGGTCGCAATAGCGCAGGTCATCCCGTGCTTCTTCATCGTCGGCCAATCGTTGGGTCCAAGCAGTTCGATCGAAGACAGCCCGAACTCTTTGCCTGCGAGGCAAAGGTCTTCCAGCGGGACACTCGCGTAACACCATTTGCAAACCGAGTGGTTGACGCGGCCCTTTAATCCGGTGGCGTTGTCGGCGGCGCCGAGACGCGTAGCGAGCGACAGAGCGGCGGCTGATTGGAGCGCGGTGCGACGTGTGATCTGCATGGCTCCGCCCAGTGTACTCGATCTGGCGTGTACAATCGAGGGGTCCAAGAAAGACCGATCCATGCGAAGAACACCTTTCCTCTTGCTCCTTCCCTTGACTGCCGCGTTGCTGCCCGGCGAAACCTGGCGCTTCGATAATTTGAAAAAGATCGGCGGACACGCCGTGACCGTGCAGGGCCACCCGCGCCTGATTGACACGCCCAAAGGGAAAGCGATCGAGTTTAATGGCGTCGACGATGCGGTGTTCTTCGAGGTTCATCCGCTGGCGGGAGCCACGGTGTTCACCTGGGAAGTGATCTTCCGGCCCGACAAGGGCGGGAAACCGGAACAGCGCTTTTTCCATTTGCAGGAGACGGGTTCGGAGACCCGTATGTTATTCGAGACCCGATTAGACGGCGACAAATGGTGGCTGGATACATTCGTCCGCTCGGATGCGGGACAGCAGGCGCTGATCGACAAGACGAAAGTGCATCCGTTGGGTGAGTGGTATCACGCCGCAGCCGTATACGACGGGAAGGAATTGCGGAGTTACGTGAATGGGGTGCTGGAGTCGAAGGCCGATCTGAAATTCACGCCCGAGAAGGCCGGGCGAACTTCGGTTGGCGTGCGGATCAATCTGCGGGACTACTACAAGGGTGCGGTCCGGCAGGCCCGGATGACTAAGAAAGCGCTGAAGCCGGAACAATTCCTGAAGCCCTAGGAAGGATTGCCTCCCGTGATTGGCACGTGTAACAAAGTTACCTGCCGGGAAGCGATGGCATCGCGGAACCGGGGACCGAGGTCTTTTGGATAGTCGATGCGCTGACCGGCGCAGCCGAGCGCTCTGGCGAGTAAGTCAAATTGAATGGGACCTAACTGCGTCGAAATGCCTTGACCAAATTGACGCAGGTGCCCGGCGTGAGTGATGCCCCAACATTGGTCGTCCGCCACGATGGCCGTGAAATGAAGGCCTTGCCGTTGGGCGGCTTCGAGATCCGTGGCGTTGAAGGTGAACGCGCCGTCTCCGGAGAGGAGAACCACAGCGCGATCGGCGTAAGCGAGGCGGGCCGCCATGGCCGCGCCAATTCCGTAGCCCACGACTCCACTGCGCCCGCACGTTAGCCAATGTCCCGGATAACGGCGGGCGGTCAGTAGTTGATGAGCCCACTGCCCGATTGATCCGCCGTCAATGATCAGTACGGCGTCGGCGGGCAACCACTGTTCGAGCGTCGCCATGATATGAGTTGCATGGGTGCGCGAGCCGACAATCTGGCCGGCGGCGATTGAACCGACCGTATCAAGATGCGCGCTTTGGAGGCGTCTGGCCTCAGCCAACCAGGGCGAGAACCCAGGACCTCCTTCATCGGTTAGCGCTTGGCTGAGAGCGCGCCAACCCCGGACGAGGCGAGCGGCAGGCGGCCGGTAGTTGGTGCGATAGTCACTCGTTTCAGAAGCATCGATGGCGCAATCCGATAAGGCGAGTAAGTCAGGGCCGCCAGTCGCGGCGCCCAATACTCCGAGGAAAGCCGGCGAGTCACTATCGACAATGCCGCGATCCCAGATTGGCGTTTGTATGGGGATGCTGAAGGCTTCCGCGAAGGCGAGTAAGTCCTGGCTTTCGCCGGAGTAGTAAACCTGCGAACCTGTCACGATAACGGGCCGTTTGGCCTTGGTCAGTAATTGCACGACGGTTTGAACCTGCGCTGACGACGTCTTCAAGACCGTCTCGGCTGCGGGCGGTTTGCCGAGGGCTTCGTCCGCTATGATTGCGCGTTGCACGTCCATCGGGAGCACGAGATGAGCCGGTCCGGATTGTGCTTGTATCCAGGCTTCGTTCAGGAGAGTGAGTATGTGTGCCGGAGAGTTGACGATAGCGGAAAAACGCGTGACCGGGTTAGTGAGACCACTTTGATCGAGATCCTGAAAAGCGCCCAGTCCGAGTTTGTCACTGTCGGCCGTCCCGGAGATGAGTAACATCGGCGCGGAGTCAAACCAGGCGTTCACGAGGCCACTCATGGCGTTGGCGACGGCCACTCCGCTTGAGACCGCACAGACGCCAGGCCGCTTAGTGAGCCGGCCGAAAGCCTCGGCGGCGAAGGCGGCAGTCTGCTCGTTGCGCGTATCGACGAGCCGGAGGCCCGCTTGTCTGGCGGCGAGAAAGAGCGGGTCCAACCCGTGTCCGCAGAGCGTTGAAATCCAGGTTACGCCGCGTTCGCGCAGTCCATCGACGAACCATTCAACCGCCGTCTTGCTCACCGTGATATTGTATCCGGCCGGGCCCGGTTTATTTGTAAGCCGCGATGCCCGTGACGCGCTCGCCGATCACCAGGGTGTGAATGTGGTCGGTGCCCTCGTAGGTTTTCACGGTCTCCAGGTTGCACATGTGCCGCATCATAGGATATTCGTCCATGATGCCGTTGGCGCCGAGTAGGTCGCGGCTTAAACGGGCGCATTCGAGCGCGATTGCGACGTTGTTTTTCTTCAGCATCGAGATATGGGCTGGTTCGAGTTTGCCAGCGTCCTTCAGCCGTCCGATGTGCAGCGCCAGTAGTTGCGCCTTGGTGATTTCGGTGATCATCCAGGCGAGTTTTTCCTGCACCAATTGATGCGAGGCGATGGGCTTGTCGTCGAACTGCTTGCGGAGGATGGTGTATTGACGCGCGGACTCGTAACAGTCCATGGCGGCCCCAATGACACCCCAACCGATGCCGAAGCGGGCCTGCGTGAGGCAACCGAGTGCGGCTCGCAAGCCCTTGGCGGCGGGGAGTTGGTTGGCTGCGGGGATACGGCAGTCGGAGAACGCGAGGCTCGCCGTCACCGATGCCCGCATCGAAAGTTTGCCGTGTAGTTCCGACGCCGTGAATCCTGGCGTGCCGCGTTCGACCAGGAAGCCGTGGATGCCCTCTTCGGTGCGCGCCCACACAACCGCGACGTCGGCGATCGAGCCGTTGGTGATCCAGGTTTTCTCTCCGTTGAGGATCCAGTGGGTCGACCCGTCACGGCGCGCCCCGGTCGTCATGCCGCTGGGGTTTGAGCCGAAGCCCGGTTCGGTAAGGCCGAAGCAACCGACAGCTTCCCCGGATTGCAACCGGGGCAGCCATTGTTGGCGTTGCTCTTCAGAACCGTAGGCGTGGATTGGAAACATTACCAAGGCGCCTTGGACGGAGGCGAAGCTGCGGATGCCTGAGTCGCCACGTTCGAGCTCCTGCATGACCAGGCCGTACTCGACGTTGTTCATTTCGGCGCAGCCATAACCTTTCAGGTTGGCGCCGAAGAATCCCATTTCGCCCATTTTTCGTGCTAGGCCGGCAGGGAGAGCCCCGTCGCGGTAGCAGTCGCGAATGACCGGCGAAATGTTTTCGTCGACGAAACGGCGGGCCGCCTGACGCACTAACAGTTCCTGTTCGGATAGTTGCGAATCGATCGACAGGTAGTCCACGCCGCGAAAAGTTGCCATGTTCCTCATCTTAGCGTGCGATTTTTCCCTTGCTGCGCGCACTACTACTCTAGAAGTCCCAAAATGCGCGCCGTAGGTTTTGCATTCCTTTGCGCCGTCTCGTTGGCAGCCCAAACTGCCGATCCGGCCTATGCATTTCTCAGCAAGGCCTACGAGCGTGCACGGGCGCTGGACTACGAAGCGGCGATCGAGGGGTTCGGTAAAGCGGCGGAGACGTCGCCACTTCGCGCGGACATCCGGAAGAATCTGGCGTACACGCTGCTGAAGGTTGGTGAGACGGAGGCGGCCCGCGATCAGTTTGCCGAGGCAATGCGCCTCGATCCGTCCGACCGTCATGTGGCGCTGGAATTCGCTTTTCTGGCGAATGAAACCGGTCAACAACGGGTCGCGCGTTTGGTGTTTGACCGGGTGCGAACGTCGAACGCCGATGCGCAGATTCGAGCGACCGCTGAGCAAGCGTTTCAGAACGTAGACCGGCCATTGGCAGAAGGCATAACGCGTTGGCAGCAAGCGGTGGCGGGCGACCCAAGCAACTTCAGCGCCCAAGAGGAACTCTCCCGGTTGGCTGAGCGGCGCAACGATTGGGCGTTGGCTGCGCTTCATTTCGAAGCGGCGTGGCGGATCCGGCCGGCCGAGCGTCATCTGCTGTATGACCTGGGCCGCGCCTGGAGTGAGATCGGGCGCGCGGAGGCTTCCCTGTCCGCCTTGTTAGCCGCGTCGCGAGGAGCCGAGCCGCGCACGGCAGAGGCTGCGCGTTCACTGTTGCCGGACCGGTATCCATACGTCTATGAGTTCCGGGCGGCGATTGCGCTTGATCCGCCCAACATCGAACTGCGGAGGGAACTGGCTTACCTGCTGCTTGAAATGGGTGAGCGGCAGCAGGCGGAAAGCGAATTCAGTCAGATCGCCAAGGACGCGCCGCAGGACATGTTGTCGCTGGTGCAGCTTGCGTTCCTGATGATGAAGCGGGGCGAGATCGCGGCCGCGCGCCCGCTGCTCGACAAGGTGTTGGCCAACGGCGGCGTGGACGAGGAGTTGCTGGATCGTGTGCGATCGGCGTTGCAAATGCCCAAAGCGTTGCGGCGGCGCGAGGAAGAGCCGAAGCAAAAGGATGCCGCTGTCGAGGCGCGTGAGCTGGCCGAGAAAAGCTATCAGGCGGGTTACCTCAAGGACGCGTTGAAGTATCTGACGATCGTGCATGAGAGCGATCCGCTGGACTACCCGGTGATGCTCAAGCTGGGGCATGCCAGCAACATGCTGAAGTTGGATCGCGAGGCGATGGATTGGTTCAAGATGGCGCGGTACAGTCCAGATCCTTCGGTGGCCGGCGAGGCGCACCGGGCGTACCGGAATCTGGAACCGCAGTTCCAAAAATTTCGGACCACCAGCTGGATGATGCCGTTCTACTCGTCACGCTGGCGCAATGGATTTACTTATGGTCAGGTGAAGACGGAGATCAAAGCGCAGCGATCGGTACGGCCGTATCTTTCGATGCGCTTCGTGGGCGATGCACGCGGATCGACCAATCAGCCATATGCCCAGTATTTGTCTGAAACCGCCTTTATTCTAGGCGCGGGCATCGCAACGCCGGTCTACAAAGGGCTGATGGGATGGGCCGAGGCGGGCGCGGCGATCAGCTATCTGAAACGCGCCGATCAAACCGGACGGGCGCGCCCAGACACCCGCGGCGGATTTTCGTATTCTCACGCGCGTGGACATTTTCTCGGGGCGGAGCGTCCTGGTTTGTTCTACGAGAACCACGAGGACGGCGTGTTTGTTTCACGCTTCAACAACACCCTGCTGTTCTACACCCAAAACAAAATCGGCTATTCACGTGGCAGCGCACAGTTTTATTGGAACGCCAACCTGACGACCGACGCCAAGCGTCAGTATTGGGCAAATTTTATTGAGACCGGGCCGGGCATGCGTTTTCGCTGGGCGAGTCTTCCGCCGGCGATGGCGATCTCGCTGGATCTGGTGCGCGGCTTTTACACAATCAATGAAGGGAACCCGCGGCGTCCGAATTACTTCGACGTCCGGGCCGGGCTCTGGTATGCGTTTACAAGATAGAACGATCCTCGCCTTCGTGATGGCCGCCTCGACGCTGGAGGCGGCTCCGGTTTTTCACTACCAAATCGCGGGTGATCGCGCCGGGGCCTGGCCGCGCATACTTTCAAGCGCGGGGCTGGTGCGTGGGGCCGGAGGCGTCACGGTCGTGACAGGGTCGGCGGGCGCGCAGGATTCCGATGCGTGGGTCGCGCGCGCCAAGGCCGGTGCGGTGCTGATTCTCGACGGGGACTCGCCCGCGGCCGAAGCATTTGGTTTTGTGCCGGACCGGATGCGCCGGCATTTACCCGTGCGGAGTATCGTCGATTCTCACAATCCCAAGCTCTCGATGGTGTGGGAGCGGACGGTTGAGGTCCCCGCCCACAAGCTGCCGGATAAGGCCATCGTCTTCGCACGTGAGCGGTGGGATGGCGCGCCCCTGATGGCGGGTTTGAAGCAGGGGGCGGGCGCGGTGTTGTGGCTCGCGGTTTCGCCCGGTGAGAAAGGGCACGAGAGGTTTCCCTACGTCATGCAAGCCTTAGCGGATCTGGGCGCGCGGCCGGGGTTGCAGTCTCGTGAGTTGTGGGCGTTCTTCGATGCGTCCTACCGGAGCCGCGTGGACCTTGATTATTTCGCAGCACGCTGGCGGCGCTCCGGTATCGCGGCTTTGCATGTGGCGGCCTGGCATTTTTTCGAGGCGGATCCGCAGAAGGATGAGTATCTCAAGAAGCTGATCGAAGCGTGTCATCGCCAGGCGATTCAAGTTTACGCCTGGCTGGAGTTCCCGCATGTAAGCGAGCGCTTTTGGAACGAGCATCCGGAATGGCGTGAGAAAACCGCGATTGGGCAGGATGCGCATTTGGACTGGCGGCGGCTGATGAACCTTCGCGAGCCCGATTGTGCGCGGGAGGTGACGGCGGGTACGGCGCGGCTGCTCGAGCGCTTCGATTGGGACGGGATCAATCTGGCTGAGCTGTACTTCGAATCGCTGGAGGGCATGGCCAATCCGGCGCGGTTCACCCCCATGAACGATGTGACGCGGCGCGAATTTTCGGCGGCACATGGCTTCGACCCGAAGGCGCTGTTTCCCGGTGGGGCGAGGGCTGGCGATGCGGCGGCGCAAAGGATTTTCCTCGATTGGCGCGCCGGGCTCACGCAGCGGCTGCAGGAAGATTGGATCGCCGAGATGGAGCGGATCCGCACGCGCAGGCCGTATCTGGGGCTGGTGTTGACGCACGTGGACGATCGCTACGACACGAGGATGCGCGACTTGATCGGGGCCGACGCCGGGCGCGTGTTGCCTTTGTTGGCGAAGCACGATTTTACTTTTTTGATTGAGGATCCGGCGACGATATGGCACCTTGGGCCGGAGCGCTATCCGGAGATCGCGCGGCGCTACGAGCCGTTGACGAAACGGGCCGACAAACTAGCCATCGATATCAACATCGTCGAGCGGTATCAGGATGTGTATCCGACCAAGCAGCAGACTGGCACGGAATTGTTTCAGCTGGTGAATCTGGCTTCGCGCGCTTTCGCCCGCGTGGCTTTGTACTTTGAGAATTCGATTTTGAATCCCGATGTGCCCTTGCTGGCCGCTTCGGCTGCGGCGCCGGATCGAGTTGAAATTTCCGGGCGCCGAGTGGTGGTTGAGTCGGCGCGTTCGCTGGGTGTGCCGTCGGCGAATCCGGTGTCGGTCAATGGGAAGGCGTGGCCTTTTTGGGATGGAGCAACGGTGTGGTTACCGGCGGGTGCGCATGTGCTGGAACCGGTGGCGGCGCCGACAGCGGTCCGGCTGGTCGATTTCAATGGACGGCTTCGCACGCTTGAAGCATTGGGGAATGGATTCGAGTTCTCTTACGTGAGCGACGCGCGAGCGTGGGCTTCGTTCGACGTCCTGCCGGCGCGCGTGGAAGTGGATGAACAGCCGGTGAGCGTGAGCTTGCGGGTTTCCCTGCCACGAGGCCAGCATCTGGTGCGTGTGATGGCGCAAACCAAAGCCAAGGCGGACTGACAAGAATCATCGTTTTTGGTTTCACGCCGGGGTGTGGACAGGTGCTATTCTCATGGGCTGCCAGACATGCCAGACACCCCGACCGCCTTCCTCCTTCAGTTCGATCACGCGGAGACGGCGATCAACCACAACACGCCGGGCATACTTGCCCAATTGACCCATGAAATGGCCGAACCACTCGGCGCCATCGATGCCATCGCCTATTATTTACGAATGGTTTTGCCCAAGGAGGACGAGCGGACACAGCGCCAACTTGAGCGCATCGAAGAGCTCGTGGCGTCGATGAACGGCACTCTGAGTGACGCCATTCAGTACCTCCGTCAGCCCTCGTCAGAGCCTGAGGTGATGGACCTGCATGCTTTGTTGGTTGAATCGTTAGCGGAGCGCGGCAGCAACACGAATCCGGTGTTTCATATGGAGATTTCGGCCGAGCCGGCTTTGATCCGCGTCGATGCGGGGCAGGGAAGGCATCTGATCCGCAGCTTGATGAACTTGTTTCGAAGCTTTGCGAGCCGGTGCGAAGAAGTGGTGATTCGGACATCGACCGAAGCGTCGATTGTTGCGCTCGAATTCACCGCTCGCAGTTTCAATGCGACGCGGGAAGAGGTCGAGGCGATGTTCCGGCCGTTTGGGAATGGCTTCTCCGAAGGGTCGGGCTTGTCGCTGGCCAGCGTCCGGCGCATCGTTGAATCCAACGGAGGCCGAATTTCCGCGCGGTCCGATAACGGCCGGGATCTACTGTTGCGCGGAGCTTTCCCGTTGGCTGTGTGAAAGCGCTTCGAGCCGTGCGCGCAGCCAGCGGGCGCAGTCCTGCGGGAAGTAGTGTGGCGCGGTGCCGGCAAATCGCGGTTTGCTTGTAAGCCAACGCTCAGGGACGCCTTGCCATGGGGCGGGCAAGCCAGAGTTGAGCGTAATCAACGCGTCGGCGCGTTCGAGGAAACGGCGTGCGGAATCCTTGATGTCCGCGACCGCGTAGTCCAGCACGAAGATGTACGCGTCAGGCCGGAGAAAATTCAAGACGGTGTTGGATTCCATGAGGGTATTGGCAGATGACGCGATGATTCGCCGCAACGTGGGCATCGCTTCGGCGAGTTCTCCTTGTTTGGTGCGGAGCCAGAACGAACGCGCGGCTCCGGCGGCAAGGTAACGGCCGCTGTCGGTCAGATTGGGCGAACTCTCTTCGCTGAGGGCGAACGGATGATCGGCGCCGCCGCTGCAATCGCAACTCTTGCCGTGGGACGAGCAGATGCCGTGTCCGTGCTGGGTGATTTTGACGGCGGTCCAATTGAGATCCGGAAGCGCTCGCGCGACGCCTTCCATCACTGCGGTTTTGCCGATGTTGCGGCTATGGCCACCCACTACGACGATCATGGCTGGATTCCTCCGGGCGCCGTTAGTTCGTCCAGTTTGCGTTCGAGTTCTCTGATGCGCTTGCGCAGTTCCGGCACTTTGGCGAGCGACGCGAGTTGCGTGAGATACTCGCGCAGCGGGCGAGCCGGGGTTCCCCACATCACTTCGCCGGCCCGGACGATTTTCGAAGTGAGCACGCCCGCGCCCGAGCCCAGGATCGCCCGCGATTCGACCCGAGCCTTGTCGCCGATGCCGACCTGCCCGCCGATGATCGCATAGTCTTCAATCACTACGCCGCCCGCAAATCCGGTTTGCGCGGCGATGACCACATGTTTGCCGATCCGGCAGTTGTGCGCGATGTGAACGAGATTGTCGAGCTTCGAACCTTCACCGATGCTGGTGATGCCGAGCGTGGCGCGATCGATGCAGGAGTTGGCGCCGATCTCGACGGCGTCCGCAATCTGCACGGTTCCGATCTGCGGAAATTTTTCGTAGCGGCCGTTCACCATGGCAAATCCAAAACCATCGGCTCCGATGACGACGCCGGCGTGCAAAATGACGCGGTCGCCTAACGTCACTTCGCGATAGAGAGTGACGCGCGCCGCCAAACGGCAGTTGGCTCCGATGACTGCGCCTGCGCCGATGGTGCAACCGGGGCCGATGGCCGTGCCATCTCCGATGCGCGCCCCGGCGGCGATGGTGACGTGTGGGCCAATCGATACGCCTGAGCCGAGTTCCACACGCTCAGCAATCACGGCGGACGGATGGATGCCCGCGACGACAGGCTCAGGCGAGTGGAAATGGGCGATGACGCGGGCGAAGGCGGCGCGAGGATCCGAGACGCGGATTAGGGCGCGGGAGGAGGCGCCGAAGTCCGGCGCAACCAAGAGACAGCCCGCTTGCGACGCCGAAGCCAGTTCGTGAGCTTTCTTGCCGGCCGCAAACGATAGCTGCCGCGCCGTGGCGCTTTCAACCGACCCAACTCCATCGATCGCGCTCTCGCCGTCGCCTTCAAAGGGGGCCTGCAACATGGCGGCGAGTTCGCGTACGGTCATCCGTCTAGTATCATACGAAGTTATGCCCGTGGATCCATCGGCGTCCATTGCGCCGACAGCGCGCATCCATCCCCAAGCTCAGGTTGGTCCACGGACGGTGGTTCGCGATTATTGTGTGATCGAGGAAGATGTCGCGATTGGGGCCGATTGTCTACTGGAGCCCTATGTCTTCGTCAAACGCTGGACCACGATGGGCGATGGAAATCAGATTTCGGCCGGAACCGTTTTGGGCACCGACCCGCTGGATAAAAACTTCAGGGGCGAACGCAGCTATCTGATCATGGGGAACCGCAACCGGGTGCGCGAGCACTATACGATTTCGCGCGGGTCCCAGCCCGAGTCGAAGACTGTGATCGGCGACGATAACTACATCATGACCAGCGGCCATATCGCGCATAACAGCGAACTAGGGAATGGGATTACCGTCGCCAGTTGCGCGCTGGTGGCCGGGCACGTGACGATTGAGGATCAGGCTTTTATTTCAGGCGGCGTGGTGATTCATCAGTTTTCGCGGATCGGACGATTGGCGATGATCGGCGGCAACGTGCGGGTCAATCAGGATGCGCCGCCGTATTTTCTATACGGACGATTCGACATTGAACCGATCGGGCTGAATCGGGTGGGCCTTCGACGCGCGGGGTTTTCGCGGGAAGATCAAGCGGCAGTCAAGCAGGCCTACCGGTTGCTGTACTTGTCGGGCCTTGGGTTGGCTGCCGCGTTGGAGCGGATTGAGGCCGAGATCGACAATCCTCACGCGCGGCACTTGACGGCTTTCGTGCGGCAATCCAAACGCGGAATTTGCCGGCCGCGGCGTGAGGCTGCGGTTGAGTCCGGGGATTAGAGTATTTTCTTGATTGGGGTAGACCGCATGCTTGCGCATGGCGGCTCGGAAAGCGGCTCGGAGTAGGAGGAGAAAATAGCGATGGCGGATGCGAAAACCGGGCAGTCTCAGCCGGAACCGAATTTCGAACGGGAACTGGAAGAGTTGGAAGCTGTCGTAAAACGGCTCGAATCCGGCGACTTGCCGCTAGAGGAGTCGCTCAAACTGTTCGAGCGCGGCGTTGGCCTCTCCGATTCGTGCCGCTGCCAGTTGGATGCAGCGGAGACGCGGGTGGAGCAGTTGGTAAAACGGGGCCGCGCGGTGGTGGCGCAGCCATTTGAAGCGGACAACGAAGATTCAAAACTCCGCTAATGCTCCTCCTCTGGAAACAACCGTGAGCTTTCGGCAAGCCTGCACAGCGCGGGGTACAGGGCATATTTCTTTGAGGAATATGCCCTCCACTACCTCCGCTCGCGGGTATTTCTATCGGAAATATGCCCCAGCAGGTTCGTCCACATCGACCTCGGCGGCGCGAATGAGGAGTACGCACAGGTGCTCGCCGTTGATCCGGACAACCAGACGTTCGACGCGATTCTGACCGGGGACCACCTGCTCGGGGAGAGCATCCGTCCGGCCATCTGGCCGACGCCCATCATGAGCGAGGGCGACGACTTGGCGTTCGATATCCTGGCCGTCGCGTCGGCCGATCCAGGCTCAGATCTGACGGTGGTGATCCAGACGTAAAGAATGTCCATCGGGCCGAAATCGGCCGAGCAGTCTATTGGTAAACGACTAGGAAAGATCTATCTGCGTGACTGGCTCGCGAGTGCTGGCGCGGCCCGCTTTCCGATAACGACTTCTCGGGCGGACGCGGACCACCTTCACAAACTCAAGTTTCGAGTTCGCGAAATCCAGCACTGTACTGAACTCTTGCCTATGCCGCTCATGCGGGGCGACCAAGGCGGCCTCGATAAAGTTCTGCCTTGCGCCTATCGGTTCGGGCGGCTGGCGAAGCGTAGCCGGCGACGGACACCGGCTGTCTCGCTCAGTCCATACCGTTGGCGCAACTTTCCGCTTGACATTTACTATTAGCTAGACTAACGTCAATATGTGACAACGGCTGCACCTAAAAAGCGGGCATATCGGATGGGCGCTCGCGCCCAGGCGGCGGAGCGCACGGCTGAAAGGATCCAGGATGCCGCGATCGGGCTCTTTCGCTCGCGGCCGTATTCCGAAGTGACGCTGCAGGCCATCGCCGACAAGGCGGAGGTAACGCTGCAGACCGTGCTCCGCCGATTCGGCTCGAAGGAGCAGGTATTCACCGAAGCTGCGAAGCGGCACATGACATCGATCTTTGAAGCTCGCGAGGTGAGTGAGCCTGGCGACATACCGACGATTGTGGCAACCATCATCGCGAGCTACGAGGACATGGGGGACCTGAACTGGTGCGGTGTCACGCAAGAGGATCAGTTCCCGCTCATCAAGCAGGTCTTTGATCAGGCGCGTTTCAACCATCGCAAATGGATCGAGACCTGCTTCGAGGGGCTAATCCGATACCCACGCGGCAGGGAACGCGCGCGTCGGATTGACCTTCTGTTTGCCGCGACCGACTTCTATCTGTGGAAGCTTTTTCGTCGCGACCTGGGTATGAGCCGCGCTTTAGCCACGGCTCACATGTGCGATCTCGTAACCGCGCTGGCGCGGCTCTGGGGAGGGGAAAATGGGGAGATTTCTATTCGTAATGGTCGAAGGCGGGGGTAATGTTCCGGCCCAGATGTCGATCGCGCGTCGCCTGGCGACGCGTGGTCACGATGTCCACGTCCTGGCGGATCGCGCGGTCGAACCGGAGGCCGTGGGTTCCGGCTGTCGCTTCCACACTTACGTCCACGCGCCGCAACACAATATGCGTAATAGACACGCGGATGTTATCCGCGATTGGGAGCCGGCATTGCCGCCGGCACAGGTCCGCCGAATCGGTGAGCGGCTGATGTTCGGACCGGCGGCCGCTTACGCACGGGATGTGATGGACACGGTCGAGCGCGTGCGCCCGGAAGCGCTCGCAGTTGACTGCCTCTGCTTTGGAGCGATGGTCGGAGCTGAGAAATCGGGGCTTCCATCTGCGCTGCTCGTTCATTTCCTGATCCACCCTCCGGATGACGAGCCGACGCCGTTCGGTTTGGGACTCCGCCCGGCGCACGGTCCCCTCGGGCGACTGCGAGATCGCGCGCTCCGGGCGGTCATGCGGCGCATGTTCGGTTTCGGGCTTGCGCCCTTGAACGCCGCGAGAGCTGAACTCGGATTATCGCCTGTTGGCGACGTCTTCGAGCAATTCCAGAGGCTGTCCCGCCGGCTGGTGCTCACCTCGCGCGAGTTCGATTTCGTTCCCACGAGATTGCCCAAACACGTTCGATATGTCGGACCTCAGCTCGACGATCCCCCATGGCCGGAGCGCTGGAACTCTCCTTGGTCCGAACAATCACCGGATCCACTGATCGTTGTATCGCTCGGTTCGACATACCAGCGTCAGGAAAAGGCATTCGCGGCGATCGTGGAGGCGCTCGGCAAATTACCGGTACGCGGACTCGCCATGCTTGGCGAGCTCGACCCACTCGCAGCGCGGTGTCCGCCCAATGTCACCCTCGTTCGATCCGCTCCGCACGCGGCCGTGTTGCCGCTCGCCTCCGCTGTCGTCTGCCACGGCGGCCACGGCACCGTGATGAAGACGCTGGCCCACGGCCTGCCAGTTGTGGTTTTGCCGTTCGGGCGCGATCAAAAGGACAATGGCGCACGGATCGAAGCTGCTGGCGCCGGGCTCTCGCTCTCATCGGGTTCGGGTCCCGCACGCATCGCCGCTGCAATCCGCCGCGTCCTTGAGGAACCCGGGTTCCGTGAGGGTGCGAAGCGACTGGCCGCTGTCATTGCCCGGGACGTGAAGGAAGACCTTGCAGTGTCCGAAATGGAAGCGCTCGCAACACATTCTGTTGCAGGTGCAATCCGCTGCGCCTGCTGAGCTAGCGGGATCTCTGTGTGGCGTCCGGTTCTTTCGGTAATTCAGCGGCAGCGACGGAACGTCGTTGGGCCGCATCAGGCGCCGCAGTGACGCCAACAAAAGCGCCGATTCGACCGTGTGTAAGGGAACACCGCGCTCGCGTAGACGCCGAGCCTGCCACTGATCCTGGATGCTGGAGCGAATCGGCGTGTCAGGAAGGTCAACGTAGAGTGCCAGCACGGCGGCGAGGTAAGCCGCCGCGTCCGGGTCGGCCGCGCGTGCGATCATTTCTTTTTCCGGCGAGCCGCCGTTTCCTGCTCACTCTCGCGGATCCGATAGCTCTTACCTTCGATGACCGTTACGTCGGCATGGTGCAGCAGGCGGTCGAGCAACGTGACGATACAAGCGGCATTGGGAAACACCTCGTTCCACTTTTGAACGGCCGGTTGGTGGTCACGATCACCGGCTTGCGCTCATAGCGCCGGTTGATTACTTCAAAGAGTAAGTCAGCGGATTTGTCGTCATAGGATAAATATCCGACTTCATCGATGCAAAGCAGTCCGACATTGGCATAGACGCGCAACTTGCGCCGCCGCCCCTCCGGGCTCTGCCGTTGCAATTCCTCCAGCAGGGCCGGTGCGGAGCGAAACAGGACTGAGCTGCCCGCCAGGACGGCGGCATGGCAGATGTTTTGAGCAATCATCGTCTTGCCCAAGCCGTTGGGGCCTACCAGGACCAAGTTACGGTTCTCCGAGAGAAAGTCCAGCGTGAGGATACGCTCGATCACCGCGCGCTCGATCTTGGCAGGCCAATTCCATTCGAAGTCGGCCATGGGCTTGAAGCTCTTGATGCCCGAGAGCCGGAGGTGCCGCTCCAGACGAAAGCCTACCTCTTTGGCCAAGTCCCCATGATGATTGACGGATGATTTGCGCCTGCGGCGCTGATGACGTTGCCGGGCCCTCGCCCGGCCAAAGTTCAAAAAAGTACGTTTTCAGATGACCGATGACAATCTGGGTGAGCGGCGGCGTCGATCATTGGAATTTCACCGGATTCGGCAAGGAAAAGACCGCGTATCTGTACACGACCCGAAATGAACGGCCGAACTCGGACGAGGTCTGGTCTGGACGCCGCAACTAACCCATCGGTGTGTATGCCCAAAGCGCGGGCCAGTCGCGCCCGCCCGCCTCGATCGATTTCACTCGCGAGCCCTCGGTGAGCGAGGTCGAAGTATTGCTCGGCGCCAACCAGGTCATCCAGACCGATTGCATGCGGCTGTTCCGCACGCGCGTGAACGGGACCGAAATAGCCTATGTCAATCCGCTCACCGAAAGGATGGCATGCCGGGCGTGGCATTCCAGTGGCTTGAAGTGGAAGGCCCGATCTACGGCGAAAGCTCCGGCGCCGGCTATCGCCTGCTGTTTGGAGATCTACCATTGCGGCGCCTATCGAATAGCGAAACAGGGGGAATTACCGTGCAGATCGCCGCGCCACCGGCGCCCCCAGGCGAAGGGTTTGGCGGATTCCGCCGCTTGCCGAGGCTGCAGGACGTCGTGGTTGCCGTGGATTCCACGCGCCTCGCCGAAGACGCCGAACGTCTTCTCCGTGCGTTCATGGTCCGAGCCTATCGCGCGCCGGTCGAAGAAGCGGACGTGCGGCGATTCCTGGCGCTCTTCCAGCAGCAGTTCGGATTGGGCCACGGCTTTGCAAAGTCGTTGCTTACCGCCTACACAGCCGTGCTGGCGTCGTCAGGATTTCTTTATGTGCAGGAGCCGGCGGGTAAGCTGAACGGCTACGCGCTGGCCACTCGCCTGGCACTCTTTCTATGGAACTCACCGCCGGATGATGAACTACGAGCCCTGGCGGCTTCCGGCCGGCTCAGCAACCCGGAGGTGCTCGAGCTGCAAACCGAGCGGTTGTTGAACGATCCGAAATCACGCCGATTTGTCGACGCGTTTACCGACTATTGGCTCGACCTGCGCAAGATCGACGACACTTCTCCGTCAACAACTCTCTACAACGGCTACGAACTCGACGATCCACTCAAACTCGCCGCAGTGGAAGAGACGCGCCTGTTCGTGGCCGACCTGCTGAAACGTGACCTGCCCTCGCGCAACCTGGTGGATTGCAGCTTCACCTATCTGAACGAACGCCTGGCCAAACACTACGGCGTACCGGGCGTGCACGGGGTCAACATGCGCCGCGTGGACCTTCCGAAGGATTCGGTCCGGGGCGGCCTGTTGACTCAGGCCAGCGTGCTGAAAATCACTGCCAACGGCACCACCACTTCTCCCGTGCTCCGTGGCGTGTGGATCATGGAACGGATTCTGGGTTTTCAAGCCGCGCCGCCGCCCGGGGTGCCCGCCGTGGAACCCGACATTCGCGGAGCCGTCACCATTCGCCAGCAATTGGACAAACATCGGGCCGATCCCGGTTGCGCGGCCTGCCACCGGCGAATCGATCCCCCCGGCTTTGCTCTGGAGAGCTTCGACGTGATGGGCGGATGGCGCGACCGCTACCGCGCTGCATCGGAAGACGCCAAGCCCGAACCGGGTGTTGGGCTGTCCGGGCAGCGGTTTGCCTTTCACTATGCGCTGCCAGTGGATTCGGCCGGAACACTACCCGGCGGCGCCGCGTTTCAGAATGTACGAGAATTCAAGAAACTGCTGGTGGAACGCGAAGAGCACACGGTAGCCCGGAACCTGGTGCGCCAACTGCTGATTTACGCCACGGGCGCGCCCGCCGGTTTTGCCGGCCGCCAAAGCGTAGACCGGATTCTCCAGGAGTCACGCCGCTCCGCCTATGGAGTGCGCAGCCTCGTGCGTGGCATCGTCCAGAGCGAACTTTTCCAACATAAGTAACCAGGCCCCATCATGAAAAACAACGGACAACCCACCAACGCTCGCTGTTTCGCCCTTTCTCGCCGGGCTATTCTCCGCGGCGCCGGCGTCGGCCTCGCGCTTCCGCTGCTGGACGTCATGGCTGGTCACGATCCGCGCGGTCTGGCCGGAATGGCTCGCGCGGATCAGTCCGTGCGGCCAAAGCCTCGCCATCGCCCACAAGCTCTCGATTCACCCTTCCCATGAGCGACGATGCCAGGCGTGAGCTGTGTGCTGAATAGTGCCAACATCCGAAATGGCGAAACGTCCTTTGACAACCTTTGTCAGATATGACAACAACTGAAAATATGGATAGAGGGAGCGGGCTTGAATGACGCCTAGAACACGCCCGTTTCCTGGATCAAAGCCTCAAAGCGTTTGAAGAATTCCCGGTGCAAGCGCAGTCGGTCTGCCTGGCAGCGTTGACGATCGCGGCCGAAGGCGGCAAGGCTGACATTGCCAAGCCTATGCAGGGACTTGGCTCGGGTGTATTTGAGATTGCGCTGCCGTTTCGAGGTGATGCATACCGAGTTGTCTATGCGGTGCAACTCGCCACCGAAATCTGGGTTGTCCATGCATTTCAGAAGAAGTCGACCCAGGCGGTCAAGACGCCGAAACGGGAGATCGATCCGATCAAAGACCGCATGAGGAGGCTGAAGGAAATGTTCCGATGAAAAGGGAAGATCTGGACCTCGTGCGCGGAAGCGGCAATGTCTTCCGCGATCTCGGGCGCGAGAACGCGGATGTGGACCGGTTTAAGGCGATGCTCGCCGCTGAGATCATCAAGGTCCTCGAGAGGGAGGGGCTAAGCGTGCGCGCCGCACATGGCCGTACCGGAATCGCCGCAGCCGACTTTTCCCGCATTCGAAATGCGGATCTCGGCCGGTTCACTGCAGATCGGCTCATGCTGATCATCAATCGGCTCCGATCGCGCGTCGAAGTGAAGATCAAGCTGCGGCCCGGCGTCATCGCCGCGTGATTGCGGCGGCGGTCAATCCCGAGCCGCTCTGCCTGCCGAT
>JAYUSQ010000158.1:0-17930 GCA_043755595.1 Acidobacteriota bacterium | reverse complement strand
AAAATCACCCCGGCGGGGATTGCGACAACTGTGGCGGGCAATGGCATCTGTGGATTCTTTGGCTCGGGCGATGGCGGGCCAGCGCGGCGGGCGGGTGTATCGGCGCGAGCGATCGCGGTCGATAGCGCGGGCACGCTCTACATCGCGGAGTTCGACCGGATACGCCGGGTTGGCAACGACGGGAAAATTGCGACGTGGATCGGTGGCGTGCGTGTGACAACGGCCCCGAACGCGCTCTCCTTCGACTCCAGGGGGAACCTCTACTACATAGATTCAGAGGATCGCTCGATTCGCCGCGTGGATCCTTCAGGCAGAGTGGCGATCGTGGCGGGCAATGGGCAGCAAGGCAACTGCGCAACAGGCGCGCGGGCGACGGACATGCCGTTCGCATCACGATCGCTGGCCGTCGATCAAGCCGGCAACCTGTACGTCAACATGATCGGATCGTTTGTAGTTTGCAAGGTGGCCCCGGATGGCTCGGTCACCAAACTTCCTGGGGCGCTGCGTTCGGAGTCTGGACTGGCTGTGGCCGCCAATGGCGATCTGCTTTTGTCCAATCCTTTTGACCCCGCCGTCTATAGACTGACCGAAGCCGGGACAATCTCAATTGCGGCGGGTGTCCCGAATCAACAGGGCGCTGGCGCAGGGGATGGGGGGCCGGCGATCCGGGCGCATGTCTGTGCTTCGTCCTTGGCTGCGTCTCCGGATGGCGGCTTTTATGTCTGGGATTCGTGCGCTCGGCGCCTGCGCCGCGTCGATGGAAGTGGCGCGATTGGCGCCTTTGCCGGAGCGTCACTTCCGTCCACCGGGACGAATGCCCTAAGTCCTTTGGGCGGGCCTAGACAAGTAGCGGCCGACTCGCAGCGCAACACCTACATTGCCACGGAAACTCGCGTATTCAAGGTTACACCCGCAGGCCTCCTAACTTTGGTGGCCGGGAACGGCGAGAGCCCAACCACTTCCGCCGGCAGTGGCAGCCTGACGGGACGCCGCGCGGTCCAAGCGGCACTGAGAATCTACGATATCGCGGTGAATGCACGGGACGAACTTTTGATCTTGAACTTCGGCAGCCAGATATTTCGCGTGGAGGCCGATGGGACGCTGCAGTCAGTGGCGGGGGATGGTTTTGGACCCTCGTCCGGAGACGACGGTCCGGCCACGGCCGCGCGTGTTTTTAACGTTTCGGCGATCGACGTGGGAGCCGATGGTTCAATCTATCTGGCGCAGGGTTTGGAGCACCGCGTCCGGCGCATCCGCGCGGACGGCGTGATTGTGAAGTTCGCAGGCACCGGTACGGCGGGGGCAAATGGTGTGGGCGGGCCGGCAACGTCGGCGCAGCTTTATTTTCCGACGGCAATTGCGGCGGATGGCCTGGGCAACGTTTATATCGGCGAAACCGGCGGACCGCGATACCTGAATGGCGGCGTGGCGGCGAACCGTGTCCGTGTTGTCGGTTCAGACGGGGTCTTGCGGGCTCGCGCCGAACTGCCCACGTTCGAGGCGTTGGCGGCGGATGGTGCCGGCAATCTTTACGCGTCCCTCTTCAATTCGGCGCAGGTGGTGCGCGTCGATACTGCGGGCAAGGTAACGCCATGGGCGGGTGGATCGAATCCCGGAGGAATTGGCGATGGACTCTTGGCGACAAGTGCACGATTGCAAGGTCCGACCGATGTGGCCGTCGACGCGGCTGGCAACGTCTTGGTGGTGGACAGCCAGAACGAGCGGGTTAGGGCCGTGTTGGCTTCGCCGCCTTCTTTTCGTTTGAGCGTGTCGCGGTTGGATTTCAGGGCAGCGTCGCGCGGGCGTGTGAGCCGCGTTCAAGCGGTGGTGGTTTCGTCGCCGGTACAGGGGCTTGAGTTCAGCGTTTCAGTGCCGGCCGATGCGCGGTGGTGTAGGGTGAGCGTGGCGGCAGGACAGATGCCGCGGCTGGCCGACGTGAGTGTGGACCCTGCCGGGCTTCAGCCGGGAGTCTATGAGACGCTGGTGACGGTTCGATCGGCGGCGGCGAGCCCGGCGACCGCCACGCTCCGCGTCGTCGCCACCATTGATGCGGCGGTGGCGCCGTCGCTGTCCGCTTCGGCTGACAATTTGTCCTTCACCGTACCTCGCTCGGCGCCCTCACGGCCGCAGCCGTTGGTGCTGTCAAATGACGGCAGCGGCTCAATGACGTTCAAGGCCACGGTGAAAACGCGCCGCGGCGCATGGCTTTCGGTTTCGCCGGATCAGGGCACGGTGGTGGCCGGAGCCCCGGTGGTGTTGTCCGTAATCGCGAATCCGGCGGGGTTTGAGCCGGGGACCTACACAGGCTCGATAGAACTTGAGGCGGCGCCTGCTGGCCGGGCGATTTCGATTCCAGTGGTGCTGACGGTGAGCCGGCTGGAGAGTGCAATCCTACTTTCGCAGAGCGGGCTGTCGTACCTCGCAGTGGCAGGCGGAGGCCAACTTCCGCCGCAGGATTTTTCGGTGCTGAATCTTGGCACTGGTCGAATGGGCTGGACAGCGGCGTTCTCTCCGTTGACCGGCGGGAACTGGTTGCGGCTTTCGACGCTTGCCGGGACATCTGGGAATGGCCCGGCAGAGAGCGTTTCCGTCGAAGCGCGGATCGATCAAACGGGGCTGCCCCTGGGGCGGTACTTCGGACAGATTACGGTTTCGGCGGCGGGGGCCGCGAATTCGCCGCAAGTGGTCACCGTCGTGCTGGACGTGGTGACGCCTGAGGAAAGCCCGGGTCCGATTCTGCGGCCGTCACAACTTAGATTTGGAGACAACGTAGAGCCGGGAGCTTCGGCGACCAGTTCGATTGACGTGCTGATCTACAATCCGAATGCCGTGCCGGTGACTTACTCATCGACCCGGTCTTCTGAGTTATCCCAACCCGGCGGATTCGACTTAGTGGTAGTGGCGCCCGGGTCCGGGACCGTGCAACCGGGACGGCCTTCATTGATGACGGTGCAGCCTCGCTTTTTACGAGACACCACGGGTACGCTGGGTCTCCAATTTTCCGATGGGAATGTGCGAGCCATTAGTGTGCAGTTGGGTGCGGCGGCTTTAAACCGCGGGATACGCGGCGCCGAAGGGTGCAGCGCCACGGGACTGGCGCCGGTGTTTCTAGCGATCGGGCAGGGGCCCACTCTTCCGGCCGGTGCGCCGTCAGCCGTAGTGGCGGAGATCAAGGATAGCTGCGGGCAACCGCTCACCCGGCCCGGCTCGGCTGTGGTGACGTTCTCAAATGGCGATGCGCCGTTAGTTCTTGAGCCCGTACAGGATGGGCGGTGGCATGGCACTTGGCAGGCCCGGAGCGGCAGCGCGGCGGGGATCGGCATTCGCATCGACGCCCAAGATCCAGTGCGCGGGCTGCGCGGCACGGCGGAGGCAAATACGGATTTGCGCGGCGAAACTGGGCCGCCGTCCGTCAGCACTGCGGGCATAGTAAGTGCGGCGCAAGGCGTGGCCTTCGCACCGGTCGCCCCTGGCGCAATGATCACCTTGTTTGGCGAACGATTGGCTGAGTCCCAAGCGCAATCCGATACGCTGCCGTTGCCCACGCGGCTTGGGTCCGTTGAGGTCTTGATGGCGGGGCAGCGCCTGCCGTTGTTGTTTGCGAACGCGGCGCAGATCAACGCGATCGTGCCGGCCGAACTGGAACCGAACACCCGGCATCAATTGATTGTGCGGCGCGGGAATACTTACTCGCAACCGGTGGCCGTGAATACGGCAGCGGCGCAACCTGGCGCATTCACCAGCGACGGAAGGCGTGCGATTGCGCTGGTGTATCGGGGAACGGAGTCTTTCCTTGCATCTGTTGCGAATCCGGCGCGCGCCGGTGATACGTTGGTCTTGTATTGCGCGGGCTTGGGCGCCGTGACGCCGGCTGTCAAGACGGGGGAGGCGGCCCTGGCAAGTCCACTTTCGCGAACAGTGGCCGAGGTTCGCGCGACGATTGGGACGGTCAACGTACCGGTGGATTTTGCGGGCTTAGTGCCGGGCTACCCGGGGCTGTATCAATTAAATCTGAGAATTCCGAGTGGGCTTGCGGCTTCCGATAATACACCGCTGGTGATTGAGACTTTGGGGCAGGAGAGCCCGGTGGCTGTCATTAGCGTACGCTAGCGCCCTACTCCGAGAATTGAGTGATCTTCACGGCACGCCCGTCGGGAAATACCGCTCGAATTTCCAAGTCCGCACCTACAGCTTGGAGGTAGCCGGCAAGCGTACTGACATACATATCCGTGCGGCGCTCCAGTTTGGAAACATCTCCCTGCCCCATGTGCAGTTCCTCAGCGATCTTAGTTTGCGTCAGCTCGCGGGCTTTCCGGAGTTGATGCAGCGACATCTCTTCGACCAAGCGGCGGTGCTCGGCGGTGCTGGCGGCCCGTGTTGCGGGGGACATCTTTGCGCGCAGTTCCTGGAAGTTCTTAGCCATGTTCAGCCCTTTCGTTTTCGATGGTGCGAAGGTGATTCTCAAACAGCCGGTCGGCGATGGGAACGTTGGTTTCATACCATCGGTCATCGCCAGTCTTATCCCCAGCGACCAGCAGGATGGCGGTCCGCCGCGGGTCGAAGGCATACAACAGGCGCAAATGGATCGCCGCCAGCCTAGGCCCGCAGTTCACGCATCTCAGGGAAGCGGGACGACTTCACCTGGGAACTGAACGGGAACCCGAGATTGGGTCCAACGCTCGATGAGCAGGCTGACGCGGGCGTCTGACTTTACCTTGCTCGGATTCGGACAAGCTGTGCCACCACTCCTCGAATTCGTCCGTGAACTCAACCTCCCAAGGCACATTCCAGTATAGCATAGGATCAATATAGGATAAGATCAATACTTCCGAGTGGCGAGCGCGCAATCAAAAATCGCTAGCCCGGTCATTCTCAGAGGCAAGATCGCCCGGACCCTCTGTGAATCGTGCGATTTAAGGCCGTCCGAGTAGCAATGTGAAGAGGAAGATGACAGATTTGGCTTTGCCGGGAAGATGCGGCTGCTTGGCGGCTAGTGGATTGAGGAGGCGGCGCGATCCAGCCCTCGCGAGCCAGGAAAACGCCACCTCCGTCTCTGCCGATCCGATTGTCAACCAAGCTCAGGCAAGGTCGAAGCGATCGAGGTTCATCACCTTGTTCCACACCGCCACGAAGGCCTGCACAAACGCCTCCTGCGAGTCGCTGCATGCATAGACTTCGGCGAGGGCCCGGAGCTGGGAATTGGAACCGAAGACCAGGTCAACGACCGTGCCCGTCCACTTGAGTTCGCCCGTCGCCCGATCGCGCCCCTCCAGCACGCCTTCGGAGGTGGCCGACTTTTGCCACTTCGTGTTCATGTCGAGCAGGTTGACGAAGAAATCATTCGTCAAGGTCTCGGGCCGTTTGGTGAAAACACCGTGGTTGGACTGCCCGAAGTTGGTATTTAGAGCGCGCATGCCGCCAATGAGCACGGTCATCTCGGGAGCGGTTAGGGTCAACAGGCTCGCCTGATCGAGCAGCAGCTCAGCCGCCGCGCCCTCGTCTCCCTTACGGAGATAGTTGCGGAACCCGTCTGAGGCCGGCTCCAGGACGGCGAACGAATGGACATCGGTCTGTGCCTGCGACGCATCCGTGCGCCCCGGCGAGAAGGGAACCTTCACGTTGTAGCCGGCCTTCTTCGCAGCCGCTTCGATTGCCGCACAGCCACCCAGTACGATCAGGTCAGCAATCGAGCACTGCTGGCCCGACACTGCGCTGAAATCCGTCTGGATCGCCTTTAGCCGCTCAACGACCTTCGCCAGTAAAGCGGGCTGGTTGACTTCCCAATCCTTTTGCGGCGCCAGGAGAATACGCGCCCCGTTAGCGCCTCCGCGCTTGTCGCTGCCGCGGAATGTTGCAGCCGACGCCCAGGCGGTCGTCACCAGTTGGGAGATGGAAAGTCCAGAAGCCAGGATTTTAGCCTTCAAAGCGGCAACGTCCGTTTCCTCGATCAATTTGTGATCGACAGCGGGAACCGGATCCTGCCACAAGAAGCGCTCTGACGGAACGAGCGGGCCAAGGTAACGCGAGAGCGGCCCCATGTCACGATGCGTCAGCTTGAACCAAGCCTTGGCGAACGCCGTTGCAAATGCTTCCGGGTTCTGGTGGAAGCGCTTCGAAATCGGCGCGTAGTTCGGGTCCAACCTCAAGGCGAGGTCGGTCGTGAACATGATGGGGGCGTGCTTTTTCGATGGATCGTGAGCATCCGGCACAGTGCCCGCCGCCGAGGCGTCCTTGGGCTTCCATTGATTAGCGCCGGCGAGGCTCTGGGTCAGTTCCCATTCATAGCCAAACAGGTTGTCGAAGTAGTTGTTGTCCCACTTCACCGGGTTGGTGGTCCAGGCGCCCTCCAGCCCGCTGGTGATCGCATCGGCCCCCTTGCCGGAGCCAAAGCTGTTCGTCCAGCCGAAGCCTTGCTCTTCGATGCCGGCCGCCTCGGGTTCGGGCCCGCAATTGCTCTCAAGGGCAGCGCCATGGGCTTTGCCGAACGTGTGTCCGCCGGCGATCAGGGCCACGGTCTCCTCGTCATTCATCGCCATGCGGGCGAAGGTCGCCCGGATATCTCTGGCCGCAGCCAGCGGATCCGGTTTGCCATTGGGCCCCTGAGGATTGACGTAGATCAAGCCCATCTGAACGGCGCCGAGGGGATTGGCGAGGTCACGGTCGCCGCTATAGCGCTCGTCGGCCAGCCACTTGCCTTCAGGCCCCCAGTAAATATCTTCTTCCGGCTCCCATATGTCTTCGCGTCCACCGGCGAAACCGGCGGTCTTGAATCCCATTGACTCGAGAGCGACGTTACCGGTGAGGATCATCAGGTCGGCCCAGGATATCTTCCGGCCGTACTTTTGCTTGATCGGCCAGAGTAACCGGCGCGCCTTGTCCAGGCTCACGTTATCCGGCCAGCTATTGAGGGGCGCAAATCGCTGTGCGCCAGTCCCCCCACCGCCTCGGCCGTCGGCAATCCGGTAAGTGCCGGCGCTATGCCAAGCCATACGGATGAAGAGCGGCCCGTAGTGGCCGTAGTCCGCCGGCCACCAGTCCTGCGATGCCGTCATCAAGGCATGGAGGTCCTTGATCACCCCATTGAGGTCGAGGCTCTTGAATTCCTCGGCATAGTTGAACGCCTTGCCCATGGGACAGGACAGGTCCGAGTGCTGATGCAGGATCTTCAGATTCAGCTGATTCGGCCACCAGTTTGCATTCCCCGGACCGCCAGCGGCCGTGTGTGTGCGAACGCCGCCCGAGAACGGGCACTGGGATTCGGCAGGCGCCGCCGCTTCTTTTGTGAGTTTTGTGTCCATATGTTTATCTTCTTTCGAATGAGTCAAAAAAATTGCCCGAACTGTCTATGGCTAGATCTACGAATCACTTAACTGGCAACTGTTGCACACCCCGACAAACTCCATCCGGCACTGCTTGATTGAGAAGCCCGCAGGTAACTCAATCTTCGGTAGCTGAACCGGCTCCACCGCGGATTCTTCAATGTCGAAGATCGCCTTACACGAAGAACACACCAGATGATGATGCGCGGTCAGGTTTGATTCGAGGCGTAGCGACCCATGGTGGAGCGTGACTTCCTTGAGCAGACCCGAGTCCAGGAACGTCTTCACATTCTTGTAAATGGTGCCCAGTGAAATCGACGGGATCCGTTGCCTGACCTGTTCGTAGATCAATTCCGGGGTCGGATGCGCACGTGAATCGGCAACGGCTTCGTAGATGACTTGACGTTGGAAGGTAAAGGCCAGGCCTTGTTCCTTACAACGGCGGCGGAAGTCGTCGAGGGCTTGCGCACGCAGGTCTGACATGACATCCACAATTAGACAATACTCATTCTCAAGTGTCAATTATTATCTTTCAGGTATTCTTATCGATCCTGCGGGCTACCTGATCACCGTGACCTTCAAGGCTTTGCCGGCCTCGAATTTCACAAGCAAAGTCTTGTGGAACTGATACATCCCCGCGGGCACTACTTGGATGGATCTTCTCGCCGGGCTCACTGATGTCGGCCCACCTCGTGTCAAATACCTCCGCTGCCTTCGCCCAGGATCAACGCATGGCACTAACGAAAGAGCCGGATCCGTCGAATCGCGGCTGAAGGCGTGTTTCGCACGGTTATTGAAGCGCCTACGACATACACCGGCCGCTGACTGTGATTGAAGACGTCATTGCGCTGGCTCAGGACGATTCCACCCGGCACACGAAGGACGGTTCATAGTCAGCACTTTTTCTGCCGGCGCCGTTGCCACAACCCTCAGCGTGACGAAGTCATCGGCGAGGACGCTTTGATAGACAAAATCGGGTCGGATGAAAAACGGGCTGCTGCCCAGCTTATAGAAATTGCCGTGAACGCTCCCCGAATGATCTTCCCGGTGACAGAGAGTCTCCTTCGTCCCGGAGGTCAGATTCTTTATCGTCGCTTTGAGAAACACACTATCACGAGGCGAAGCCATTTCAAAAGTGAACTCGTAGTCGCTATTTTGCTCGGCCGGATGTTTCATTCGAACGGTGGGCCGGCTCCTGGTGCCTTCTTTGCCCTTCTTGGCCGACAAAATGTTGATCGTCTCCGAGGTCCAGGCTGTGGCTAGTTGCTTCTGGAACTCGAGGATCTTGTCGGCGGCGGTTCTGTAGTTGAGAGCATGCTGGCTGGCCTTTTCAGCGTCGGCCGCGGCCGCTTTAGCGGTAGTCGACGCCGACTTGGCTTGTGTCACCAATCCGTCGACTTCGGTTTTGAGCGCTTGGGCAGTGGAGCTCAGCTGCGTGCTCGTCTGTTGAATGGGCGTCATCATTGCGGCGGCAGCCTTGACATAGTTGTCACCTGCGTTGGCATTGTCTTGCATGTGTTTGGTGGTGGCTGCGATCAGCGCATTGCTATTCACCAGGCTCTCCTTGAAGAACTGGGAGCCCTGGTTGAGGGATTCCTGCGTCGTTTTTCGAATCGAATCGGCGGCCGATTTGGCATCGGCGGCAGCGCTCTTTGCGGTGGCGCTCTCCGCGTTTGCCTTCTTGGCCGCAGCGGATAAATCCCCCGCAAGTACCGTGGCCGCGGCGATTTGCTTGTCAGCCTCCTCCAGTCTCTTCTTGAGATTGAATACGTCCATCATTTGGAATCCAAAAATCGCTACCGTGGCGATCGCGGTCGAGATTAAGGCGACAATCGCCTTTCGCCTTCCATCCCAATAGGCAACGGTATTCTTATGAACTTCGGTCTTAATTAAATGTTGGACGTAGTGGTGTTCAATCAGTTCCTTGACTAAGTCAGGATCAACTTTGGAGGAATCGGGCATGGCTTATCGTACACCAGCCCATACACTGAAAGAGGACGCCGGGCCATTGCCCCGCATCCGTCCAACGGCGAAGGCAGCAGGCGGAATCGACCAGGCGGCCACGTCGCACGACCAAATTTACCGTCCGATAGACGGTAGACTAGCAACACATGCTCCGCCTCGTCTTATGTGCCATCCTCTTCGCCCCCGTTTGTCTCGCGGCGATCGACGAGATCGAAATCCGCGAACACGCGCAACGCTCCGTCAACCTACTCCAGAAGGTCGCGGCGCAATGGAAGTCTCCGTGCTTTTCGTGTCATCACCAGACGATGCCCGCCATGGCGCTTGAGGCCGCGCGCACCCATGGGCTAACCGTCGATGAGGTGGCGGCGCAAGCGGCGGCGCAGAAGACTTTTCGTTACCTCAGCGATCTCGACGCGGCGGTCCGCGTGGACGCGCTAATCGATCCGGCGGTGAGTGAAGGCTATGGACTGCTGGGCGCCCATGCATCGCACGTAGAGCCGAATCTTTCGACTGCGACTTACGCCCGGCACATTGCGCGCGCCCAACGGGCCGATGGGCATTGGGCCACTTTCGACGCCCGTCCTCCGCATAGCGCCGGGCTGTTTGTGGCGACGGCAGTGGGCGCGCGAGCAGTGTCGTTGTATACGCCGGTCCAAATGGGGAATGAGAAACGAGAGAGCCTGGAACGTGCGCGCAAGTGGCTTGCCTCGGCTCAACCCGCTTCCACTGAAGATCTGACGTATCGGCTGCTTGGGTTGCATTGGACCGGCGCATCTTCTGAGGATCAACTTGCGGCAGCGCGGGATTTGGTGGCTGCGCAACGAGCCGATGGAGGATGGTCGCAGGTGACCTCTCTCAACGAGAGCGACGCGTACTCGACCGCGCAGGCCTTGGTTGCGCTGCGCCGTGCGGGCGGCTGGGAGCGTTCGCACGCGGACTTTCAGCGCGGCGCCGCGTGGCTGGCGAAGTCACAAGCGGCGGATGGGTCGTGGCATGTTCGCACCCGAATTCATACGCCGGCTCCCGCGAGTCCGCCGTATTTCGAAAGCGGTTTTCCGTACGGGCACGACCAGTTTATTTCCTGCGCGGCTACCGCTTGGGCCGTGATGGCGCTGGCCGAAGCGTTGCCGGTTGCTTCGCCTGTATCGAAGGCCTTGCCCTTGAGTGGCGTCAAGCCGATGCAAGCCGCGGCATGGATGGAGACGGCGTTGTTCGGCGCGGCCGGGGATATGACGGCCTTCGATCCGCGCGCGGCGACGGTGCAAGGCACCACGGCGTTGATGATGGCCGCCGATCAACCGGCCAAAGTGCGAGCGCTGATCAAACGCGGCGCCAGCGTCCGGGCGACAGCGAAGTCGGGCTACGATGCGTTAATGATTGCGTCGCTGTTTCCGAATAATCGCGAGACGCTGCAGCTTTTGATCGCGGCTGGCGTGAGCGCGAAGGCGCGGCCGGGAGTCCGGTTCAAGGCTTCGGCGTTGCCGATCGCGGCCTTTCATGGCGACGCCGAAATGGTTTCTTTCCTGATCGACAAAGGAGCGGATCCCAATCTGCCCTTCATGGCTTTGGGTCAATTTCCCGCGTCACCATTGTCGATTGCGACTCAACTGGACGATGCCGAGGTTGTTCGCACTTTGGCGGCGAAGGGCGCGAAGCTGGACATTAAGGACGACAACGGGATGACCGATCTGAGCTGGGCGGCGCTCCTTCACAAAGACGCGGCGCTGAAGGCGCTCATCGACTTGGGCTCTGACAAGCGCGTGAAGGACAAATTTGGCCTGACGCCGGTCGATCACACTCGCGCGATTTCGCATAGTTCCGCGTTGACCGGGCGGTTACTGGAACAATGAAGATCGAAACCATCGCCGTTCACGCTGGACGCCATATCGACCCCGCCACCGGCGCCGTCGCGACGCCTATTTATCTCTCCACCACTTTCGAGCGCGGAGTGGAAGGCGGCTATCCACTGGGCTTCAGCTATTCACGGGAGGACAATCCGAACCGCCATATGTTGGAGCAATGCCTCGCAGCGCTTGAAGGCGGCAAAGAGGCGCTTTGTTTTTCGTCGGGACTCGCTGTGGTGAATGCGGTGATGCAAGGGATGGAACCGGGCGACCACATTCTGGTGGCTGACGACGTCTACTACGGGCTGCGCAAAGTGGTGGGCGAAGTGTTCTCCAAGTGGCCGATCGAAATCAGCTACGTGGACATGACCGATCTTGCGGCGTTGCGCGCGGCGGTTCGTCCATCCACTCGCTTGGTGTGGCTCGAGACGCCGTCGAATCCGCTGATGAAAATCGTCGACATGGCTGAGATTGCGAAGATCGCCAATGCGGCGAAGGCGATCAGTATTTGCGACTCCACGTTTACCACGCCCGTGATCCAGCGGCCCTTCGATTTTGGCATCGACATGGTGATGCATTCGACAACCAAGTACATCGGCGGTCACAGCGACACGTTGGGCGGCACACTGATCACCAGGTTCGACAACTATCTTTTTGAACGGGCGCGCAAGTCGCAACGGTATGGCGGCGCCGTGCCATCGCCCTTTGAATGTTGGCTGACGCTACGCGGTGTCGAGACGCTGCCGGTGCGCGTGCGTGCGCAATCGGAGAATGCCGCGCGGCTAGCGGCGTGGCTGGCCGTTTACCCGAAGATCGAAGCCGTTCACTATCCGGGTCTGGTCACGCACCCGAATCATGACATCGCAAAGCGGCAGATGACGGGCGGCTTTGGCGGGATGCTTTCGATCCGGCTACGCGCAACGCGGACGGAAACGATTGCGGTGACCCACAAGACCAAAGTGTTTATTCGGGCGACGAGTCTCGGCGGCACGCATAGCCTGATCGAACATCGGCAAGGGGTGGAGGGGCCACTGAGCAAGACCCCGCCGAATCTGCTTCGGCTATCGATTGGCCTGGAACACATCGACGACCTGATCGCCGATCTTGAACAAGCGTTACGCTAGTAGACCGTATGCGTCTCTTCGCCGTTGCGCTCCTGGCTGCTTCACTCGGTTGGGCTCAGGAGCCGCCCTTCGACTTGTTGATCTCCGGCGGCCGAATTGTGGATGGCTCCGGCAATCCCTGGTATCGTGCCGATCTTGGGATTCGCGCCGGGCGCATTGCCGCAATCGGTTCGCTGCGCGGGCGGCCCGCCAAGCGCACGATCGACGCCCGAAACCACGTCGTGGCTCCGGGCTTCGTCGACATGATGGGCGCGAATTCCGAGCCTCTGCTTGACGATCGCGATTCCGCCGAAAGCAAACTGCGCCAAGGCATCACTACGATGTTGGGCGGCGAGGGCAGTTCGACGGCGCCTAGCGTCAAGTGGCCCACGTTTGACGCCTACTTCCGCGCACTCGAAGCCAAGGGCATTCCGATCAACACGATTCACAACGTAGGCGCCGCGCAGGTGCGGCGGCAGGTGATTGGCGATCAGAATCGCGCGCCGACCGAGGCGGAGTTGGTGAAGATGCGCGCGCTGGTTGAGCAGGCGATGAAGGATGGCGCGGTGGGGCTTTCGACTGCCCTGATCTATCCGCCGGGCACGTATGCCACCACGGCTGAATTGGTGGAGATGGCCAAGGTCGCGGCCCGTTACGGCGGGATCTACATGACGCACATGCGCAACGAAAGCCATGCTGTGTTGGACTCGATTACGGAGTCGATCCGCATTGGCCGCGAGGCAGGATTGCCGGTTCATATCTTCCATCTGAAGGCGGCGGGCCAGGAGAATTGGCCGCGTATGCAACGAGCGATCGACACGATTCAAGGGGCCCGCGATCTTGGGCTTGACGTGACGGCGGATATTTATCCTTACATCCGCAACGGGCTCGGATTGATTGCGTTGATTCACCCGCGGCACTTTGGGAAGGGCGTGGAGCCGTTTCTAAAGACGGTGGCCGATCCCGGGGTGCGTGAGGCGCTGCGCAAGGAAATTGAGTCCAGCGCGGATTGGGAAAACTGGTATCAGCATGTGGGATCGGATTGGAATAATATTCTGGTCGCGAGCGTGGGCGCGGGGTTGGACAAAGCGTATGAAGCCAAATCAATCTCTGAGATCGCGAAGTCGCGCGGCAGTGACGCTTGGACGGCGTTCTTCGATCTTGCCGCCACCAACTCGGTGAGCGTCAATCCCAAAAGCATGAACGAGGAGCAAAAACATTTGGCGCTGCGCACCGAGTGGGTGAGCTTGTGTACGGACGCGCCGCCAACGCCCATCACTGCGACAGGCGCACACCCGCGGGCCTTCGGCGCGTTTCCACGGGTGCTGGCTCATTATGTGCGCGACGAGCGGGTGTTGTCGCTTGAGTCCGCGGTGCGAAAGATGTCGTCGCTGGCGGCGAATCGGCTGGGGCTGCATGATCGCGGGCGAATCGCGCCGGGCTTGGCCGCCGATCTTGTGATCTTCAATCCGGAAACCGTCAAGGACACCGCGACGTTTGAAAAGCCGTTGTCATTCCCCGAAGGGATACCGCATGTGATTGTGAATGGCGTGGCAGCGATCGACGCCGGACGCTTCGTCAACGCCAACCCAGGGCGCGTGCTGCGGTTTCGACGCTAACATAGTCCGTGATGAGCTTTGAACCCTCCGCGCGCGTCCAAGAGCTGCAAGCCAAACTTCTGGCTTTCATGGACGCACATATCTATCCGAATGAGCGCCTTTGGGCCGAGCAAGTGGAGGCCGGCGAACGCTGGAAGGCGATTCCGCTGATGGAGGAGCTGAAGGCGAAAGCTCGCGCGCAAGGGTTGTGGAATCTCTTTCTGCCGGAGTCTGAACATGGCCCGGGGTTGACGAATCTTGAATATGCGCCGCTCTGCGAAATCATGGGGCGCATGAGTTGGGCTCCGGAAGCGTTCAACTGTAATGCGCCGGATACCGGCAACATGGAAGTGCTGGCGCGGTACGGCACGGCGGAGCACCGGCGAGAATGGCTGACGCCGCTGCTCGATGGTAAAATCCGCTCGTGTTTTGCGATGACGGAGCCCGCGGTGGCCAGCTCTGACGCCACCAACATCGAAGCCAGCATTGTGCGCGATGGCGATAGCTATGTGATCGACGGGCGAAAGTGGTGGTCAACTGGAGCGGGGGATCCGCGCTGCAAGATCGCGATCTTTATGGGGAAGACTGATCCGTCTGCTCCGAAACATAAACAGCAGTCTATGATTCTGGTGCCGTTCGACACGCCCGGGGTGAAAATCGAGCGGATGCTGAACGTGTTTGGCTACGACGAAGCCCCGCATGGCCACGCCGAAGTCAGCTACACAAATGTGCGGGTTCCTGTTTCAAACATTTTGCTGGGCGAAGGGCGCGGGTTTGAGATCGCGCAAGGCCGGCTGGGGCCTGGACGCATTCATCACTGTATGCGGCTCATCGGTCAAGCTGAACGCGCGCTTGAATTCATGTGCCGCCGGGTGAAGCAGCGGGTCGCTTTCGGCAGCGCGATTGCCGACAAGGGTACGATTCGCGCCGATATCGCGAATTCCAGAATGGAGATCGAACAGGCGCGGCTGTTGGTGCTCAAGGCTGCTCACATGATGGATACGGCGGGCAACAAGAGTGCGCGGGCCGAGATCGCGATGATCAAGGTCGTGGTGCCGAACATGGCGCTGCGCGTGATTGACCGCTCGATTCAGGCGCACGGCGCAGCGGGAATGTGCGAAGATTTCCCGCTGGCCTCGTCCTGGGCGCTGACGCGTACGTTACGGCTGGCCGATGGACCCGATGAAGTGCATCGGGAAGCGATCGCGAAATTGGAACTTAGGAAGTACGACGGCGCTTAGTTTAGGATCAATGCCATTTTCACTTAACGGAGAGCGCCTGGCAGAGAAGGCAACTCTGCGGATGCCGACAAACCGGACGGCGAAGCCGACTCAAGATTGATTTGTTTTTCGGTCGCGGGGTGGCGAAATTTCAAGATATCCGGCTGTCAAATTGCCGCTCGCGGTTGCCGGCCGCCACGGCAGTCCGGTCACCGTCGCTGTCAAGTTAGGCGCGGCTTCTATATACTGAAGCCCAGCATGCCTCAGTCAGGAATACGACTCTTCCTCATCCAGACTTGCTTGGGATTAGTCGCCTTAACGTCGACGGTTTCGGCACAGGGGCCCTTCGTCGGCCAGTTGCCTGACGCCGAGGCGGGCGTGCAGTACGAATACTCGCTCCTCCCGGACCTGAACGACATCCCATTCACCAAGGATCTTCTCACCACTTACAACGCAACCTTCACGGGCAGCGGCACGGGCGACGTGCCCGGCCTCACCATTACCGGCGGCACCCGTGTCAGCGGCGTACCGACTCGACCTGGCAGCTATCTGATCCAATTGGTGCTCATCTTCACGTACGCCGTCGACAGGGAAACTCGCACTTTCCGGGGGGTTTTCAACAGTAGTCTCCTGGTGCGAAGCCCAACATCCACGGCCTTGACGATCGAGGGAGGCACGCGGTCGTTCGATTTCAATGAGGGCGACACCATTCCCCAAACTCGCACGATCCGCCTCACCAACCGCGGCCAGCTTACACGCGTTGTTTCGGCCACGGTCACCTCGCAGCCGCGCGGCTGGTTGACCGCGGGCAGCACCACGAGCGTCGCCCCCTACTCGACAACCGCGATTCCAGTGACGGCCAACCCCGCCGGATTTCGAGCGGGCGTCTATACCGGATCGATCGAAGTGACGGCCAGCGGCGGCTCCGAGCGCTTCACCGTGCTCGTGATCCTGACGGTGTCCCCCGCGGGCCCGGCGATATCGGTGTCGCAAACTGGCTTGACGTTTGAAGTCCAGCAAGGGAGTACGGCCCGTCTGTCCCAGAGCTTTCAAGTGACTGGATCGAGCCGGACGCCGATCCCGTTTTCAAACATCGCTTCGGTGTTGGGCGCCGGTTCCTGGTTGCGCGTTTCACCATCCGAGGGAAACGCCACGTCTAACGCGCCCAGTAACGTGACCGCCTCGATCGTGCCTGACGGGTTGAACCCCGGCGCATACTACGGACAAATTGAGGTGCGCGCCAGCGCTGCCGGCAATTCTCCGCGAACGGTGAACGTGGTCCTGAACGTTGTACCCGTTGCCACCACGGTCGCTCCGCTGGTCACGCCTTCCGCAGTCGTGCTCGTACAACGCCCCGGCGCGCCGGTGGCCTCGCAAACGGTCGCCGTCACCAACGTGTCGCGCAGCACCGTCCCGGTGAGCGTTGGCGTGGCCTTCGAGGGGAACATTGCCGGCTGGATGGCGGCCACTGCGTCGCCCTTTGCAAGGCCGGGAGAGACCGCCACCATCGTCGTCTCGCGTGTCGCAGCCGTCCGGCTTTTGCCCGGTGTCTATCGCGCCGACATGGCTGTGGGCTTGGGCGACGCGCAGCGTCGAGTGGCCGTGGTGTTGGTGATTCCGCAGGCGCCTGGCAACAACGCCGCCGGTGCCAATTTTAACGCCGCCGTTTCGCCGCGCCTCGAAGGATGCACGCCTACGAAACTCGTGCCGGTGTTCAAGACCCTGGGGTCGGCGTTTTCGGTTGTGGCCGGTTGGCCAAGCGCCCTCGAAATGCTGGTGGTGGACGATTGCGGCGACCCGCTCCTGGCCGGCTCGACGATCGTATCCTTCAGTGACGGCACGGCGCCCTTGGTCCTGTCCGCCACCGGCGCGGGCAGTTGGAGTGGAACTTGGCAGCCCAAGCAAGCCATCGCGAATTTGGTCCTGACCGCTACCGCAACGAGCGCAGCTACTCCGCAACTGACCGGCGCCGCGCAAATCGGAGGAAGCACCACGGCCAACCCGAGCGCCCCTCCCGTGATCGACTCAGGCGGCATAGTGAGTGCGGCGGCTTCGTCACCGGGCTCGCCGCTGGCCCCCGGCGGATTTATTTCGATTTACGGCGCCGCCCTCGCCACCGGACTCAATGTCGCCCAAACCCTGCCCTTCCCCACCGATCTCGCCGGTACGCAAGCGTTCCTGGGCGGCAAACGGCTGCCTATGCATTTTGCCGCCGACGGCCAAGTCAACGCCATCGTGCCTTTCGACGTGCCGCTCAACACTCCGCAACTGATGATCGTGAGACGGGGCAACGCGCTCTCGACTCCTGAGCAGGTTGTGGTGGCGCAGGCGCAGCCAGCCGTGTTCGCCACCCAAACCAACGAAGGCCGGGTGACGTTGGTCGACGGTTCCGTTGTTTCCGCCACCAATCCAGCCACCGCCGGTGGCGCGCTCATCATTTACTGCACCGGTCTGGGCCCGGTGAGCGAAAGCGTACCAGCCGGAACCCCCGCGCCAACCAATCGCCTGGTGACCACGACGAACCCTGTCACGGTGACCGTGGGAGGCCGGGCCGCGCAAGTGCTGTTTGCGGGATTGGCGCCGAGCTTTGCGGGCCTGTATCAGGTGAACGTGCTTGTGCCCGCTGGCGTGACGCCGGGCGCGGCTGTCGATTTGGTGCTCACGGTGGCCGGCCGCAGCAGTAACCCGGTCACCGTCGCCGTCAAATAGAATCAGGCTCCGATTCGTCGGCGCAAGCTGCCGCTTGTGGGGCACCCGAACTCTGCCCACGTGCCAGCGCTGTTAACCCAACTTTCGCAGTTAAGCCCATTTGAGACCAGGAGTCCCTTTGTTTTCAACAAAGGGACTCCCAAGGTCTCCACTACATTTTCAAGGGGGGAAG
>JAYUSQ010000157.1:0-5371 GCA_043755595.1 Acidobacteriota bacterium | reverse complement strand
ATCTTCAGCGTCTCGCTACCGGCATCCTCGCCAAGATCCACGACCTCACTCCCCTCGGCGTCAGCCGAAAGTGACCATCTTCACGCCGGATCTGAGTAGAATGGCTTGGAATCTGGCTCTTGGGGAACAGCCCCAAGGCGGCGCACGTGCGCCGCGAGTTTGTTTTGGGTGATCCGGTGGCCTCTCCAGCCCCGTTCGGTATCTGACGGATCGACCGTGAAGGCATCTGCCGGGGCAATCTGGACGTTCTCGTCCACGTCAACGTATGGCCTACCTAAAATGGGCAATAAGAGCCCTTGTCCCAGCGAGACAGTTTCCAGCTGTAGGGAGGAATTAGTCCACGGTTGGATCTCAGTTGCCAGCAGTCGTGAGAACCAGATTGAGTCCGCAACGACGGCAATGTCATGGCGATGCCAAAGGCGAACTTTGTCGTGGTATCCGATGAGTTTATCGGCGATATTACGGCTTATTTCTAAATCGGCAACCCTGACCCGAAAGTGGCCGCGAAGGTTCAAGGCAATGACTACACCGTTGGGCTTTCCTGGCCTTCTGAAAACGAAGCCATCACCTCTCCCTTTCCACTCTTCAAACAATTTGCTCAGCTCGACTATTAGCAAGTCAAAAGCCTCTGCTACGCCGGGATCTTCCTGCCGCAGAGTCACTATCTGCCGAAGCAGCTTTTGATCGACTTTAACTCGGTCACCACGGTGAATCTGCCCACGATTATTTTCTCCGTAAGCGGGCCGATTCGCAGGGTTTTCAGCCGCCCAGTCAATCCAAGCCGTAAGACTACTCATGCTGTAAGGCTATCGGCGGGCGACTTAGTTGGCAACAGAGGGAAGTCCCCGCTGACCGGCATTTCATCCCACGTGCGATCGTCTAGCGCCCGGCCGGTTCGCTTCTTAAATACACCGCCCCATTGCTTAAAAAAGAAGGCCACGCCAGCATCCAAGCACCGATCCCGGATTTCGCGCACCCAAGCGGGGTCCATTGGCCGCGCGCCTGGGCCGGACTCGCCTCCGACTATAACCCAATCGATGCCGGTAAGATCCAAGTTAGTTAATGGCCCCAGCAATGGCTCAAGCGAGAGGAACTTGACATGTGCACCAGTTGCTCGAAGGTCATCAATCCGGTGGAGATACCGTTCACTTTCGACACTTACGCCCATCCAAATGCAAGGCAGCCAAGCGAGGAAGTGACTTAGTTCAGCTAGCCGGCCGGAGCGCTTGGTTAGGATCTGGTAGCGATGCCAGGGCGCCGCACGCATGACATCGAATACCCGTTGTATGTAGTCGACGGGCACATCCTCATGAAACAGATCGCTCATCGAGTTCACGAATATCTGCCGGGGCTTGCGCCATGATAATGGGTGCTCCAGCATTTGGGGTTGCAGGGTTAGACGGAATCCGTTTGCATAGTTACTCTGCCCCATTCCGTGGAGGCGTTTGGCCATCCGTTCGGCATAACAGTGCTTGCAGCCGGGGCTAATTTTGGTACAACCGGTGACTGGGTTCCAGGTTGCGTCGGTCCATTCGATTCCTGAGTTACTCGCCATTTCAAGATTTCCCCAATTTACGATACTTGTCAAAAATATGACTGACGATCTTGTTTCCAGTGGCGTTAGGCGAGGCGAAGAACAAATAATAAATCGTGGAACCGTTACGCGTCTTCATCGGCACTGGATCGGGCACGTATTTGAAGCCGGCGACCTTTATCAGCCTCTCGCGGTAAGCTTGAGCGAGGTCTTCATTGGGACTCTTCTCCTCATGGCCAAATAAGTTACCTTGGGGACTGTTGTAGGAGACTTGCCGCCAAGAACCATCACCCCAGAATCTGTTCATGCGTTCTACTTGACGATGGTCAGCCGATTCAGGATCACGCCGCAGAATATTCATGTTCATATCCATGATCATGAAGTTGAGAAAAATCTCGATCGACCGCATTTTCCCGGCGGCTTCCACAACGGTCCAAGCCAAGTCGATATTGTATGGATCTAGCAGGCAAAGTGCTCTTTCCTTGCGCTCGTATGAAACACGAGGGAAGACATCGCGCGGCAGGATCTCGTTGCAGTCGCCGGCGTAGGCGTACACCTCCGGCCGGTTGCCAGCCAGAGCCTTCAACTGCGCCGTGCGGTCTTCGTCGGCATCAATGAAATGAAACTCCTTGAAGGGCGGAACCACCTCCAGTGCATTCAACGGGCTACCCGCTACGAACTCAGAGGTTCGCTTTGATAGATGCACACCCGGGCCAGCAAATCCGTCGATGTAGGCGTGCCGGAAGCCCGCTTGTTTGGATAGTATCTTTGAATACTCGGTCGCGTAATCGCGTATGATCGCCAGCTTCAGTTCAGACCAGAAGCCGATTTCATCGAATTGCTTCGCCATGATATCCAGACAAGACCGTATCACACTATTGGCAACCGACCCCGTTCGTGGCCGGGCGGCGATCCTCCTTCGAGGAACGAGAAGGCCGAGCGAGCGCGGAGCTCGATGTCGGGAGAATCGGTTTGTTCGCTTTTTGTTCGCCTATTGTGACAGGGTTTGGGGCGGGTTGTCAAATTCAGAAAATGCCGGATGTGTCGGATTCTGTTGTGGGGCGGCGGCGAGTTGGCGAGGCGGGGTGCCATCAGCGCCGCCGAGGCCTGAAAGTTGATCGAAGGGCGTTAGATTACTCTATTTTTGAGTCGCGTTAACCGCCGTTCTCCTGCTTGGTTGGCTCTGAAGGCAGTCTGCCGGGCGGTCCGGGCGCGAGTTGCACCGCGAGTTTTTTTGACTGCGCCGGGTGTAGAATTGTGCGGACAGTTGCCGGCAATTTCAAGTAAAGGTGACGAAAATGAATCGTAGAGAATTCTTGGGGGCGGCGGGCGCGGTTGCGCTGCCGCCGTTGGCATGGGCGCAAGAGAAGAGCAAGCTCAAGATCACGGAGATCAAGATAGTGCGCACGCGGCCGCGCAAGCCGTATCCGGCTTTTCAGCCGGCGGCTGGGGCGTGGTCGACACAAGGGGTTGAGGTCGCCAATCCGGTTTCGATCTACCCGGAATTCAAACCCCGGCGCGAGTTGTTCGCCGCGACCAACGTGCCGAGCTTCACCGTCGAGGTGACAACGGACAAAGGCATCAAGGGCTACGGCAACGGGGGCCCAGGCGGCGGCGCCGTCGTAACCGGGCACTTGGCCAAGTTGATGATGGGGCGCGATCCATTCGATATCGAGCGCAACTGGGATATCTGCTGGCGCGCGACGATGTCCTATGGCCGCATGGGCGTCACGATGAACGCGATCAGCGGTTTCGACATGGCGCTGTGGGACATCGTCGGCAAAGCGCTGAACCAGCCGGTGTACAAGCTGTTGGGCGGCGAGACGAAGGACCGCGTGCCGACGTACTGCACGGGTAACGATATCGAGCAGCACGTGGAGTTCGGCTACAAGCGATTGAAGTTGGCGATTCCACATGGCCGGGCGAGCGGGCGCTCCGGCATGAAGGAAAATCTGGAGCTGGTGCAGCGGGCGCGCAAAGCGTTGGGACCCGAGGGCGACATCATGCTGGATTGCTGGATGGCGTGGGACGAGTGGTACACGATCGAGATGTGCGAGATGCTGGCGGCTGAACGCGTCTATTGGGTTGAGGAAGTTTTGCAGCCGCACGACTACGCGGGCTTTGGACGATTGAACGCGACCATTAAATCGACCCGCATTGCAACCGGTGAGCACGAGTATGGGCGCTACGGCTTCCGTTATCTGATGGAGGCGAAAGGCGCCTCGATCTGGCAGCCGGATATTCAGTGGTGCGGTGGATTAACCGAATTGCGGCGCATCGGCGCGATGGCATCGGCTTACGACATTCCGGTCATTCCGCATGGTGGCGGCTTGAACGGCGCCGTGCATTGGTCCATCGCGAATGTGAATGCACCGTGGGCCGAACTGTTCCTCCCCGCGCCTGGCGCGCCGAAGGAAGTGCTCTCGATCTTTGAAGAGCACTACAATATCTCGCGCGGGCCGGAGGGCATTTATATGCGGCCGCCGGACCGCCCGGGTTGGGGTTGGGACACCGAGGTGGTCGGGTAGCGCCGGATGCAGTCTGGAGCGGAAATGATCGGTGTCTTTCTCGGTAGACCATATCGATGTGGGCTGCGGGCTCCCTCCGTTTGACAACCGACAAATATTTTGATTAACTCTACTGATGATTCAGAGTAAGCTCGCCCGGTTAGCGACTGTCGCCCTGATGTGCGCTGGGCCCTCGTTGTCTCAAGAACTCCGCGGTACCGTCCGCGGCGAGGTCAGCGACTCCAGCGGCGCCGTGGCCGTCGGAGCCAAAGTCCTACTGCGGAACGTGAACACGAATATTGAGAGGCCGCTGACGTCTAACACCGCCGGTGTTTACGTCTTCGACTACGTCTCACCTGGCACCTACACGATCACCGTCACACTGGACGGGTTTCGAAGCTACGTCCAGGAAAACATCCTCGTCCAAACCCGTGGCGACATCACCGTCAATGCGCGGTTGGAAGTAGGCGGGGTGACCGAGACAGTGCGCGTGACCGAAGCGCCGGTAGCGGTTCAATTCAACAAGGCGACGATGGAAACCACGCTCGATACCAAGATGACGAACTCATTGCCGCTCATTAACCGGCATCCGATCCTGCTGCTCCAGATCGACCCGCAGGTGGTGTTCACGTCCACGTCTGCCGAGCAGAGCCCGTATCACCATTGGGCCGGTTCGCGGCTCGATGTGGGCGGTGGCACGGAGTTGAAGAATGACATTCTCATCGATGGATCGCCGAACACATGGGGGCCGAAAACCAATTACGTGCCGGCCATGGATGCGGTCAGCGAAGTGAACGTGCAGCAGAACGCCACTGACGCCGAATTCGGCCACTCAGCCGGCGGCATCATTTCGCTGCAGATGAAAAGCGGCACCAACGAGTGGCACGGCACCGCTTACTTTTTCGGACGAAACCCGAAGCTGAACGCACTGGCCAACCGCATTACCCGGTCCCCCAACGTGGTGCGGCACAACGTGTGGGGCGTCACTGGTTCGACGCCGATCAAGAAGAACAAGCTCTTCAACTTTTTTGCCTACGAAGGCCAGAATCTCCGCGAACCCGTGGACCAAATCCTTACGTTGCCCACCGGCCTTGAACGGACCGGCGACTTTTCGCAGTCTCGCAATATCAACGGTGGCCTGCGCGCGATCTACGATCCGATGACCACGCAGTTCAACAGCGCGGCGAACACTTCCACCCGCACTCCGTTTGCCGGCAACATCATCCCGGCTTCACGCATAGACCCCACCTCGGCGAGGTTCCTGAAAGACGTCTGGCAGCCGAACAACGCGGGCGACGATATTACCAACTCGCGGAATTACAAGAACACG
>JAYUSQ010000156.1:0-18223 GCA_043755595.1 Acidobacteriota bacterium | reverse complement strand
TTCGTGGCGCGACCAACTGGTACTCAACCGCTTACAACCCCACGACGAAGTTATTCTACGTTATGGCAGTCGAGGACTGTAATATGTACCGCCAGGCCGGAAACTGGTTCGTGCCGTTTAACGACCCAGCCAACCCACCCGCCAAAGTGCTCCGAGCTCTCGACATCGAGACCGGCAAAATCGTTTGGGAAGTCCCACAAATCGGCGCGCCGGAAGCGAATTACTCGGGCGTGCTCTCAACCGGCGGCGGCCTGCTTTTCTACGGAGAATCCGGAGGTGACTTTGCCGCCGCCGACGCCAAAACCGGCAAGACACTCTGGCACTTCAACACGGGCCAGGCCTGGAAGGCTTCACCCATGACTTACACGGTCAAAGGCCGCCAATATGTAGCCATCGCCGCCGGCGGCAACATACTCGCCTTTACGTTGGATTAGAGCAAAAGCGTGGACGTCTCCGTGACGGTCGCGGCTCGGTTCTGAGCCGCCAGGCGCAAGCCTGCGGTCTACAGCGATCCAGAAAATGCTCTAAGTACCTCCTGACCCTACTAGAGTGGTGGGCGAGGCGGTTTTACTATCGTCGAAACATCCACGCCCCGCGACTTCACCGATCGCCGGAAGAGCTTGTTGCCCTCGACCGCGTACAACCACCCCAGGTCGGGACCGCCATAAGTAATCGCAGACACCACGCCCCGCTCAGGCTTGCTCAAAATCGCGGCGCAACGGCCGTTCTGTTCGCAGAGCTGAATGCCAAGCGCCGTGGCGAAGTAGGCCTGCCCGATCGAATCCACCGTAACGCCGCTCGAGCCGCGAGTAGAAGCCTCATCCAGGTCAACCCGGTAAAACGGCTCCCCGTTGACTAACGCGCCATCTGCCGCAATCTGAAAAGACCAGCTGAAGCGCGACTGCGCGTCGGCCACCAACAACAAACCTTGATCCGGCGAGAATGCCAGCGCAACAGGCATCGCCATTTCGCGTCCTTCATGGACGACTCGCTTGCGGCCGGCCGCGTCGATCAACCCAATCGTTTTCGCCGCCGAATCGACATAGTAGATCGCGCCCTTGCGAGTAAGGGCAATGTCGGTTGCATTCACGTCACGCGCGACGGCCTTCTCATCGCCCTTCTCCCCATACGACACGATGCGGTGGCTACCGGGCTGTGAGGCGTAGACTCGCCCGTCCACGCCCACCCGCAGCGTAGTCGCCCCAGCGCTCTTGGCCACGAATACTTCGACCTTGTCGCCGGAGGCGCGGTAGATTCGACTGGCGGCGGGGTCCGAGAAATACACGGCGCCGTCCTTAGCCGCCGTCACACTCGCAATGGATTGATACGCGCCCGTGATCGCCTCCCACGGTTTGTCCGGCTGAATGACAGAATATACCTGCGCACGAGGATCCCAAGCCTTGTCCCCCATCGCCTGCGGCTGCTTGGCCGTGATCGGCTGCCCGTAACCGCGCCAAAGCCACCGCAGCGCCTCCGGCATGATCGCGCCGCCGTGCGTCATGTTATGCGCGTTTTCGCCGTACTCCAACTTGACGTCGTAACCCGCAAACTGCATCGCCTCCAACATAAGTTGATTGTTAATAGGCCAGCTTCCAGCGTAGAAAGTACCGAACGGATGGCCGGGCGCAAGATGATCGTTCTTCCCGGCTTCAAGAAACACGCGGATCGGCTTCGGCTCGGTCAAGCGGATCATGCCGGGAAAAGAATCGGCTCCACGCATATGAACATACGTGCCAATAAAACTAAGCACGCGGCGGAAAAGATCGGGCCGGTTCCACGCCGCGGCAAAGGCCCCGGCTGCTCCGGTGCTGACTCCGGCAATCGCGTGATCGCTCGGATCCTTCGACAGGTTGTACTTCTTGCCAACTTCGGCAATCAGCTCCTCTTCGAGGAATCGTGCCAAGCGGCCGTCGATTGAATCGTATTCAAGTATGCGATGAAAGCGGCTTTGCTCGGCGTCGGTCAGAGCCGGCAGCACGCCAGGATCGACAAAGATGCCAATCAGCGGCGGAAGTGCGCCCTTGTGGATCAGATTGTCAAAGACCGTGGGTACCCGCTGACCGTTGCCAAGGGCCCCACTGCCGTCCAGATAGATCATGAAGGGCGCGGGCTTGGCGGCGTCATACTGCGCCGGCACGTAGATCGAATAATTGTGCGGCACGCCAGTGTAGATCTTGCCAGGCGCCAGCGTGTGACGCGTGACCGCCCCTTTGGGCACTCCGTCCTGCGGCTGCGAGTCGGGGCCTAGCGGGTAGTTCTGCGCACGCAGCATGACAGCCGCGCCCGCGAGTAATACAAGTCTCATCCTCGTTATCCTCTCACGATCTCCACCAGGTCGAGGACAGCGCGGCGCACCGGGCGCATCAACGGAAGCCCGGCCAGTTTCAGTAACAGCACCAACATGTGCGTGCTCTTGTCCAGCAACCGATGCGTGCGCGTCTGACCCTCGGACGCATCGGTCAGCCAGAAAAAAAGGATCGCCATCTGATACATCCACAGCATCTGCGGCAAGTGCGGCGCCAGGTCCTTCGGCGGCGTAACTTCGCTGCCTTGGATTGCACGCTCGAAGACTGCGAAGTCAAAGTCGCGAATCGCCACCGTCTGTGCGCTAAACGGCGAAAGCGGGTTGCCGGGATCGGCCGCTGAGCCAATCAACGCGCCAAGGAACTTCCGGTTCGGTGCGAAATACCGCAGCTTGACGCCGATCGATGCGCCCAGCCGGTCCTCGAGTTTTTTGGGGCCCGTGAGCGCTTCATCGAGTAACGGTCCCATCTCCGTCCGGGCACGGTCGTAGAAGGCCAGCACCAGCGCTTCCTTCGATGGGAAGTAATAGTAAGCCGCGCCAGTGGCCATCTCGGCGGCGGCAGCTACTTCGCGCATCGTTGCCGCCGCAAAACCCTTTCGGCGAAACAGCTCCAGAGCGGCTTCCAGGATACGCTCGCGTGTTTGTTCGGATTTGTTCATCGGTTGTCACAGCCACGGACAGGTTGTTGCCGCAGTAATTGCGCGGTTTCTTCCGGCGCGTGGCGGCCGAGCCACCAACTCAGCGAGACGCGATTCTCCGACAGCGCCGCGAAGGCCTGACGGGAGAATGGCAGCAGCAGCGGATGCGCCAAGTGCTTGGCCCACCCTCCGTATCGCTTCAGCGCGAAGAGGACGACCAGCCAGGCGTGGTCCCCCCGCCAATAGCGGCCGTCGCTCGCGATCACGGTGAGTTCACCCGCTTCGATCCCCGGAAATTTCTCTCTTGCCAGCGCCGACCCGGCGGCGATCGGTGTCACCGGCCACCACGCCGGCTGTCCGGCAATCCACGCCTGCAGGCGGCGGCAAAGCGCGCACCGCCCGTCATAGAGCAGGTAAAGCCGCGTCATGACTACCGGCCCTCGGCCTGCAAGTAACCGTCCGCGGGAATCGGCGGCTGTGCATTCGCTTCCTGCATGCGTCTTCGGATGCGGGAAAACACGTACAGGTTGAAAAAGTGCATCCCGCCGAGCACGAGCAATGCGAAGCCGATCTTGCCCGACACTATTTCAACGGCTGTCCGCATGGTGTCCAGTTGATCGTCGGTCTTCAGCACGGAGGTGACAAACCCGACATTGATTAGACAGAAACCCACCACCAGTAGATGATTCACGGAATCGGCCAACGCCGCGTTCCCGCCAAAGGCGTCAACCAGAAACACTCGTCCGCTGCGATGGAGCGTCCTGGCCACCCAAATCGTCACCGCGATGCTGATCGCCAAATAGAGAAAATAACTCTCCACGATATACATATACTGTCTCTCCATTTTTTGAACGCGTTCACTTTGAACATGTTCAATTAGAGAATACGCGCCCGGCCTCCCCCTGTCAAGAGAATTTGAACGTGTTCAGTAAAATTCGGACCTGACGATATTTTAGTTCAATCTAAACTGCTGTCGGAAAGCACAGCCTTCGTCGCTCTGGCCTCCCCGAGCCGGCGCGAGATTCTGCGCCTGGTCTGGGATGTCGAAATGAGCGCCGGAGCCATCCATCGCTCGATGCCGGACGTCACCTTTGGCGCAGTCTCGCTACAACTTCGCGCGCTACTGGAAGCCGGCCTGGTCGACAGCCGCACTGAGGGGCGCAGCCGCATTTACCGGGCGCGCTCCGCCGAACTCGGTATCTTCGCTCAGATGCTGGAGCGCATGTGGAACGACAAATTGTGGAGCCTCAAACTCGCCGCGGAACTGGAAGAAAGCCGCCGTGGACCGCGCCCGGGATCGCAGAGAAAACAAAACTGAAGAAAGGCCGCCTGCCATGGAAGACCTCCCCTATCGCCTTGACCGCGCCATCATCATACACGCCGCGCCCGTCACCGTAATCCGTTTCTTCACCGACACCGAGCGTTGGGCATAGTGGTGGGGGTCGGGTCAACCATCGAAGCCCGGCCCGGCGGCCGTGTCTACATCAAGCATCCGGGGTGCGTGGAAACGGTGGGGGAAGTCCTCGAAGTTTGTCCGCCGGATGTTTTTCAGCTCGGCCTCGACGGGCGAATTTCTTGGGCCACTGGCTTGGCGAACCCAGCGGCCAAGCGCTAGTTATCTCTTGGCCAACAGGCTCTGCTCGGTCCGGCGGTCTTCTTCGGCGGCCTGCGCTTTACCTAACCGCTGAAGAACAATCGAACGGTTGTGGTAGGCGTTGGCGTACTTCGGGTCAAGACTAATCGCCTTATCTAGATCTGCCAGAGCGGGTTCAAACTTGCGGAGCATGAGATAGGCAAACCCCCGTGCGTTGAGCACCAGCGTATGGTTGGGCTTGATGGCCAGCGCGCGAGTTAGAACCGCGATCGCCTCCTGATATTTGCGCTCCGCGATTAGTGCGCGACCCTGCTGGTTTAGTTGCTCCGCGTTGAGAATCGGCGCCGGCGGGGCAGGTTTCTCCGCCTTGTTTGGCTGAGGAGCAGCCGGCTCAGAGACCACGGGAGGAGTTGTCGCAACAGCAGGCGGCGCAGTGAACACCGCTTGGTCAGAAACCGCCGGCGACACGCTTGCTCGTTCGACAGGCACGGCCGAGGCCTCCGCAGCCGGACCGGGGTCTGGCTGTCTTGGCAAATCCAGAATCGACTCGACCGTCAAAGCAGACACTTTGGCCTCAACCGGGACCGCGCTCCGCTGAGAGTACTCGGACGAGGCAACTTCGACTCTACCAGCGCCTTGCATGCGGGCCTCCGCCTTCTCCAGCAGATCGCGCGTAGGCTTGTCTTCGGGCATAAGCTCGATGGCTTTGCGAAGATCCGATGCGGCTTCAGAATAACGGGAGAGCAGGAAATACGCATTCCCGCGCGCGATCCAGCCAATGGCGGAGCCAGGAGCCAACCGAATCGCCTCGGAACGATCGGCCAAGCCTTTTTCGTGCTCGCCTAATTCATGGTAAGAACCGCCGCGCGCGATGTAGGTGTCCGGCATTCGGGGCCGGAGCCGCACGGCCGCTTCCCGATCGGCTAGTGATTTGGCGTGCTCTCCAGCGCGAGTATAGGCGGCGCCACGGGACAGCAGCAATTGCACATCCCGGGGGTTCGCCTGGATCGCCATCGAGTAGTCGGCAATCGCCTTGCCCGCATCGTCGGCAATCATGTACGCCGACCCGCGCAATCCCAGAGCTCGCGGGTTGGCCGGTTCGGCGGCCAATACCTTATTAAGGTCCGGCATCACCGCGTCAAAGCGCCCGGTCATTCCGAACGTATGTGCCCGCTCAACGTAGGCTTCCCAGTAATCCGGTTTGAGTGCGATCGCCCTGTCAAAGTCTTCGATAGAATCCTGCCAACGCCCAAGCGACGCATTGGCCACACCGCGATCTCTGTAAGCAACCGGATTATCAAGCCTTAGCCGGATTCCCTCGCCGTAGTCTGCAATCGCTTTGTCCCATTGTTGGAGCTTGGCGTAGGCGGCGGCACGTCCATTAAAAACCGCTGCGGTCTTCAGGCCGGACTGCATCGCGCGAGAATAAGACTCAATCGCATTCGCAGGCCGGTCTTTCTCCAGCAGGATATTGCCCCGAAGCTGTAGACCTTCAGCATGCTTCGGGTTGGCCAGCAGCAGAACGCTGAGATCGTCTAGGGCTTTTTGGCCCTCCCCTAAATTAGAGTAAGCAACCGCACGGCGATACCTCGCTTCGGCTATGTCCGGAGTCTCTTCTATGACATTCGAATACAGTTCAGCGGCTCTATTATGTAAGCCCGCGGCGAGCGATTCATTTGCTTGCTCCAGCATCTGACGCGACCGGCGACTCTGCCCGAAGGACTGCGTCGTCGCGATCACTGCCATCACCAGGGCCAGCACCTTGAGGCGACTGTAAGGTGCCATTCTTGGTCTTTTCCCCTATTAAGCTATCGGTGGAACGCGTCACTATCTGTAATATTAGACCCTTAAGGTACAGGGTTTCAGGTACTGATAGCAACATAGAATGATCGCGACTTTGAGCGACCCGTTCTAGTACTCTGACCTTACTACCCGCTTCTTGGGCGGCTCCTTTGACCACCTCAATCAGCATGTCTTCCGAGACATGATGCGAACACGTACACGTTACCAATATTCCTCCCGGCTCGAGGAGCTGGAGCGCGCGGTAGTTGAGATCACGATAGCCCCGAAGCGCATCAGCGACGGAACTACGCATCTTAGCGAACGCAGGAGGATCTAGCACGACAATATCATATTTCGGACGCCCAGTGCCAAGCGCCCTCAACAACCGCGGCACATCGGTCTCGCGCCAGTGAATCCGTTCGCTCAAACCGTTAGCCTCGGCACTGCGCTTGGCCGTCTCCAAAGCCGGCCCGGAGCTATCGACCGCATCTACCTCCGCGCCCGCGCGAGCCATATGCAGCGCAAATCCCCCAGTACTGGTAAAACAATCCAACGCCCTCGTTTGGGGGCGGACATAGCGCGCCGCGGCGAGATAGTTCTCGCGCTGGTCCAAGTAGACCCCTGTCTTCTGCCCCCCCAACAAATCCACCTCCAGCGCCAACCCGTTCATGCGGATCGCGACCGGCCCACTCAGTTCCCCAGCCAACAGTTTTCGCTCCAGCGGAAGCGATTCCAGCTTGCGAACCGCAACATCGTTCCGCGCCAGAATGCTCTTGGGGTTCATCACCTCCGTCAGCGCTTCGACAATCATCGGCGTCGCGGCGTCCATCCCTTGATCGAGAAACTGTACCACCAAGTGCCCGGCATAGTTGTCGACAATCAGCCCGGGCAGAAGATCGCCTTCCGAATGGATCAGCCGGAAAGCGTCGCTGTCCCGCACCACCAGCTTGCGATGATCGAGCGCCGCCTGAATCCGGCGCTTGTAAAAATCGGTGTCGATCGCCGCCGGACGGTTGCTCAGCATCCGAAGCGCTATTTGTGATGTCGAACTATAGTGCGCCGTTCCCAGGATCTGGCCGCGTGGCCCCGTCACCGTCACCGCTTGCCCCGGCGCCGCCCCCGCCTTATCCAGCACGTCACTTGCGAAGATCCACGGGTGCCCGTGCTCAACGCGTTGAACCGCTTTCTGACTGACACGGACTCGCGGACCGGCGGTAGCGCTCATCGTTCCAGGATAAAGCGTGCAGACGCGAACCCTGGAATTCACCGAAGCGTAGGCCGAGGCTCGCTGTCCCTTGTATTCGAAGACGCGCGTGGCTTGAACGCCAACAGGCTCGATCGCCATAAATCCAATGTTGCCGAACAGGCGGCCGCCTGGCGTGGTTTCACTTTAGAAAGACGCAGGATCGCCCGGAGCCAATCTATATTTTCAGCGCCCGAATCGATGGATCGCACCCATATTTCGTCTTCAATTCATCAGCCGGTTGCCACTTCCAAGCTTGTTCCAGGAGTCGCCTGTATTCTTGCGGATCCTCGTGCCGCCGCGACAAGCCAGCCCGCCTAATTCCAAAGGCGCGGGCGATTTGCCATTCCCAAGGCGACGCGATGCGCTGAGACAGTGTCACCGGATAGGCGGGGCGGTCCGCTTGCGGTTCCACACTCCGCCCGAGCAGGCTGTGTCGGCCGCGCCGTCCGAAAGTCGCGATGTGGTGTTCGAACGGATAGCACGGCGATTGGCCGACGACGCTCGGGATCCCTTCCACGTCCGTCAGAGCCACCCAGATTTTCGGTAGGAACCCGGGCGGGACAGTCTTCGCGCCCCGATCCGCCGCCGCCAAACCATCCAGGTATCCCCTGCCGGGCGCAATCAGGAATTTCCAGTAAGTCCGGAGAGTCCAACACCGTTTCCAAGGCCGGAGAGCTATGGCTCTCAGCCAACTTGGGTTCGGAGCGAAGGGCCGCATGGACCTCATCGCAGACCGCTTGCTGACCCATCAAAGGCGCCGTGAATCCCTCACCCCCGCGAGAACTTACTCCTGACGAAGTGAAATCAAAGGGTCCACCCGCGCCGCCCGTCGAGCCGGTACCAGCGCCGCCGCCACTCCCGTCACAACCAGCAACACCGACACACCTGCATAGACCGAAACATCGCGCGGCTCTGTCTGAAAAAGGAACGCCCCCATCACTCCGCCCAGCCCCCACGCCGCCGTCAACCCAATCGCCAATCCGGCACCCAAATACATCGCCGCGCGCCCCAGCACCAATCGCAAGATTTCCCCGGGCAGCGCGCCCAACGCCATCCTTATCCCGATCTCCCGCGTGCGTTGCATCACGTCGTACGCCAACACGCCATAGATACCGGCCAAGGCGATCGCAATGCCCAGCACGCCGAATAGTGTGAGTAACAACATATTAAACCGGCGCGGCGCCATCAGCCCATTCCAATACTGCTCCAGCGTCTGTATGTCGGGCAGCGCCACATTGGGGAACTGAGACCAGATGGCGGACTTCACGGCGGGCAGGACGTTGCCAGCCTCGTCCGAAAGCCGCAAGGCCAGCGTCGCGCCAACCGCCTTGCTCTGATCCAACGGCACAAATCCCTGTCGGCGCCAATCGTTCTCAGGTCCGTCGTGTCGGATGCTCGCCACCACGCCAACGATAGTCCGCGGCCCTTCGAATTGAATGACCTTGCCAACCGGATCTTCCCCGGAAAAATATTTCCGCGCCGCCGCTTCGTTGAAGATCGCCACGGGCTCACTCCCCTGGATGTCATCCACGTTAAAGTACCGCCCCTTCACCAACGGCGCGCGCAACACTCGAAAATATTCGGGCGAAATTTCGTTCAGATCCAGGTCTTCGTTCGGTGGCAGCGCCCTGCCCGGAATCCCCAAACCAACCGTCCGGAAGTCGCCCCGCATTGGCAGACCGCCGCTGACGAGCGATGCCACCTCAACGCCCGGAATCGCCCGCACACGTTCCAGCACGTTTTTCATCAGGCCTCGATTGTCCCGCTGTACCGCCTCCCATTGCCCCGGCGCGACCCGTGGCCGCACCCGAACCGTCAGCACATTGTGCGGGTCCAAACCCAGCTTGATGTTAGTAACTCGCCGAAAACTTGTCAGAAACAATCCTGCGCCGACCAACAAGACAGTAGCCAGCGCTACTTCCGCCGCGACCAGCACCGCGCCAAACGAACGATGCCCCGCGCCCGCCGTATTCGAGCGGCTCACCATCGTCAGGGCCAACCCGCTGTTCCGCCGCGAGAAGTAGAACATCGGCGCAACGCTACAGATCAGTCCCGTCGCGATGGCCAGAGTCACCGTTGCCGCCAGCACACGGAAGTTAATGGCAATATCGGCCGAGCGAGGAATCTCCGGCGGCATCACCGCGCGCAGCAGATCGAGACACAGCGATGCGAAGATCAACCCCAGCCCCGCCCCAATCAACGAAAGCATCAGGCTCTCGGTAATCAACGCGCGCGCCAGATCCCATCGCGAAGCGCCCAGCGCCGACCGCACCGCCAGCTCTTTGGTCCGCGCCGCCGCTCTCGCCAGCGTCAGATTTGACAAGTTGACACAGGCAATCAACATCACAAAACCCACTGCGCCCATCAGCATCGTCATCCAGCGGTCCACGCCCTTCGTTAGATAACCATGCAGCGATTCCACCTTCGCCGCCCGTTCCTCAAACCACTTCGGAGTCTCTCGCGCCAGTCCGGCCGTAATCCTCGTCATCTGGGACTGCGCCTGCTCGATCGAAACACCCGTCCGCAGCCGCCCGATCACCTGTAAGCGATAGCTGTAATCGTTCCCGCGAATGCGCTCATCGGCGCGGAATACGTTGGGCAACCAGACCTCGGTCGGCTGAACCGCCCCCACCGGATACGCAAACGCCGGTGGCATCACGCCCACAATTTGAAAGTCCGTCAGTTGCCCATGCAGATACCGTCCGATCACATCCTTCGCTCCGCCAAAGCGCCGTTGCCAGAGCCCGTAACTGATCACCGCCACGCGCGCGTTTCCGTCGCGCTCGTTTTCCAAAGTGAAGGGCCGCCCAATTATGGGCGCTACGCCCAACACCGGAAAGAAATCCGCTGTCACCGCTTGCGCCTTCAGAATCTCCGGCTCTTGCCCGCCCTCGGGTTTTAAGTTGACGGCAGCGAATCCAACCGCTGCGAGCCCCGTAAACACATCTTGCCGATCACGCCAATCCAGAAAATTCTGCGGCGCAACGTCATTCAGGCCGTTCGTGGGTTCTGCCTTGAAGTTGAACTCACCAACCGCCACCAGCCGCCCCGCTTCAGGAAACGGTAACCGGCGCACCACCACCGCATCGACCACCGAAACCATGGCCGTCGTCGCGCCAATCCCCAGCGTCAACACCACCAGCGCGGCGGTGGCAAAACCGGGCGCGGAACGAATCGCCCGCAAACTCTGGCGAAGCTCGAAACCAAAACCCGCTAGCGCCCATCTGCGATTCGCTGCCGTGGGCCTCGGTGGCGTCGGATCCTCCCAACGCGCTTGCTTCAGTGTCCCCAGGCGCGCCGCCAGTTGCTCTCCGTCGCCGGTAAATTCGGCCAGCACTCGCGCTGCCGCCTCGCCCGGTTCCGCCCCGCCTGAAACCAAATCGTTGTAGCGGTCTTCCAGATGTTGCGACAGCTCATCGACGATCTCCGCCTCCCGCTCGGGCGAGAGTCGCACTGAAGCCACCCGCTTCCGCACCGCGGCCGCGAAATCACGCATGTTCGCCTCCGGTCACGCATCGCACGGCCTCGACGAATGTGGCCCATGTCTCCCGCTGCCGAACCAACTCACGCTTGCCCTCGGCCGTCACTTTGTAGCAGCGCCTCCGCCGCTCGCCCGCGTTCTCCACCCACGTTCCCTTGATCCATCCCCTCTCTTCCAGCCGGTACAACAGCGGATAGAGCGAGTCGATATGAAAAATGAGCGTCCCGCCCGACCGGCTCTCGATCAGCTTGCTCAACTCGTAGCCGTGCCGCGCGCGAGCCTCCAGCAACGAAAGGATCAACAACTCGGCCGATCCCTTTTTCAACTCCCGATCAAGGCCACGCGTGTCTATACCTGTCATAAGCAGATAGTACATAAACGGGTATCGACCAGTCAAGCCCGTGAACCGATCGCCTATGCCTTCCCGTTTTCGACGTCTTATCGTAGGTAAGCCATGTACAATCAGCTCGCGCAGGCGATCCCAAATGGTGACATCGCCACTCTGAATCGGCTGCTGTCTTCGGACCCAACTCTGGTTCACGCACGACTCGACGGCCATCGGACTCTGCTGCACGTAGCTACCGATTGGCCGGGCCACTTCCCGAACGTCCGCGAAGCGATATCCGCTTTGGTGGCTCATGGCGCCGACGTGAACGCCAAGGTGTACGGGCTGCCTCACTCAGAGAGCCCGCTTCACTGGGCCGCCAGTAGTGATGATATCGACGCGCTGGATGCGTTGCTCGGCCACGGCGCCGACATTGAAGCATCTGGAGCGGTGATCGGCGGAGGTACACCTTTGGCGGACGCCGTGGCCTTCGCAACTTGGCTAACCGCCGCCTCAACGCCCTCGCGGAACGGACCGGTGATCGGTAACCCGCGATCCTGCCCCGTCGGCCCAGGACGTGACCAACGCTTTCTGGGGGAGCCTGCCACGGGGGCCAGTTGATCGCGGCGCAATACTTACTCAAGCCGCGGCGCCAATCTAAACTGGGTAGGCCACGATCGCCTCACGCCGCGAAATAGGACGCGACCCTCATTTGCGCCAACTCCCGGGGGCAACGGGTGCCGTCCCTTCTTGCCGTCTCAACTTCACGCGCACTGCTCGCAGCAAATCTGTCGGCGGAAAAAACAGAGCGTGGTCATCTGGCTGAGATGTGGATGTTCAAGCCCATCTAAACTGCGTTGGGCACGACCGATCTCAGCAGCGAATTGTGTTGACGAACGGCTTGGAATTAACTATAGTTAAGTTATGGCTCGGCTCCCCCGTTTTGGTCAGTTTTCTCTGAAAGCCCGCGCCTGAAGTCATGACACGTCTTATCGCTAAATTCGTAATCGTCGCAGCCTTGAACCTGAGCGCCTTGGCGCAATCCACTTCCGAGCTCGAGCGTCGCGTCATTGAGCTCGAAGAGAAGATGCGCCTGATTGACCCCGCCTTTGGAAAGAACGCTTCCGCACAAGATTTGTTGAAGCGCCTGGACCAGTTGGAACAAAAGATGACCGCGGTGCTCGCGAAAACCGAGCCCTCGCCTACAACAGTCGCGGCGTCGCCCGCCCCAGCGCCTTCCGGGCCGCCGCAGACACAAGGCCTCGTTCCCGTGTCGGTCAGCGGCGACTATCAGGGGGCCCCGGACGGCGAGACGCGGCTGCCCGTGGCGGGCTACATGGACTTCCACGTAAACAAAGATAGTGGCGATCCCTTCCGCCCGGACTTCCATCGCTTTGTCCTGCTGTTTGGCCACAGCTTCTCCGATCGAATCAAGTTCTGGAGCGAATTGGAACTGGAGCACTCACTACTGGAACCATCTGAGGGCGCCGGCGGTGAGGTCGCGCTGGAGCAAGCCTACCTCGATTTCCTCATCAAGCCCTATTTCAATCTGCGCGCTGGCATGGTGCTCAGTCCGGTGGGCATCGTGAATGAACGCCACGAGCCGCCTTCCTTCAACGGAGTCGAGCGCCCGTTTGTCGAGACTACGATCATCCCCACTACATGGCGCGAACTCGGCGTGGGCGTCACAGGCGACCTTGGCCGGGGATTCCGCTATCGCGGCTACCTGACTTCCTCCCTGGATGCCAGCCGGTTTAATGCCGAAGGCGGAATCTCCGAAGGCCGTTCCAGAGGGTTCGAAGCCTCCATGCGAAATCCGGCGAAGGTGATCCGTCTCGAATACGCGGGCGTCCGCCGGTTGACTCTCGGCGCCAGTATGTACACAGGCCATTCCGGCTTCAACGTTCCGGGTGTGAATCCGCGCGTCGACTTACTGGAATTCGACGGCCGGTACAGCTACCGGCGCGTGGATTTTCGCGGGCTCTTTGCGAACACCTGGGTCAGCCGCGCCGGGGAGCTAAACCGCCGCCTGCAATTGGAAACGGGCGTCAATCCGAATATCGCCAGCCAAATGCGCGGCTCCTATTTTGAGCCTGCCTACCACTTGCTGCCTCGCCGCGCGCGCAACGATGTGATCCTCTTCGCACGCTACGAAAAATACGACACTCAGCGGCAAATGCCCATCGGATATCGGCCCCTGACTCAATTCAACCGGTCGTCCTGGGTTACCGGCGTGACGTTCAAGCCTACGGCCGACGTAGCCATCAAATTCGACTACAACTTCAACCGCAATCGGAGCGCCATTGTGCGAGCGGTGAACGGCGTCAATCTAGGCATTGGATGGTGGTTCTAATGAAATACATGAAGCTACTTCTGCCAATTGGGCTGGTGCTGCTGGCCCAGCCGAAGGATGAGCGGAAGCCTGATCGCACCGTTTCCATTCTCGCCGAACGATTCACCTTTAACCCATCGCGCATCAATGTGAAGCCGGGGCAACTCGTGGAATTCGTGCTGGAGAGCGACGATACCGACCATGGCTTCAAGATCCCCTCGGCCGGAATCGACGTGGCCATTCCACCGGCGGGCAAGGGCGAAGTTCGAGTCCGTTTCCTCGCCCGCGAGAAGGGCACTTTCGCGTTCGAGTGCTCCCGGGCCTGCGGCGCCGGTCATCACCTCATGAGGGGAGCGATCGTCGTCAAATGAGATTCCGGCTTCTTACCGCATTCTCGGTCCTCGCCTTCGCCTTCGCGCTCAGCCCACTGGCATGGCCGGAGGACGACGCTAGCCTGCCCGGAGGCGCCCTGCGCGGGATCACCGCGCAAGAGCATGAGCTCTTTCGAATGGGGCTGGAGGATTTCACGGAAGTGGAAACGGCTGCCGATGGCCTCGGCCCCGCTTTCAACGGTGCAAGCTGCGCGGTTTGTCATAGCGTTCCCGCCATCGGTGGGACCAGCACCATGACCGAAGTTCGGGCCGGTTATCGCGACGAGGAAGGCGTCTTCCACGAGCTCGAAGGAGGCACGCTTTTTCACTTGTTCTCTGTGCCGCCACACACCTGCCAGCCGAAAATCCCGGCTGAGGCGAACGTCATCGCCAGGCGTGCTCCGATCCCGCTCTTTGGCGCGGGGCTCATTGAGGCGATTGCGGACGAGACCATCGCCGCCGCCGAGGATCCAGGCGATCGTAATGCTGACGGCATACGCGGTCGAGCCGCACGCATCACCGACGCAGTCTCGGGCCAGCCAAGAGTGGGAAGGTTCGGATGGAAGGCCCAACACGCGACGCTGCTCGCGTTTTCCGGCGATGCTTACCGCAACGAAATGGGCATCACCAATGACTTGTTCCGCGAGGAAGACGCACGCGGGTTCACCGCCGGACAACTCAAGCTCTGTAGCATTACGCGTGGATTGGAAGACATCCGCGACCGTCGGACCGGTCTGCGAGGAATCGACAATTTCGCCAACTTCATGCGGTTTTTGGGGCCGGTTGAACGAGAGATTCCTGACAATTCCGCGCGCGCGGGCGAAGCCATTTTCGGCGCCATTGGTTGCGCCGCCTGTCACACGCCCGTCATGATGACGGCAGTGAACCGGAATCCCCTTTTCGACCGTAAGCAGGTTGCGCTTTATTCGGATCTGCTTCTGCACGACGTAGGAACCGGAGATGGCATTGAACAGGCTTCGGCGCGCGCTGAGGAAATCCGCACTCCGGCTCTTTGGGGACTCCGGCTCAGGCGGCCTCTTCTCCATGATGGCTCCGCTGCGACGCCGGCTGATGCCATCTCGCGTCACTCCGGTGAGGCGGCAAATGTCATTCAGACTTACCAATCACTGCCGGAAGCCAGCCGGGAGCAACTAATCGCCTTTCTTAAATCGCTCTAACTGGTCCTGGACCAGGCCAAGCCATGGCCAATTGGGCGGCGTATTCCCGCTCCCGTCATGCTTGATGCCCAGCTAATGATAGCGTGGCGAACATGAGATCGATTGTGCTTCTGGCGGTTGCTATTGCTGCGTTCGCGCAGATCCAACAAGCCAACCTGACCGGTGTGGTGAATGACCAGAGCGGCGCGGTGGTGCCGGGCGCGGCGGTGGTGCTGGAGAATCGCAAGACGAAGGTGAAGGCCAAGACGGAGACGAACGCTGCGGGTGTGTACCGCCTTGCTGTGGTGCCCAACCCCGTCGATGTGCCCCGGCGAGCGGGCAATTCCTTCGATAGAACCCGTGAAGTCGCAATAGGAACGGAAACTGGAACTGGGAGGGTGGTGGTCGTACTGGTCGCCGAGCCGAAGTTCCCTGGTACGGCGCGAAGAACAGCGAAGGACAGTCCCTGTCTATTGCTACCTGCGCCGTTTATCCGGCCAATCATCGTGCTCGCGCACCGTTAACTCGTTCTGAATTTGACACGTGCAGAGATTGGACCGGATAAACGGCAAAGAACCGGCCAATCCATTCATTCTAGGTTGCTTACGCTGAAAATCTCGGCGGAACGGATTGGCCGGTTCATTCATTTTTTTCGGGTTCTATCTCGAAGTGCATCCTCAACGGCACGGACTTCGCGTGTACGCTAGAGAAAGAGGCAAACTCTTATGGCAAGTCTGGATTGGTCGCAATGCCCGGTTGTTGAGAGTATTCCCGGAAAGGTAAGCGGCGCTTGGGTTTTTCGAGGAACGCGTGTGCCTGTTTCGGCGATCTTTGAGAATCTGAAGTGCTCTTCGGTCGATGAGGTGCTTGAAAATTTTCACGTCACCAGAGAGCAGGTGCAGGCCGTCCTGGATTTTGCGGCCAAGAGCGCAGTGCCGCCCGGCGAGCCATCGCGCGCCGCATGAAGATCATCCCGGATGAGAGCACGCCGCAGAAATTGCGCCTTCTGATCGACAACCGCCATATCGTGGTCACTACATGGTTCCAGGGTTGGTCGGGCTTTAAGAATGGGGCGCTGTTGGCCGCGGCTGAAGATGCGGGCTTCGACCTGTTCATCACTGCTGATCAAGAACTCAACTATCAGCGGAATCTAACCGGTCGTCGAATGGCAATGCTCGTCCTGAGCGCGAACAACTGGGGCGTGGTCAAACAGCAAATCAACACGATCACCGCAGCCATAGATGCTGCAACTCCCGGTAGCTTCGTCTTTGTTGAAATTGGTCACGGACGGGGGTAAGCCGCCAAGCTTCGGAAGCGACACGACGCTGCGAGTCGTCACCTCGGCTACCTAACTAACTGCGAACCGCGCACTGATCTGGTAGTTGAACCGCAAGGAAGAAGGGAATCCGCCAACGATACTAGTGCCCGCCCCGACAAATTCACCGATGCCGAGAATGCGGCCGATGCTTGCGCCGGCGGCATTGGCGATCTGCTCTGCTCTCTTACGCGCTTCCGGCAATAGTTCCGGCATCAGCCTTTGGCGAACCGCCTCGCGTGCGGTTTCGCCGGGTGCAAATTGGATGCTCACGCTCTGTAAGTCCATGGTCGCCGCCAACAGAGAGATCTTCGTGGATGCCAGCGCTTCTTGCGTGTCCTTCAACTTGGCGAACGGCACGGTGAATGAAAACAGATACAAGAATCGGGGTGGATTCGAAGCAGGGCCTATCTGTTGAGCGTTTATTCCCACCAAATCCTTGACCGTGATGTTGAGCCCCTGCACCCCTGCCACGACCTTTTCGAGGCTCACGCCGGATTCGGCTTGTACAGAGATGAGAAAGCTAGCTTCCTCGACCGGAAGCTCTGTGGTTCTCGACACACTCACGGTGATGCCGTCCGTCTGCGCCAACGCGAGAGACGCGGTGAGCGAGACGATTGCCATGACTTTGCACGGGCTCATTGTGAAAACTCCTAACTAGTTCGAGGTCTGCGATTCTTCGGCTGAACGAAATGAAATCCCAAACCGGATTTCCGAGAAACTATTCAAGTCTTGGCGGCCGGGATAGCCGCGAAACTCCAGCCGGAAGCCGGCCCGCGGGCGAAACCAATGGTTGAAACCACCGCCGGCGTTTGCGTACAATCCGGTCTCGCCGCCAATACGGACCCCGGTAATGCCGCCCGTGGCAAACGGATCGAATCCAGTTTCGACGTGCCGTCGAAAGTGCACTCCGAGATTGACGGAAGCGAGCAGGCCCGTACCGCTCTTTTGAAAGCCCCCCGGCCTCTCCACCGATTGTCAAACGAGGCAGGACGGCGAATGCGCCACCCAAGCCGTAGCGAAGGGCACTCTGAAGTGACTTGTCGCCCATGGTTACTCCAGCAAATCCATAGCCGTGAGACTGCGCCATAGCCGAGTGAAGCGATCCGAGAACTAGAGCGGCAATAGGCAACAGGCGGGCGGCAAAACTTCTCAAGAGCTTCTATGAGCAGTCCTTTGGCCAGGCAAGGGGCTGCCTGAATTCGGTGTACTGCGCTGATTCAAATAATTCCAACCGAAGCTAACGCTAGCTCGCTTCACTGGCCGGGATGACCATCCACGGTCACTCGGCGGTTGATGGTAAGTGGCAGTTCTCGGAAACCTAAATGATCCGCTCGAACCAAACAAACTATGCGGCTTACCGCGTCCATATGTGATTCGGTAACGATCAGTCGCGATAGCGACCGTAAGCTGGAACTCGGCGAGCGGTCGTGCTGGCTGCCGCGCCATGAGCCGGTGTTCCCTGGTACGGGCGCGAGGGCGGTCCCAGTCTATCGCCCCCTGCGCCGTTGATCGTGAGTTCTGCCCGCGCAATCAGGGCATACCCACCGAATCTGCGATTGCAATAGGCGTAGTAGATTTCGACGAGTCTCTGATGCCGCGTGAAGCTATTCGGCGTTGAGTTGGGAAAGTGAGTCAGCGAGCCCAATGCGCCGCACCAGACTCCCCCATCTTTTA
>JAYUSQ010000155.1:0-18229 GCA_043755595.1 Acidobacteriota bacterium | reverse complement strand
CGCCGCAGACATACACCGGCAGCGGCCAGGCCGCAGCGGTGTCGGTGTCGGTGAGCTCGACTCCGGGCACGGTGGCAAACATTCTCACCGGAGGGGCGGCAACACAGACGAACGCGGGGACGTATGCCGTCACCGCGGATTTCGTGCCGACGGATACGGCGAACTACAACACCCTGACCGGAGTGTCGGCGGGGAACTTCGTGATCAACAAGGCGACCCCGACGGCGACGTTGGCGGTGACCAATTCGCCGCAGACATACACCGGCGGCGGCCAGGCTGCGGCGGTGTCGGTATCGGTGAGCTCGACTCCGGGCGCAGTGGCAAACATTCTCACCGGCGGAGCGGCAACCCAGACGAACGCGGGGACCTATGCGGTTACGGCGAACTTCGTGCCGACGGATACGGCCAACTACAACACCCTGACCGGAGTGGCGGCGGGAAACTTCGTGATCAACAAGGCGACCCCGACGGCGACGTTGGCGGTGAACAATTCACCGCAGACCTACACGGGTTCGGGTCAGGCCGCTACGGTAGGCATCTCAGCCAGTTCCGTTCCGGGCTCGGTGGCAAACATTCTGACGGGCGGAACGGCCACACAGACGAACGCGGGGACCTACGCAGTGACGGCAGACTTCGTGCCGACCGACTCGGCCAACTACAACACGCTCCCGAGCCTCTCGGCGGGGAACTTCGTGATCAACAAGGCGACTCCGACTGCGACGCTGGCAGTGAACAATTCGCCGCAGACCTACACGGGTGCCGGTCAGGCTGGCACGGTCGGCATCTCGGCCAGCTCGGTTCCCGGCGCGGTGGCGAATGTTCTGACGGGCGGAGCGGCCACACAGACGAACGCGGCGACCTATCCGGTTACGGCGGATTTCGTGCCGACGGACACGGCAAATTACAATGCGCTTCCAGGTCTCTCGGCCGGGAACTTCACCATCAACAAGGCCACGCCAACGGTGACGGTGGCAAGTGCGACGTACATTTACGATGGGAATTCGCATCCGGCGACGGGAACGGTGACACGTGCCGGCGGCGCCAGTTTGGGGACGCCGACGTTTACCTACACGCCAGGAGGCGCTACGGCGCCGATAAACGTGGGCACGTACAACGTAGTGGGCTCGTTCGCCGGAAACAGCAACTATGAATCGGCAACCGGAAGTGGAACAATCGTCATCAACAAGGCACTTCTTACGGTTACGGCAGCCAACAAGACGATGGCCTTCGGTGGAACTGTTCCCACACTGACGGGGACGATCACCGGAGTGCAAAACAGCGAGACGATCACTGCCGTATTCACCACCACGGCGACATCAGCGAGCTCTTTCGGGACCTATACTATCACTGCTAGTACTAGCACCGCCCCGGCTAGTCTCACCAATTACACGGTTGTCTTGAACAATGGGACACTGACTATTCAACAGGCCAGTACGGTTACGACTGTCTCAGTCCAGTATCCAGCGGGGACACCTATTACCACACGGAACTACAGCGACCCTGTTTATTTGGTGGCAACAATCAATCCCGACCAAATAAACGGCGTAGCTCCAGTGTCGGGCGTTACCTTCAAATTCAACGGCGTGGCTGTTACGGGAACCGTCACATCGTCGGCCCTGGGCGTTCTCAAGTTTACCCTTGGCCCCGTCCAATTGCTCGATCCAACGCCGTTTTCGACAGCGGCGTCTGGCTCCTATCCGGTGACTGCGGAATTTAGCGGAATCAATGCAAACTTCGCTGTCTCAAATCCCCCCGCGGTCACTTTCAACGTAACCAAGGAGTACGTCAATCTGGACTACACCGGCGACTCAGCCAAGACTGTGTCTGGCGGAATTGCGGAATTCCAAATGAATGCTGCACTGACCGAGTCTGACACGGACTACGGGACGAAGCTCGGAACAGTAAAGGTGCTATTCACCCTAACGCCAGCTGCTGGAGGTGGGAGTTCCTTCAGTTGCACTTCCGGGTTTGTGACGCCAACGGGTCCAGGAAAGGGAACTGCGGGCTGCACAGTCACCGCAACCGGTGTTCTAGAGCCGACACTTTATGACGTCACGATGACACTAGTGGACAACCCGTACTACATAGGCTCTGGCGCCGGTACCGCAGATGCAATCTTTGCGGTGCCTGGTGTGGCAAATGGCGGTGGTTGGATCTATGAGCTGCTTGCCGGGGGCGGAACTGGACAGCGTCTGAATTTTGGCATCAATGCAACGTACCAAGATGTCAAGAAGAAGATCGGTGCTAGAGGTAATGCCAATGTAATCCGGCGTGCAACAATTGACCTCAGCACGATTCATTCGAGTCTCGCTCCCGGAGTTGGTGTGGCGGAGTACAACTTCCACATCAAGTCGAATGCGACAACTCAATTTACGATCGTGTCGTGCGGAACGGGGTGCTTGGCGTCGACGTTTACCGGAAAGGCAACCGTCAAAGCCGTTAACCGTGCGACAGGAGTCACTTACGATGTGGGCACGGCGTTAGGCGGAAGCGTTCAGTTCCAGATCGACGTAACTGATGCGGGAGAGCCTGGCTCGACAGGTTCGCCTTCAACCGTTGGCCCGGATAAGTTTGCCGTACGTGTTTGGAATGGTAGCCAGACTATATTGAACCTGGACTCGGTTCCGGATTCAACTTACACCGGTGCCAACCAGATTCTATTGAACGGCGGGAACATCCAGATCCGCCAGTAAGTTGGTTTCAGAGAGCCGCCAAAGCCCCCGAGGACAGTAAAACTCGGGGGCTTTGGATTTCATTACGGATCGCCGGGGTTCCGGAACCGTAATCCGGACCCAATTCCGGGTCAATGCGTTAACATGAAGTAAGGAGCAGACCACGCTTCATTCATGAGCACCCAGCAGCAGACGTTGATGACCGCTGAGGAATTCGCTCACTGGGCCACTGCGGAGTCCCGGTACTTCGAACTAGTGGAAGGAGAGCTGATTCCCTTCCCTTGACGAGCGCACGCCCATACAGGGCAAGATTCGGTCGCCACCTATTTCCATCAACACCCTGCGTATTCTTGCGCAATCCGATCACTCATTCCTGAACGAAACCGATCACCGATTCCTGCGGGAATCCGATCACTTTCTGCCTCGCGCAGGAATCGTGATCGGATTGCTCAGGAATCGGCAATCGCGTCGCGCCCCAGGCGGGGCGAGGGGCGCTGGTAGAGACCGAATCGGGCACCCTGACACTGTGCCCCGAAGGAGACTATCGCAAAATCAACGAGGTCCTACGCCTATAAGCACGCAGACGTTGATGACCGCTGAGGAATTCGCTCATTACGCCACTGCGGAAACCAAAGCCTTTGAGTTGGTGGAAGGAGAACTAATCCCTTTGCCAAGCGCCACGCCCATTCACGCCAGGATTCGCCACAACGTTGAATTATCCGTTGCCCTGTATTTTCGCCAGCAGCCAAGCCTAGGCGTGGTCCTCGCCGAAGTTGACTGCCGCATCGACGAAGGTACCGTCCGCCGGCCGGCCGTTTCCATTTTTCTCCTCGCCCGCCTCCAGGGCGTGACCTCACCAAAGTGCCGCTGCCCTTCGCCCCCGACATCGCTGTCGAAGTAGTGTCCCCGTCGGAGACCTTCGTCGAGGTCAAGCGCAAAGCGCTCGAATACCTGTCGCCAGCAGCCAAGAGCTCTGGAAACTGGACCACGCAAACCGCGAAGTCTTCATCCAAACGAACTCGGACATCCGCCTGCTGCGAGGCGACGGCGCGTTGGTGGAAACCGCGTTGCTGCCCGGTTTCTCGGTCACCATCGCGGACCTCTCTATGGCATTCTAAACTCATGTCCAACGCCTCGCCCTCGCCGGAAACGCCGAGAAAGGGCTTCCCCCTAGCGAGTACCTCACCCTGGAGCGCGAGGCCTCCGAAAGAAGCGAATACTACGACGGCGAGATCTACGCCATGGCCGGCGGCGCGGAGTCCCACAACGCTATCGCCATGAACATCAGCGGTTTCCTCTGGTCGCTCCTCCGCAAGCACGGCTGCCAGACCTACGGCAGCGACATGAGAGTCGGCGTCACCCCGCTCGGGCCCTTCTTCCACCCCGGCGTCTCCGTCGCCTGCGGCGAACGCAAATTCCTCGACGGCCGTCGCGACGTCCTACTCAATCCAATCGTCGTCGTCGAAGTCCTCTCGAAATCCACCCAACGCTTTGACCGCGAAATCAAACTCACCGAGTACCGCCGCATGCCCTCCGTCCAAGCCATCCTGCTCGTATCGTCCGACCGCGCCTCCGTGGAACTGCACGCCCGTCAACAACCCGCGCGAAGCCGCCCAGCCCTGTGGAAGCATCACACCGTAGCTGGCCTCGACCATTCCATTGAACTCACCCTCTCGCCCTCGACCTGCACCTTACCCCTAGCTGACATCTACGAAGGCGTTAGTTAGCATGTTCAAAATCGGCGACGGCAACAAGCTATCCAAGCCCGCCGCGCCAAAGAAACGCCAGCCGCCGCGCCCGTAACTTTCGCCGTTGCCTCGCATCGAAAAAATCGTAACCACACCTGCCGCCACCAACTTACCGCCAAAGACAATGCCGCCCGCTTGGCGCCCCATGCGAAACTGTCCCAAGCTGGCGGCGGACCGCGGTTGGCGCGCCCTGCGTTACCCATGAAGAGGAGCACATCACCCGCATGAGCACGCAGACGTTGATGACCGCCGAGGAATTCGCTCATTACACGACTTCATCAAGGCTAGCGCCAGTCCGGCCGCCCGTCCAACGTTCTGGTCTACACACGTGACAAAACGCGGGCCGTACCATGTGGCCCTGTCGTCCGATCCGGGCGACTCAGAACTATCTCGCGCCGAGAATCGCATCATAGCTGAGATCTTTGCGTCTGACGGAGCCAGCCTGGGGTTCGGAAAATGTATTTCAACCCGAATTACTTCCGGCTGACCGCACGCAGCCGTTGATACTCTTTCAGCTCGCCGTCGGCCCGCTCCGGCATCCCTTTCCGCCGATAGAGCCCTGCGAGCCCGAAGTGCGCCTGGGCGGCGAGAGCCGATTCTTTCTCCAGGCTCAATAGCGTTACCCAGTGCTTTTCAGCTGCCGCGATATCCTGACCGAGCCAGCAGGCCTTGCCCAGTGCGTAGAGGGTTTCGGGCATGGCGGGCGCCAAACCGTCGGCACGCTCGAGTTCCGCCCGCGCCTCCCTGGTTTTCCCCTGCTCAAGCAGAGCGTGTCCAAGCCGGTATGATGCCTCGGCATCCCCTGGCCGCGCCCGTGTCTCGGCGCGGAACTCGGCTTCCGCCTTGTCCCACTGTCCGGCCACGCCATAGAGTTCCCCGAGTTGCAGGCGTGCGCCCGGCGTCTGGGGGCGGATGCGGATGGCCTCCCGGAATTCTTTCTCCGCCTCCGGGAGCTTGCGTTGCACGGCATGGATCTCGCCCTCAAGCTGATGCGTGCGAGCCGAATCCGGATGGGCCGAGCGTAGCGCGTCATAGCTCCGCTTGGAAAGCGCCGCGCTCGACCGGCCGAGGTAGTAGAGCAAATCCGGATCGTTCGGGCGCTGGTCGAGCGCAGTCTGCAGATGCACGATGGCCTCGACTGTTCTCCCCACTTGAAAAAGCGCGATACCCAGCCCGTCCTGGGAGTTTGTTTTCTCCAGATGCGGAATCGCCTCCGATGCATACCCGCATGCCAAGAGCGCGTAGCCGAGCATCTGCTGCGCTCCCACCAAACCCGGATTCAATTCGAGCGTCCGCCGCAACGGCTTCAACGCCGCCGCAAAATCGCCCTTCTGCATATATGCATTGCCCAGATTGCTGTGAGAGGCTGCGAGCGCAGGCGCCAACTCGGAGACTTTCGTGAACTCGGCGATCGCCTCATCGAACCGCCCGGCTTTCTGGGCTTCGAGGCCAGCGGCTGCGTGCTTCACTACATCCGGGGGCAGATTCTGCGCGGCCAGCAAGACTACGCCGATCAGAGCCGATGCCGCCGTCATCGTTCCTCCGGTTCAACGACAGCGAGGATCTGATTCGAGACAACGTTTTCAAGCCGCTGAATTCGTCCAGAGGGCCACCGGATTTCCACTTTCGCGGTGCTCGCGTCCCCGAGCCCGAAGTGAACCCGCCGGTCGTTCGAAGACAGATAGCTACCCGCCGGGCCGGCTTCCTGCCGTTGGCCGTTAACGAATACTCTTGCGCCCACGCCATCGCGATTGCTGCGAGTCCCTCGCAGCGACAGTGTCAGCCAACGCCCGCTGCCGCCGCGATTGCGAAAGACGATAGGCGGCCCGCCCAGCACGCTCATGACCACGTCAATCGCACCGTCGCCGTTCAGGTCGCCGAAAGCAACACCCCGCCCAGCCACGGACGCGAACGCCGCTACGCCAATCCGTGCGAACCGGCCGTCCCGGTTCATCGCCAAAAGCGGCGGCTCTAGGCTGCGCAGCGAAGCGTCGATCTTCTCGATGTTGTCCATCACGTGCCCCTGAGCGGCGAATAGATCCTTCCATCCATCGTTATCGAAGTCCACCAAGCCGACACCCCAACCTGAGTGGATTGCTGAAACGGCGCCGATTCCGGATTCGAGCGAAGCGTAGTGGAATACTCCGCCGCCGTCGTTGTGGAAGAGCGCATACTTCTGGCGGGAGAGCGTGGTGACGATCGCGTCCGGGCGTCCGTCGTTGTCGTAGTCTCGAAAATCGACGCCCATGCCCGACACCGGTTTGCCGTCGTCTGAAAGCGCCACGCCCGCCTCGACGGCGCGCTCGATGAACGTGCCATCGCCGTTGTTGCGGAACAGGAATTGCTCCATGCCGTCATTCGCGACGAAGATATCGATGAACCCGTCGTCGTCGGCGTCCGCAAAAGCGACGCCTAGCGCGCGTCCACGGCCAGCGGCGATACCCGCTGCGGCGCTGACGTCTTCAAACGTGCCATCACCGCGATTGCGAAAGAGCAGGTTGGCGATAGCCGGAAATGTCGCAGGCGGGCAATAGACGCGGGTACTTTCGCCACAGGGCCGGCTGGATGCCAAACTCCATTCCATGTACCGGGTGACGAAGAGGTCGAGCCGGCCATCGTTGTCGTAGTCGAAAAATCCCGCCGACGACGTCCACCCGCCCGCCGCCACGCCGGCGCGCGCGGTGACGTCGGTGAATGTGCCCTTGCCCGTGTTCCGGTAGAGAATGTTTCGGCCGAAGCTGGTGACGTAGAGATCGGTGAAGCCGTCGTTGTCGAAGTCCGCCGCAGCCACGCCCATGCCGTAGTTCGCCTCGCCTGCCACCGAGAGGCCCGCGGCTTCGGTGACATCAATGAAGCTGCCGTCGCGACTCTGGCGGTATAGCCGATTCCAATACTTCGGATTCGATCGCGCAAACGATGGCGGGGCGGGCAGGGCTTCGGTCAACCTCCCCCCGTTCATGAAGAAAATGTCGAGGCGCCCGTCGTTGTCGTAGTCAAGCAGCGCCACTCCTCCGCCCATCGCCTCGATCAAATGTTTGTGCGAGGTGGGCGAGTTAAAATGGCGAAAATCCAAACCGGCGGGAGTGACAGCCTCCAACCCAGGCCCGGCTGGCGGCCCGGCGAAGGCGAGGCCGCACACCACCAGGAGCGTCGCGAGCCGCATGATAGCGCTAGCGTATCATGGCGGGTCAGAATGAGAATCGCAACGCGAACTGCACCAGCCTCGGTGTGTTGATCTGCGTAAATACCTGGCCGGTGGTCGCGTTCGCCGCCGTCGTGACGACAAGGTTTGGCTGCCCGAACTGCGCGCGATTGAAGAGGTTGAAGATCTCGGCCCGGAACTCTACATTGGTGCGTTCGGTTATGTTCGTCCTCTTCAGCAACGAGAAGTTGAACTGATTGATGCCGTGCCCGCGCAGATTCGGATCGGTCCGGCTTTGGCTGCCGAAAGTGTATGCCGCCGGCACCGTGTAACAGGAAGTGTTGAACCACCGCCGCAATCGCGATTGCGCCGATCCTTCGATCTGCTTCTCGCAGCCGGGCACTGCGTTTGGCCGTAAGCCAGTGCCCAGGCCCGTGACATTCGGAGTGGCGGTCAGCGCCAAGGGAAAACCCGATTGGAACGTTGCCGTGCCGCTCGCGCTCCAGCCTGAGACGATCTTGTCAGCTGGGCCGGCGATGTTGCCAAGGAACGCTTTGCCCTTACCTGTTGGGATATCGACCGAATACGCCACGGTCAGCCGATGGCGCGAGTCAAAGCCCGCCAGCGCTTTCTCGGCGCGCAGATTGTTGGGTTGCTGTACGCCGCCGCCGGAACCGACGCCGGTATTCAGCCACTCGGAAAGACTCTCCATGTCGGTGAGGAGCTTGGAGAACGTGTAAGCGCCGAGCACACTACCCCCGGCCCCGAATCGCCGCTCCGCCTTCGCCTGCAGCGAATGATAGGTGCTGTTACCCAGATAAGACGTGCGCTGGACAAAGCCTGTGTACTGCGGATAGCGCAGTTGGAGCTGTCCCTGCGTCACCGTGCGCTGCGAAAGCGCGCCAGCCGTCACCAGACCGAAGAACGGATTCGGGACCTGTGTATTCAACTGGCTGCCCTGCGACAGAAACTGATCTTCGATCGCGTTCATGTTGTAGTCGCCGCGCGGCAAGTGTACGCCGCGTGAACCGGCATAGGCGGCCTCCACCGCGATCTGTCCTGGCAGTTGCTCCTGCAGGGCGACGTTCCATTGGCCTTGGTACGGCCGTGGCGTATTCTTCAGTGCAGCCGCAGGTGACTGCCCAAGCAGTAACTGCTGGAAGTTCGGCAGGGTCCCAAGCGATCCGATGATGCCGCCAGGGAACGGATCGCTGATCGTGTTGAGCGGCGTCACCGATCGGTCGATCGTCGTCAACCAGGGGGTGCTGTAGGCGTTCAAGGCGTTGCCGTATGGCCCCTCGTTGAACTGCAAATTCGTGGGCAGGTAATACATCCCGCCTCCCGCCCGAATCACAGTTTGTGGACGGAGCCGGTAGGCCAAGCCGAGCCGGGGCGCGAACAGTTTGTACGTCTCATTCTTATTGGCGCGTCCTGGGTGATCCGGTGTGTTGACGCGATCCACCCGGCCGAGGACCGGCCTGCCGTTCACGAGAATCCCTTTCGTGGCGGGGTTCTCGGCCACCGGATTCAACGACGTCGTCCGGTCATAGCGCTCCTTGAAGACGCCGGGGATCTCCCATCGCAGACCCAACGTCAAGGTGAGCTTTGAGTTGTATTGCCAGGTGTCCTGCACGTAGTAGCCCTGGTAGCTGAGTGACTGATACGGCAGTCCGAGCACCAGCATGTTGCCACCCGCACCCATTCCGAGCAGGAACGAGGCGAGCGCGTTGCCGCTGGCGCCGGAGTTTAGCGCGTTCTGTGACGTGAACAGATGGTCGAACTGGAAGGAGCCACCCGCCGCGAGTTGATAGTAGTTGTTGCGAAAGTTCCGGAGGTCGGCGCCAAACTTCCATTGATGCTTACCTCTTGCCCAGGTGAAGCTGGGCAGCATCACGTACGTGTTGTCCACGCTAAAGATGTGCCCGTTGAAGGGACCGGGGTTGGTGTGGGTATAGTTGCTGAGAGTGATCTGTGGATAGCCCGTTTCGCCCTCCACCTGACGCAAACCGGGGAGGTCGCGGAAATAGCTTGGAAATCCGAACTTGTCGGCCATGTCGATTCCGCGGAAGGGCGCGATGCGCTCGTAGTTCCAGCGTCCGTACGAGGCGCGCAGGTCGAATATCATCGTCGGGCGGATCAGATACGTGAGACCCGCAACGGCTTGCTTGGTGGTAAACGTTTCGGGCGAGAACGGGTCACCGGCATAAACGCCGTTGTCGAAAAGGATCGCCGGGGTGTTAGCGCTGCTCCAGCGCGTGAAACGGCCGAACAGCCGCATCTTCTCGCTAATCGAGTAGTCGACACGCCCGTTGTACTGGTCATTGTCTCCACCCGAACTGATGTTCTTGCTGTAGTTGAACAAATTGGTGAACTGGGCGCCGGGGAGATTGGGAGCCGAGTTCAACGGGAACTCGTTCAGCTTTCGAGCCACTGGATTGATCCGGTTCGACGGGATCACATTGCCCGGGAACTGCAAGCGCTGCGCCCCGGTACCGGCTGCGCACTCGGGGTTGCTGTAAGCTCCGCACTGGGTCAACGGATCGAAGATTGGGATCTGCGCGCCCGCCGCGTTGCGATATTCCGAGAAATCGCCGCCGTTCATCCTGGCCTGCGGTACGGTGGTCAAAAACGTCGCGCCCTGACGCTGCCGATAGCCCTCGTAGCCGGCAAAGAAAAACAGCTTATCTTTCTTGACCGGACCGCCGAACGTCGCACCAAACTGATTCTGCGTGAAGGCAGGTTTGCCGATGCCGTTTGCGTTCGCGAAAAAGTTATTGGCGTTTAGCACCTTGTTGCGGAGAAATTCGTAAGCTGAGCCGTGCCACTGATTCGTGCCGGATTTCGAGCCAATGTTGAGGACACCTCCCGAGTACCGCCCAAACTCGGCGTTGTTGCTGTTGGTCTGCACGCGAAAATCGGCGACGACGTCGGGACTCGGCGAGAGAATCGTCAGATTGCCGATCCCGGCATTCATCGGCACGCCATCAAAGTAAGAAGCGGCCTGATTGGCCATGCCGCCGCCCACCTGATAGTTGCCCGCCGCGAAGACGTTCTTGCCCGTGAGTGCGTTGCCTTCGGTGCTGCCTTGCGGCACCACGCCCGGCACCAGCGCCATGAGGTTCAGAATGTTTCGACCGTTCACAGGGAGGTCCTGCACGGCCCGTCCAGAGACCACTTGGCTGAGATTGGAATTCTCAGTTTGCAAGAGCGGCGCGAGCGCTTCCACTTCGACCGACTGATTGACGTCGCCGATCTCCATCGCCACGTCAGCGCGCACCGCGCTCGACACGCTGACTTCGATCGGACCACGCAGCGCGCGCTTGAAACCCTGCATCTCCACCGTCACGCGGTAGGATCCGGGAATCAAATTGAGAAACTGATAGCTTCCGTCGACACCGGATTGAACCTGGCGCCGCTCCTGGGTGCCGAGATTGGTCAAGACCAACCCCGCTCCTGGCATAGGAGCGCTCGATGGATCTGTGATGGAACCGACGATTGATCCTTGGAAGGCCTGTCCGCTTAACCGGTCTTGCCAAACAAGCAATAGCAGCCCGAACGAAAATTTCGCGAAACCACGTAGTTGCACTGTTCATTCTCCGTAGGCCGGATTTCCGACCGACCGACGATATCAGATTCGAAATCGGAGCGCAACTCGGAGCGCACTCGGAGCGCAACCCTGGCGACACCCTTTAGATTTGATATGCTAACGGCATCTCTTTGGGATTACGTCATGTCGAAGCCATCACTTTTCTATCTGTCCTCGGCCTTCACGGGCCTGTTTGTTTTTTTCCTGACTACCAATCTGCAAGGCCAGGATGCCAAAAAAGCGGCGCGCACCTCGCCGGCCGGCTATACGGATGGACCGATGCTTCCCGGCCAGAAGTGGCGCGTACACGATATCGCGCGGCCCAAGCCTCGTGTCGTCGAAGCCCTGCCAGGCAAACCGCCCAGCGACGCCATCGTGCTGTTCGACGGTAACGATCTTTCACAGTGGGAACAACGCGGTAAGGATGGCGTTGCCAAGCCGGCGGGCTGGAAGGTTGAGAATGGCTTTGCGCTCTGCGTCCCGGGCGCTGGCGAACTCGTTTCGAAGCTGAAATTTGGAAACGCGCAATATCATATCGAGTGGGCCTCACCAACGGTAGTGGAGGGCGATAGCCAATGGCGCGGTAACTCTGGCATGCTCATCATGCGGCGCTACGAAATTCAAATGCTCGATTCCCATAACAATCCCACTTACGCAGACGGTCAGGCGGGTGCGATCTACGGTCAATACCCGCCGTTGGTCAACGCTGCGCGCAAACCCGGAGAGTGGCAGACTTACGACGTGATCTGGGAAGCGCCGGTATTCAAGGATGGCAAGGTCGCCAAGCCAGCCTTCGTGACCGTGATTCACAACGGCGTCCTATTACATCATCGCCAGGAAGTGATTGGTCAGATGGCTCACCGTGCGATCAAACCATATGAACCTCACGAAGCCGAAGAGCCGCTGGCATTCCAGGATCACGACACCCGCGCGCGCATTCGCCAGGTCTGGGTGCGGCGTCTGCGTGGATACGACGAGTAGCGACTTGCATTTCCGCCTATTGCTCCCGCTGCTGTTGGCTGCCACCTCCGGGTTCGGGCAAACGGACTGGCCGATGTATGGACATGATCCGGGGGCCAGCCGTTTCTCACCGCTCAAACAGATCAATGCGGCGAATGTCGAACGTCTGCAACAGGCGTGGACATTTCACACCGGCAAACCTGGGTCTGAAGGCATTCCGATCGTGGCGGGCGGTGTCATGTATGTTACTGCCGCCAACGGGATTTTCGCGCTGCAGCCTGAGAGCGGCCAGCAACTCTGGCACTACGAGGCAACCCAGGTCGCACTGCGCGGTTTGGCTTTCTGGCCCGGCGACAGGACAACCCATCCCCGTGTCTTCGCCGGCGTCAAAGGCGGCATGATCGCGTTGGACGCCACGACAGGGAAGCCCGCCCCTGGGTTTGCCAACGAAGGTTTGCTCGATCTGAAAGCCGGTGTTCTTGGCGATTTGCCCGATGCGCGTTTCACCCTGTCGTCTCCGCCGAGCGTCTTCAAAAATCTCATTGTCACCGGAAGTGCGAACGGCGAAGGCGCCCCCATGGCTGGCGCTTATGGCGACATCCGGGCGTGGGATGCGTTTACGGGGAAGCTGGTCTGGACGTTTCACACGGTGCCCCGGCCGGGAGAACCAGGCAATGAAACGTGGCCCAAGGACGCCTGGAAGAATCGTTCCGGCACGAACGCCTGGGGATTCCTCACGGTCGACGTGAAACGCGGGATCATCTATGTTCCGCTTGGCTCCCCCACCGCCGATTTTTACGGCGCCGATCGTCATGGCGACAACTTGTATGGCAATTGCCTGGTGGCGCTCGATGCCGCCACTGGCAAATTGAAGTGGCATCGGCAACTTGTGCATCACGATCTGTGGGACTTCGATCCCGCCGCGCCGCCGATTCTGTTTGAAACATTTCGCAACGGCCGCGTAATCCCCGCCGTGGCGCAAATCACCAAAATGGGGATTCTGTTCTCCTTCGACCGGGTGACGGGCACGCCCCTATACGGCATGGAGGAGCGGCCGGTCCCCCAGAGCACTGTCCCTGGTGAAAAGACTGCCCTCACCCAGCCGTTTCCCCTTAAGCCGCCACCGCTCTCCCGAGTCGACTTCACCCGGGACGAGATCTACAATCTGACGCCCGAGCACGCTGCGTTCTGCCGCGATCTCTTCGACAAGAACCAAATGAAGCCAGGGCCCCTCTACACGCCGCTTGGGCTTGAAGGCAATGTGTTGATGTTCCCCAGCACTCTCGGCGGCGGCGGATGGGGAGGAGTTTCCGCAGACCCCACGCTTGGCTATCTGTTCACCAATGTGAACAATCTTGGCCAGTGGGGACACATGGAGAAGAAGACCGACTCACAGACTGGCGAGGTCACCTACATCCGGACCTCGGCTTACGGCGCGTACGCGCGCTTCTGGAACCGGGACACTCGCATTCCCTGCACCAATCCGCCATTCGGTGAGTTGGTCGCCGTGAACACGCGGACGGGCGATATCGCTTGGCGTTCTACGCTGGGCACGATTCCCGCTCTGGAAGAACTGGGTGTCAAGAACACGGGCGCGCCAAGCCTGGGCGGCAGCATCGCCACGGCCGGAGGATTGGTCTTCATCGCGGGCACGAATGACAGCCGGTTTCGCGCTTTCGATTCTAAGACCGGCCGCCTGATCTGGGAACGGCCCATCGATGCCAACGGCCACACCATCCCGATCACATATCTGGGCCGGAATGGCAAACAATACGTGGCTATCATGGCGGGCGGCGGCGGCGGTTACTTTGGCGGAACGCCCGGCGACAGCGTTATGGCGTTCGCACTGGGAACCTCGCCGGCGTCTCCGCTGGTGTCGAAAGTCTCGAATTCGAACGCCTCTTCCGTTCCAGCACTCCCTGCGACGCTGCCCGATGGTCCGGAGAAATCGGTCCTCCAACGCGCGTGCGGCTCAACCTGTCACAAGCTTGATGTTGTGGTGGGCGCCCGGCGCGATCCCGCAGCGTGGGCGGCTATGGTGGATAACATGGTGGCGCGCGGCGCCAATGCCAAAGAGGCAGAAGTGAAATCGATCGTCGAGTACCTTGTCCGCCACTTCGGTAGATAGCCTGCCCACCCACTCGAAACGGACGCCCGCTGGAGGCGGAGCGCCTCCTGGGGCCGGTTCCGTTTGTTGCCGGGACTCGTCACCCCACTACTCCGCCGCCAACGGTTTCGGCGAACCACGAGCCCAGACCATCCTCCGAGAGCCGTGTTCATGAGAAAACGGATCTCAATTGTTCCGGGGCCGTGTCGCCGGTCTGATAGGGTACGCGACTCTCCGCCCGCCGAGAGCTCAAATCCGATGGAAAATTTTTGTGCCGGGGAAAAAATAAGGCGCTGCCTGAGCGGAAGCGCCTCGTGAGAAGACTCACTTTGCTGTCGTTCGGAGGAGAACGAATACCTGATCTGAGGATATTCCCTCTCCTTGTAACCGTCTATAAAACCTAGGTACTGAGCAGTAGGCCTGTCATCCCAGTACTTCCAGGTATCGAGTTACCGCCTCGATCCCACGGTAGAAATTGGCGAGATTGAATTTTTCATTCGGGGCGTGCAGGTTGTCGTCCGGCAACCCGAAACCCATCAATACGCTGGGTATTTTCAAATGCCTCTCGAAGACGCCCACGATCGGAATGGATCCGCCGCCGCGCATGAACACAGTTTGCCGCCCAAAGACTTCTTCCAAGGCCTGGGCCGCCGCTGCGATGAATGGCGAAGACGTATCCACCAACGAAGGCTGCGCGCCGTGGAAGACGTCAAACCGCGCCTTCACGCCTTTGGGCGTGGCGGCCTGGACTGCGGCCTGTACCAAGCGGGTCACGTCGGCCGGGACCATATCGGCCACCAGTCTGAGACTGATTTTGGCGACTGCCTTTGCCGGGATCACGGTCTTCGCTCCTTCGCCGGTGAACCCGCCTCGTATTCCATGTACCTCAAAGGTTGGGCGCGCCCACAGGCGATCGAACACCGGCAGTCCCGGCTCTCCCGTCAGGGCGGTCGCACCGATTTCCTTTTCGAGATACTCGGCCTCATCGAACGGCAGGCGTGCCCAGGCCTCCCGTTCGACCGTGGATGGCGGACGGATGTTGTCGTAAATGCCCGGAATCAGGATCCGTCCATCGCGGTCCTTTAGGGCAGCGATGATCTGCGCGGCTGCCTCCACGGCGTTTGGCGCAGCGCCGCCATAGACTCCCGAATGCAAATCGGTGCGCGCGCCTTCGACTGTGAGCTCACCATAGATAATGCCGCGCAGGCCGGTGCAGATCGTCGGCAGGTCGGGCGCGAACATTTCGGTGTCGCAGATCAGGGCGGCGTCGGCGGTCAGGCGCTCGGGATGGGCTTCGACAAATCGTTCGATGTGTTCGCCGCCCACCTCTTCCTCCCCTTCGATCAATACCCGAACGTTCACCGGAAGCTTGCCGGTTGTGCGGAGCAAACCTTCCAGCGCCTTGATGACAAGCAATGTCTGGCCTTTGTCGTCGACGGCTCCGCGCGCATAAATATTGCCGTTGCGCACCGTAGGTTCGAACGGAGGCGAGATCCACTCAGCGAGCGGCTCGGCCGGCTGCACGTCGTAGTGGCCGTATATCAAAAGCGTCGGTTTGCCGGGAGCCTCCAGCCAATCGGAATAGACCAGTGGATGGCGGCCCGGCGCATTGATGATTTCTGCGCCTTTGAAACCGGCCTGGTGGAGTTGCGCGGCCACCCACTCGGCGGCGCGGCGAACGTCGCCTGCATGGGCCGGGTCCGTACTGATGCTCGGGATCCGCAGGAATTCCTTTAGTTCGTCCAGGTAGCGGCCGTGGTTTTCACGATAGTAGTTCAGGTTCATTCGATAGCCTACTCAAGCGAGATGACGTTCTTGATCCCGCCGGCGCGCCCCAGGAGCAAACCTTCATGCTCGGCCATCTGTCGGCGTTTCGAAATCAGGTTGCCGATCGCCTCGGGAAACGGCCGGCCTGCGTGGCAAGGCGAACATGCTTCCTGATAGCACGGCCGGCAGACCATTACCGCCACAAGATCGCCCTGCTTCACCCGCATCACATCCGGCCCGGCATCCTCCGATCCAGATGGCGGCGTACCGTAGTCGAAACGGCAAATCTCTTTGTCGGTGCCGCACACACCTCGGTGCCGCTGCGCAGGGATCGGCTCGTCGATATTCGCCAATCCAACATGTCTGGTGGCTGGGCTAACGGCAACGGCTTTCATATCTAATCGCCACGGTAGCACGGGAACGAGATATGCTCTTCGAAGGGTATGACAACGTCCAGCAGTTATGCACGCGGCCCCGCCGCCACGCTTCTTGAAATCACCATCGGGCAGCAGTTGCGCGAAACGGCGGCGAAGTTCGGCTCGCACCCGGCGGTAGTTTCGCGGCATCAAAATCTGCGGCTTACCTGGAGTGAACTGGACACGCAGGTGAGCGAATGGGCGGGCGGCTTGTTGGCGTTGGGACTGACGCCGGGCGATCGCGTTGGCCTCTGGTCCACCAACTGCCTCGAATGGGTGCTGCTGCAACTGTCCTGCGCGCGCGCCGGGCTTGTGCTGGTGAACGTCAATCCCGCGTATCGGTCCCACGAACTTAGCTTCGTAATGCGTAAGTCCCGGATGCGCGCGCTGTTCTTGTGGGAGCGCGATAAGCGCTCGAACTATCGCGAGATTCTCTCGCAAGCTTCGATGCCGGAAGAGATGCAGGTTCACTACTTCGGCTCAGGAACATTCGCGCCGTTGGCGGGTGCAAGTGTGCCGGATCATGGCGCGGCCGGCGACGTTGTGAATATTCAGTACACATCGGGCACTACGGGCTCACCGAAGGGTGTGCTGTTGACGCACCACAATATCCTCAATAATGGCCTGCTGGCGGGCCATCAGATGCAAGTCACGGAGCGCGACAGTATCTGCCTGCCCGTGCCGCTGTACCACTGCTTCGGCTGCGTGCTGGGAGTGCTGACGTGCGTCGCGCACGGGTGCAAGCTTATCCTCCCTGATTGGACTTTTGACGCGCGGAACACGCTTGACGCGATTCACGCCGAGCGAGCGACGGCCATCTACGGAGTCCCAACCATGTTCATCGCGCAGCTCCAACATCCGGACTTTGCCCAGTTCGACCTCACGCCGCTCCGCACCGGCATCATGGCCGGCGCGCCTTGCCCGGTCGAAGTGATGAAACAAGTGATCGGCCTGATGCATTGCGAGCGAATGACTATCGGGTACGGACTGACCGAAGCTTCGCCGCTCATCACGATGTCTTCGGCGGACGACCCGGTGGCAATCCGCGTGGGCACCATCGGCGCGGCGGTGCCAGAGACCGAAGTGAAAATCGTAGACCGTGAAACCGGCGCGACCGTGGAGCGAGGCGTTCAAGGCGAGCTCTGCACGCGCGGCTATCTGGTGATGAAGGGCTACGACGCCGAAGAAGAAGCTACGCGCCGCGCCATCGACCCCGAAGGCTGGCTCCACACCGGCGACCTGGCGATGATGCGCGAAGACGGCAACTGCCGGATCACCGGCCGCGCCAAGGACATGATCATCCGCGGCGGTGAAAACATATACCCGCGCGAAATCGAGGAGTTCCTCTACACCAACCCCAAGATCGCGGACGTGCAAGTGGTGGGCCTGCCCGACGTGAAGTTGGGCGAGACCGTCGGCGCCTGGATCAAGCTCAAGGCTGGCCAGTCAATGGACGAGACCGAACTGCGCGAATTCTGCCGGGGCAAGATTGCGCACTTCAAGACCCCGCACTATGTACGCTTCGTCGACGAGTTCCCTATGACCGTGACGGGAAAGATTCAGAAGTTCAAGATACGGGAGTTGGAGATTGCGAGGCTGGGCCTGGAGGACGCCGAGCGGATCGCGACCGCTTAGTGCATTTTCAGGCTTACCATAGACAACCGCTCGCTGGCGCTCACGGCTCAGTTCCGAGCCGCGACGGTGACGGAGCGGTCTACACCTACAATGAAACCGCGCTAGTACTACTGTGTTATAAAATATTCAAGCTGAAGGACTTGGCAAACTCCGCGATATCATCGGTCTGGAATGGCTGTACCTGAGCTCGGCGCCG
>JAYUSQ010000154.1:0-18251 GCA_043755595.1 Acidobacteriota bacterium | reverse complement strand
GCCACTCAGCGGGCAGGCCAGGCTTGGTCTCCGCCAGAATCTCTCGAATGGCCAGACGGTCACCAGCGCTGAGATGAGCAGCGTCGTTGTTGCGGGCGTTCAGAGCAGCGAGCAGCCGGGCGTAAATGGCGTCGCGCACTGGCTTCGGGAGTTGCTCGAAGCTCTCCGAGTAGATTAGATAACTACACGGGTAGTTCATCAAGCGCCGCTCAAGATCAAGCTGCCACAACGAGCGCCCGGCTTTGTCCCGTACGCCCCGCTGGCTGAATTCCTTGGCAAAAGACGACGCCCCCTGCACCGGGCTCTCGAGCTTTGCCTCGCCCGCAAAAAGCATGTAGCGGACCAGTTCCTCCACCTGCGCCTGATCCACCGTATGATCGATCCGGTATGACCACGCCGAGCGCGCCAACAAATTCGCCATGCGCGTTTGATGCTCCATCACCATGAGCGAAGGAATGTCGCTGTGCGGCGCAAGATAGGCACCCGCGTCGAACAGCCGCTGCAAATCCGTCACATTGGCCCCGAGCGACGGGTCGAGGCTATCGGCTGGATCGCCCTTCTCAACATACACGTTGCCCATATGCCGCGACTTGCCATGTGTGCCGGTGGCGAACCACCCGCCCCAGCGCTCTGTGAATGGGCTCCGGTGATCGGTGATGAACGAGGGCCCTGGAAAAACCGGCGTGCCGGACCGGTCTGGCGCGATTGAGCGGACCAGCACGCCGGGAACCCCAAGCGTCGATCCAGCGTGATGGCATTGCAGGCATTCGTCGCCGCGTTGGCGCAGCCGAGGCTGACTGGTCTCACCCTGATCGAGCGAATAAAAAGCGATGGCGAGTTTGGGATCCATCACGGCGAGTTCCAACACGTCTCCCCCGCGCACAAACCCGACGTACGTATCTTCGTTGTGATAAACCGCCCTGGGCAACCGCGGCGAAATGCGCGCGGCCTGAAAGCTGGTCTTGGAAAAAACGAGAGTCTGCGAGGACACAGGCACATCCAGACGCTCCAGCAGCGCCGGCAGGTAGCCATGTTCCCGGTCATAAGCCAGCTTGACGTGGCCGCCATCCAGCCCCGCCGCTAGCCGGCTGACGCGATTATCAGCGGGCGTTTTGTAGTATTGAATCGCCGGATGCGCCGCGTCCAGCAAGCGTGAGCCGCTGCCGTGAAATTGCTGTGCGGCGGCGGTTGTGGCGGCCAGTGCGAGCGCAGCGATGGGGATAACTTTCACGATCCCTTTCATTGTCGGTGGATTCGCCGCGCGGCGGTACTCGGGCAATGCCGAGTATCATTAAGGACTCGGGAAGGAAATTGATTGTCTTCAGAAAGCTAGGGCGCTGTCCCGAAGTTATTGCCCATCGAAAATTTAGCGGATCGCCACGTGGGGCTGACACCCAAAGTAGCCGCGAACTACTATGAGGCCGCTTGCGTGTGTCTCGACAGGCATCATCAGCCACCCAAACGCTTCGAAATTCGTGGCCCGTTTGAGTCCAGCGCGGTGGCAGTTTGGAACGTTACGGATGATCGAACGAAAGCGGCGTGGGCCAATAGGGATGACGCGACCAGGGATGCGGCGTATGCTTGTGTTATTGCTGCGGTCGAGATGACCATGGGCCTCTTTGCGGTGAGCAGGGCCGAAACCCGCACTGGTGCGGACTATTACCTTGCGTTGAAAAAGGACTCCGGCGACATGGAAAAGGTCTCGCGATTGGAAATTGCCGGCTCCGACAAGGGAGACAGCGCGGCACTGGATTATCGGTTGCGCCAGAAGATCGAACAGGCACGCCGGGGCGACAGCAATCTGCCCGCGCTAGCAGGCGTGGTAGGGTTTGCGTCGGCAACAATCCTCATCGAAAAGGTGGATTCAATATGACCTGGGCGGAACTGCATCGACAGAGCGAGTTGCTGGCTAGTCAGGCTGAGGCGGCTCTTCGGGCGGGTGACGCTGCAGGAGCCGAACGGTTCTACGCTGACGCTGCCGGTTGGGAGGTTAGGGCCCTTGAGTGCGTGGCGCCGGAGAAGCTTCGAACGTTGGGAATTACGGCTGTGAGCGCGGCAGCTCTCTGGTTCAAGGGCAAGGAATATGGACGGGCCGAGGGCTTGGCCTATCGTTTGTTGGCCAGGCCGGAGTTGCCTCAGTTTGCGAAGACACAGTTGAAGGAACTGTTGCACGCGATCCGGCAAGACAACTACTGGCGTGTGGAAACGCCTTTAGCCGGAAGCCGTGGGTCTGTCCGGTCTCCCTCGCTAGTCCCCTCGACAAGTGAATCGGTCAATCTGATTTTTCCGCGCGCCGCATAAATCTTCGGATCCAAGGAGATTGCTGAATTGACGCAGACCAGCCAACCGGAGGAGACGCGTGCTGTGCTCGCCGCCAAGCTGGACTTGGTTGACGGATTGATCGCTCACGGGGAGTTCAGTCAAGCCTTGTCTGTGCTCACCGAAGAGGCTCTTCCGCTGGGCCAGAACGATGCAATGGGCAAGGCAATGACCCTCGGGCGAATCGCAGATGTACTAATGAGCCGGGGTGAATTGGACGAGTCCGTCAGCATTCTACAAGAGCTGATTCCTGTCTTTGAATCGCATGGAGACGTGAAGTCGCGTGCGGTCACCATGGGAAAGATTGCTGGGGCGCTCGGGGAACGCGGCAGCCTCGAAGAGTCGCGCCGGATGCTGGAGGAACTTCTGCCGGTGTTCGACCAGCTTGGCGACTTCCGATCCAAGGCAGTCACATTGGGACAGATCGCCGACGTCTTGAACGCTCAGGGGGATCTGAGCGGCGCCTTGCAGATCAGACGGGAGCAGCTACCCATTTTCGAGCAACTGGGTGACGTGCGTGAGAAGGCCGTGACAATGGGCCGGATCGCCGACGTGTTAGAAGCGCGAGGGGATCTTGATGGCGCGCTAAGAATCAGGCGGGAAGAACAACTGCCGGTATACGAGAGTTTGGGAGATGTTCGGTCACGGGCGGCGACGCTCGGCAAGATCGCCGATGTCTTGCAGGTTCGTGGGGATCTGGACGCTGCACTACGCATTTGGCAGGATCAATTGCCGGTTTTCGAGCGGCTCGGCGACGTGCGTGCGAAGGCGGTTACGCTCGGGAATATCGCCGGCGTTCTTCAGGCGCGCGGGGATCTCGACGAAGCAATGCGCATTCATCGAGAGGAGGAACTTCCGGTCTACGAGCGGCTCGGCGACGTGCGATCACGCGTCATCTGTTATGCCAACATCGCGGGCGTCCATTTGGCGCGCGGAGAGTTCGATCAGGCGATTCATCTGCACGAGTCCGAACTGCTGCCTCCGCTTGAACGGCTCGGAGCGCAAGGCGATCTAGCGATAGCCCGTTCGAATCTCGCTCACGTGCTTTTGCGCCGCAATTATGCCGGAGACCGCGAACGCGCCCGGCGCCTGCTGGAGCAAGCTTACGAAGTTGCGGACCGGATGGTAATTCCTTTGGCAGACAAGATCGCTGCGTGGCTGGCCTCAGAAGCCCATTGAGCCTATCCTCGAGTACGTTACACTGGATGCGGAATCCTCCCTTGGTATTTCGTGTCATCATCCTCCTGTCGGTCAGCTTGGCGGGGTTGCGCGCTCAGTCCGCGCAACTCAACGGGAACAAGTCTCTCTTCACGGTCCTCGCTGCACTGAACGCCACCGGGTACGACGGCGACGCCGCCTCCCCGTCGAATCACCCGCTCCGGGCCGCGATTCGCGACGAAATCAAAAAGCTCAAGCTGCCCGTCGTGGCCGATCTGAAGGACTATTTCCGTCAACACCGGCCCGAAACTCCGCTCGCCGAATTCCGCCTCTATGCCTCGTGGGCGCTGCTGGTTTCCGATCCGCCCGCCTTCGAATTCAAACTCAAAGATCATCAATTGCCGCCCGACGTCACGGCGATTAAAGACCTCGGCCCGCTCCTCGCGCGCTTCTATAACGATGCGAATGTCGAAGATCTGTGGAAGCGCTCGCAGCCGGCGTTTGAGCGGTTCATGGTCCGTTATCACGAACCCGCCGCCCAAGCCGTCACGCTCGCTTCCGCCTATCTACGCTCGCCGTTGAGCGGCGCTTTTGGCGGACGCAAGTTCCAGGTGGTCGCCGATCTACTGGGCGCGCCGAATCAGATTCTCTTCCTCCCGTTTTTCGACGACTACAATCTTGTCGTCACGCATTCGGCCGAAGTCCACGCCGGCGATATCCGGCAAGCCTATCTGCACTACCTTCTCGACCCGATGGTCACGCGCCACATGGACAAGGTAGAAGAGAAGAAGGCGCTCGCCGACTATGCTCAAGCTTCGCCAGTGCCGGAACATTTCAAACAGGACTTCCTGCTGCTGGCAACCCGCAGTCTGGTGCGCGCCGTTGAATCGCGCATCGAACGCGGAGCCGCCCACCGGCAGGCAATGGTCGATCGGGCCATGAAAGAGGGCTTCGTTCTCACCGCCCATTTCGCCGAACAATTGCCGCTGTACGAGAAGCAGGAGCAGTCGATGCGCTTCTACTTCCTCGAACTGATTAAGTCGATCAACCTTGCCCGCGAAGAGAAGCGGCTCGAAGGTTTTGAGTTTGACCGCAAGCAGATCGAGCGCGTCGCCAAAGCCGTCGCGCCGCCGCCGGAGGACGAACCGAGCGCCCTCGAAAAATCGCTCGCCGATGCCGAAGCTCTTTACGCAGCGCGCGATCTGGTCAAGGCGCGCGAGGCCTTCGGAGGCATTCTCACCGCAACCGATCAAACCCCGATCCAAGCGCGGGCCTACTACGGACTCGGCCGCATCGCGTCATTGAACAAGGATCCCGAAGCGGCCGAACGGCTGTTTGAGAAGTCTCTCGATTTGGGCGCACCACCGTATGAAAAAACGTGGACGCTCGTGTACTTAGGTAAGTTGTCGCAGCAGCAGATGGACCCCGCCGCCCAAGCCAATGCCGTTTCGCGCTTCCAGGCCGCACTGGCTGTGGAAGGCGGTTCGGCGAAAGCCAGGGAAGCGGCTACTGAAGCTCTGCGAGCTATTTCAGAGAAAGCGAAGCAATAGGAGCTAGACGAGCAATGAAGAAGGTTTTGTTATTGGTGGCCGGCCTTGGGTTGGCGTCTGGATTGTGGGCTCAACCGAAGCCCAAGTCCCCAAAAGAGTCCGAAGCGCTCATGGCGATCCAGAACGCGACAGAACCGGACGTCCAACTCGCCGCTATTGAAAATCTCCTGACCAAGTTCGCCGACACCGAATTCAAAGGCATGGTGCTTCAGATGGCCGTGCAGGTCTCGCAACAGAAGGGCGACACTGAGAAAGTGGTCATCTATGCCGAGCGTACGCTCAAGCATGACCCCAAGAACTTCATGGTGATGTTGATGCTGGCGCAAACCATTGCGCAAAAGACGCGTGAGTTCGATCTCGACAAAGAGGAAAAGCTCGGCCAGGCTGAGAAGCTGGCAAACGACGGTATCGAAATCTCGAAAACCGCCCCCAAGTTCCGCCCGGACCTCACCGACGAACAATGGGCCGGCGCGAGAAAAGATTTTGAAGCGCAAGGCTATGAGGCGCTCGGCATGTCGGCGATGATCCGCAAGAAATACGCAGACGCGGCCGTGCAATTCAAGAAAGCGGTCGACACCCAAGCTAGCCCGGACCCCGCCACCAAGGTTCGCCTCGCTTCGGCCTACAATAGCGCGGGTAATTTCGACGCCGCCCTCCCGCTGCTTGACGCCCTGCTCACCGATCAGCAGTTACACCCCACCATCCGCCAAATTGCCGGACAGGAAAAGATGAAGGCCGCCCAGGGCAAGGCCGCCAAGAAGTAAGGCAGGAAAGCACCTCAACCGATGGAAGGCGTTGCGAAACTACAAACGGAGATCAACTACGAGTTCCGCAACGCCGAATTGCTGACGCGCGCTCTGACTCATAAATCGCGCGCCTTTGAGACCAACAGCCAGCAGCCGGAACGGTTGCCCGACAATGAGCAACTGGAGTTTCTGGGTGACGCCATTCTGGGCTTCCTCATCAGCGAGGTGCTGGTGGCGCGGCACCCATCGTTTCTCGAAGGACAGCTCTCGAAGCTCAAAGCCTACCTCGTCAGCGCTACGCACCTGCATAACGTGGCCGTGCAGCTTGATCTCGGCGCCTATCTGTACCTGGGGCGCGGCGAAGAGATGAGCGGGGGCCGTTCCAAACGCGCGTTGCTCTCGGACGCAGTCGAGGCGCTCATCGCGGCCATGTACACCGACGGCGGAATTGACCCCGTACGCCGCTTTGTCCTCGATCACGTCGTGGCGTCGTTTGACGACGAACTGGCCGAAGACGAAAGCTTGGTCGTGGACTACAAGAGCGCGTTGCAGGAAGCGGCGCTCTCCCGCGGTTTGCCCGTGCCGCGCTATGTGCTGGTGCGAGAAACCGGCCCCGAACACCGCAAGACATTCACCGTTGAGGCGCGCGTCGGACCAACCTACGCCGAGCGAGCCGAAGGCAGCAGCAAGAAGACAGCCGGTCAGCGCGCCGCGCAATTGGTCCTGACCGCGATCCAGCAAGGCCCACCCGGTCAAGGCGAAGCGAGCGTTGTGTCCGCCGAAACCGCTAAGCGCGCCTAAGCCCTTCCATTCGTTGTATTCTCTAGCTTGCATGGTCCCGGCCGACGACAGCCTAAAACTCGACCGCACTTGGCTCTGCAGCATCGTCTTCAGCGACGTCGTCGACTTCTCCAAACAGTCCGTTGAACTGCAGATGAAGTGGAAGGCCTTCTTCAACAAGGTGCTCGGCGACGCCCTGGGCTCGGTGCCCGTCGACGGCCGCGTGGTGCTCGACACGGGCGATGGCGCGGCCATTTGTTTCCTGGGCGATCCCGAAACCGCGCTCCTGGCCACGCTCTCGTTGCGCGCCGCGTTTATCGACCTCTCCACCGAAGGTTTGCCCGCGCCTAACATCCGGCTCGGGATTCACTTGGGGCCGGTAAAACTGGTGCGAGACATCAACGGCAACCTGAACGCGCTCGGCGACGGCATCAATGTCGCGCAGCGGATCATGAGTTTCGCCGAGCCCAATCAGATCCTGGTTTCGCGCTCGTTCTTTGAAGTGATCAGTCCACTGTCGGATGACTACAATCGCTTGTTCCGCTACGACGGCGTGCGTCAGGACAAACACGTCCGCGAGCATACCGTGTATGAGGTTCACCCCTCGGGCCACGACAACTCCAAATTGGCGCCGGTCGCAGCTATCGTCTTGCCCGTGGCGGCCCCCGCACCACCGCCACCGCCGGCCAAGACGTCGAACACCGGCCTTTGGCTTGGCCTGGCAGCGGCAGCGGCGATCATCGGAATCCTGGCTACTGTCCTGGTCACGCGCCGTCCTGTGCAAGAATCCGCAGCCGCTATGCCCGCCGCCTCCCTGCCCAGCGTCGTAACACCGCCGTTCAACCCTGCGCCTGCGCCGCCACCGGTCGCGTCAACGCCATCGCCATCGCCAAAGGCCACAGCCGCAGTCAAGGCCGTTGTAGTAGCCGCGCCTCCGCCATCCATACCGTCCCCGGTTGTCGCCGCAGCCGTCACGGGCACTGGCGTAGCCGGAAAATGGCAGTACGACATGAAGTACAGTTGGGGTGTCGAACTAACCGAGACGATGGACCTGAAAGTCGACGGCGCCGAAGTCTTCGGCACATCCACCTACTTGCGAACGGTCCGCGGAATCGTCGACGGCAAACTCGACGGCAACAAGGTCACGTTCACGACCAAATCGCAAAGCATCCTCGGCGGCAAGACCTACGAAGAGAAACACGTCTACCGTGGGCGGCTCGTGGGCGACACCCTGGAATTCATGCTGCAAACCGATAGCGGATATGACTCGCGTTCGCCGGAAACCTTCACGGCGCGGCGCGTACAATAGCGTCTACCTCGGAGCCAGCGGTTCTGCCGTCGAACCGCCCAAACCCGCATAAGCGTCTTTCACCTTGATCACTTTGCCGTTGCTAAAGGTGACGAAAGAAATTTTGCCGGGCGGCTCGCCGTAAATCCAATCTTCGACATCGACACCATCCTTGGTCTCGCGCTGCTTGTGGCGTGGACGGCCCACCGCCATCATCACCTGATCTTTATCCATCCCCTCCAGCGCGCGCTTCTCTTTGATCGCGGCCTGCATCGGCGCCGGCAAGGAATCGAGGTAGTTTTCGGTCGCCGAGCGCTTCTCAAAATCCAGAATCGGCGCCAACAGTTTCTTGAACTCTTTGACTTCAAGTGGTGGCACGCCGCCTTCGAATTCGAGCGAGATAATCGTCCCCGTCGTGCCTTCGCTCTGCTGCCCGATCGGCGCCGTGCGGGAGCCGTTGCCCACTTGAATCCGCTCATGCCACTTCGGCCCGGTGCGAAATCCGCCGTTAATCTCAAAGGCAATATTGTCGCCGTTGATGTCGACCTTGGTCACTTGCACGATATCGCCCACGCGCGCCGCCGGGCCATTCTCGCGCCCTAACTCCACCCACTTGGCTTTGTCCCAAGTGCCGGTGCTGGAAAATTCCAGCGCCTTCTTCGACCGCGGCAAAGCCGTCTTCACCGTGGCATACTCAGCGCTCAAACCGCGAATGATTTCCAGGCGATCTTCAGGCGTGAGCTTACGTCCGGCGCCATGCGAAAGGCCGCCCCAGCCGAGCGCGAAGATCAACAAACCAATCTTTGCCGTCATGCCGAAACCTCCCGTTTGCCGCTGCGCAGCAGCGCCAACTCCTGCCGCGGAACCCAGCCAGCCCGCAAAAGCAACCCGCCCAATAAACCCACCGCGAGCGTACAAAACAAGCCGCCTTCGGGTCCATACTCCCCGCCAGACCAGACGGGCGCAACCTGCCAGGCAAGCTGATACCCCGTCAACCTCATTGTAAATCCACTCACGTTCACTCCGAGAACGGGCAGAATCCAGTTCCAGCCGAAATGCAAACCGATCGGCATCCACAACGTGCCGCTGCGCAGCAAAGCGGCTGACAACAGCACGCCCCAGAGGAAGGTGTTGAAGAGGCCAAGCCACGACACTCCCTGATTATCGGCGTGCGCTGCGGCGAACAGCACGTTCATCGGCAGGATCGCGGCCACCGGGCCTAGCACCGGGACCAAGACCTGTAGCCCGTATCCTCGAAACAGCATCTCTTCGCCTACGGCCCCAAACAGCAGCATTGCGGTCAGAAATAGGAAGCCTGGAAAAGATGAGCTCGTGTCCGTGCTTGGCTGCCAGCTCGCCAAGCCAACGGCGGCCGGCAGCAGCACAGTACATAGCCCCGCCGCCATGCCCGCCCCCGCTCCGATCATCAACGAACGGGCCGACGCCGCATTCCAATGGAGCCCGATATCCGGCAACCGGAGCCGCTCGAAAATCCGGATCACTAACGCATTGGCGATCGCCGCTCCGGCAAATACCCCGGCAATCGAGGCGATCAGCAGCCCGAACGCCGCAAAGAATACCTGCGCCAACACAGTCAGCGTGACGTACCCGATAATCAGAAACATCACGACGCGCGGCAACACGGAAGCGACCGTCACCGGCGCTCGGGGTGGCGCTATTTCCGAATCGAGCTCAGTCGTGGGCCGTTCCGTCATCAAGGCTAATCGTAGCGCCATTCCAGCAGTTTGCGGGAGCGGCGGAGCCATGCTACGATAACTGGAGTTGTCTGTAAAGGCAATTGTCCCAAAGCGGGGACGTAGCTCAGTTGGTTAGAGCGCCGGCCTGTCACGTCGGAGGTCGCGGGTTCGAGCCCCGTCGTCCCCGCCATTTCTAAAGTCCAAATTTCCCATTGGTTTCGCCTTTCTAGGCGTTCTAGACGGGACCCATACACGGTCGCCTATAGTGCCGTACCGACCGGTTTTCCAGCCATTTTGAATGGAGTTGGTTCGAACTAGTCTAGATTGCCGTTCGGTAAACCCAGGCCGGAATCGCCGCACGCACCAGCTAAAGGTATACTCTGGACGTGCCAAAATTATTTCTTCCGATCTTTCTCCTTCAATCCCATCTCGCTCTGGGTGCCTTACTTTCTACTTCGGTTGGAATGTCAACCACTTTGGCCGACCGATCCTGCGGCGCAGGGGCGACAGGAACTGCCTCCGCACTCGTAAGACTGGCCGATGGAATAAGAGGTGCGGAAGATCAACCCAGTTGTGCAACCGGGTTTTGGCGAGATGACTTTGGAACTGCCACCGCCGTATTTGGTGGGGTATCGATGTCCGTCACGGCCAACCATTTTGCGGATTTCTACCGGTTCGGCAGCCAAGCGGCGTTTGCCGATAGCTTGACGCTTTCTGGATTGGGAACGGGATTTATCCGATATCATTTCGCGGGGGACTACTTTTTTTCGCTGGGTGCCTGTTGCGGTGGAGATGGCTTTGTTCGTCTTGGGGAGGTTGTCGACACCCAACTGGCGCCGGTGCAGCCCCCGATACGGGGGTTTCGAGGATCGGTTGACTATTGGACAATCCTGATGCCGTTCACATTCGGCGCACCCGTAGCACTTTCGGCTTCAATGGGAGTGAACCTGCTCGCGCTTCAAAGTACGGTAAATGGCTCAGCTCGGCTTTCATTGCTCGGAATCGAAGTGGTAGACGCCAACGGGAATGTACTAAGGGAACTGAGCTATACGTCCGAATCCGGAACTCGTTATTCCTTCGTCCCGGAGCCCTCCACCGCTTACAGCATGCTGATCGCGACCGCATTCTTTGGGTGGCGTCGCGTGCGGCCGAGGTATGAGAACAACGCCGACGGCCGCCCGATCGGTCCCAGCTGAAGTGGCGGCGCGGGCGGAACGTCATTCAATTCAATGGAAAATTGGGCGAGGATATCCGCTCCTCCTCGTGGGAAGTCGTTGCCGGGGCCGGGGCAAGCGGCCCTCCGCCCTTTATTGTTGCCACCCTGTGTGGCAAGGACGCTACCAACTCAACTGCACTAACGACACGCCTTGTCGGGGGAGCGAGAACGGCAGGCGGACGCCACCCTTTTCAACGGCTGCGTAAGTGGGCGAGCCGACTAACTGAAGTTGCCCGGCGGCTTCGAGGCGCGCGTATTGTTCCGGCGTTGGCTGTTGTGGCGAACCCATCGATTTCCAGACCGAGTAAGAATTCGAGTGACCTTCGTCGACACGATAGTGCCGGACTTCTACGCGGCGCGTGGTGGCTGGCACTCCGGCCACGGTCAGGTCTATCTGGGCGGGGGCGGCTTGGACATCGTCGTCATGATAGTTCCAGACCATCACACTGATGGCGCGGTCCGTGCGCGAGGCTAGCGCGCCGATGTCGGCTTTGCCCCGCACGCTTTCCTTCTTCATGGTTTCGACGGGGACGGCGGCCGAGCTTTCGGCCTGGATGCGATCCCGGCCCATCAGTCCGTACATGCGGAAAACATTGAGCACCGGCTTATCGATGCCGTTAGTTGCAAGGTCACGGAAACCATCGAAGTATGGTTGGCCTTCGAATTCGAACGCCCAACTTACGGCCCCTTCGAAATTGACCCCGTATTTGGCGGCCAGATCCCACTTGCGCGCAAAGCTGGCGGCGGTGTAACTCGAATACATAGTGCCGTTGCGATAGGCGTTCTGCGGGTTGTACTTGACTGAGCAGGCGGCGCATCCTTCGGGATCCGACTCACCGATGATGATCGGGCGGCTTTTCAACTCAGGAAAGGAAGCCACGATTTCAAAGCCGGCGCCGATGTCGCGCAACTGCTTGTCGATGCCCATTTGGACGTGGCCTTCGACCACTCGGGGGCGGCCTTTGGCGTGAAATGAAATATAGTCAAGCGGCGAACCGGTCTTGCCGGTGGCGAAGTTCTTGCCGCGTAAGGAATGCTCCAGAAAGTCCCGGAGGAACTTAGCCGCTTTCGGGTTATCGGGGCCGGTGGTGGTGGGGCCGCCGATCCTGATCGCCGGTAACGCGCGCTTCACGGCGTCGGCGGCGTAGTCATACAGCTTGAAATATTCCTCCGGGGTCGACTGCCAGTACCCGATGTCGGGTTCATTCCAGACTTCCCAATACCAACTGGCTAACTTCGGCGCGGCCGTATTTTTGTTCGCAGTGCTTCACCCATTGATAGACCAGTTCGGCCCATTTGTTGTAGTCCTTCGGAGGGTGCGCCCAGCCGGTGTAAATATTGCCGTAGGGCTTGGCGGGATCCCAGTTATGGCGATAGGGATCGGGCTTGACCGAGAGCGCTTGGGGCATGAAGCCGATTTCGACGAGTGGCTTCATTTTGCGCTCTAGGTAAGTGTCGAAGATGCGGTCGGCGATCGTCCAATCGTACACGGGCTTCCCGTTGGCGTCTTCGGTGTAGGCATTGGTGGAGCCCCACTTCAGCGCCGCTTCCCCGTCGCCTGACGTGAGCAGGTTATGCGCGCGCACGTGTACCGTGACGGGGCTGAGGGCCGCCAACTCCGATAGAAGTTTCTTGCCGTCCTTCATGTAGGTGTAGTTCGGCTCATCGTAGCCGAAGAAACTGAAGACCGGCTTTAACGGGCCCAGGCGCGCATTGGCGTCTACCCGCACGGTTACGGCATCTTGGGCCAACAGGGAAACCGTAGCTAACCCCACAGCGAATGAAAAACGGAGCATGGCGCACATCCCCCCACCGTTCCCACTGCGAGAACGTGCCATAAGCGTATCCAAATGACGTGCAAAGATGCAAACACCGGAGAGAAATCGGGGGATTGGGGTGGCGCGCCGGCGCGGTAACCTAAAGCTTCCCATGCGATGTTGGATTGAGGTTTCCCGGGGCAGGGTGCGCGCCAACTACGAGGCGGTGTCGCGGCTGACCGGCCGGGGCATTGAGATTTGCCCCGTGGTCAAGGCTGACGCCTACGGTCATGGGGCGGTTGAGGTGTCGCGCGTCTTGTTGGCGGCAGGCGCGCGTTGGCTGGCTGTGTCGAGTGTGGAAGAAGGCGTGGCGCTTCGTGAGACCGGGATAGCCGAGGGGCGGATTCTGGTGATGGCAGACCGGCCGTCGGCGGAACTGGCGACACATGGCCTGACGCCCGCAATCCACGATCTGGCCGATCTCGATTTGCTGACCGTGCCCTGCGATTATCACTTGAAGATCGATTCCGGGCTGGGCCGGTTGGGTACGCGCGCGGCGGCGGGCGAGATCGTGGCGGCGGTGGCGCGGGCGGCGGCGCGGGGTGTGCGGCTGGAAGGCCTGATGACACATTTAGCGGCGGCGTCAGACTACGAATCGGGGCAGACCGAAGCGCAGTTGGCGCGGTTTGAGTCGATTCTGGCGGCGCTGCCTGAGAAGCCCCAGTTCGTTCATACGTCGGCCACGGCTCCGGTCGCCTATTCGCGGCGCCGGGCTTGGCAAACGATGGTGCGGCCTGGCCACGCGATCTACGGCTATGTTTCGCCTGTGGTGCGCGGCGCCGAATTCGCACTCGCGTGCCAACTCGACGTACGGCCGGCTTTGGCCTGGAAGGCGCGCATTTTGGTGGTGAAGGAGATTCCGGCGGGCGAGCCGATCGGGTACGGCGCAATGGCGCGGTCCAAGCGTGCGACGCGCATCGGAGTGGTGTCGGCGGGATACGCGGATGGAATCCCGCATCGGTTGGGGAACAAGGGCAGCGTGATCGCGGGCGGGCGAATCGTGCCGATGCTCGGCGCGGTTTCGATGGATGTTTCGACGATCGATCTGACGGACGCGCCGCAGGTGCGGGCGGGCGATGTGGTAACGCTGTTGGGCGAGGAAGGCGAGGCGCGGATTGACGCGCAACAGATCGCGCGGCTGGCCGGGACGATTTCTTACAGCGTTTTGTGCGGAATCAGCGCGCGCGTGGCGCATGTCTATGTAGATTGACACCGGAGCCGCCGATGGCTAGATCGTGCGAACTCTTGCGTTGGCTGTCGTGCTGCTGTTGCTGCCAAGTTCGATGGCGTTTGCGGCGGAAAAAAAGCAGCCGCGCAGCAAGATTGCCGACGCGATTTCCTCACACAGTTCGGGGAGGAACTCCGGCAGGCTGGGGAAGGTCCCCCGCAAGCATCGCCCGAAGTCTTACAAGGCCCCCAAGTACAAGTTTCCGAAGAATGGCGTCAAGCGTTGAAGCCGGCTCCGCTCACATATAACACTTGATGGGCGTACAGACGAACCCAAGCGGGTGGTGTGTGAAGTGCAGCACCGACATCTTCTCGCCGCCGTGCGCTCTGGCCTTTTCCTTGGTGATCCACTCGCCTTTCAGCTTGAGGGCGGCTCCGGCGTTCATGCCTTTGATCGTTTCCTGAATTCCCATTGAGTCTCCAAAGCGGATGGCGACGAAGATATCGCGGCCGGTGGCTTTAGCGTCTTTCAGGTCTTTGGAAACGTCGGGGTCGTCCTTGACGATTTTCGTCACCGCGATGCGAAGGCGGTAGTGTTTGCCGCCGTTGTTATCGTTGTCATCCGGTTCACGGACCTTGAGCGAGGCTTCCACTTCGACCACGTCGCGCTGCGGCTTCTTTTTCTTTTGCTGCGCTTTGATTTTTTTGAGGCTCACGGCCGCCGTTCCGGTGAGCAGCGGCTTCGTTTCCTTGTTCTTCTCGGCTGTCTTGTATGACTCGAGGAATGCCGATAGCGAGTCGAATTTGCCGAACTTCATGTCGCTCATTTGATCAGTCTCCTATTTGACTTCGACGCGGACGGTGTCGAATAAATCCCTGACGCCTTCGGTAGTATGGAAATCGCTTTCAGCGCTTAGGGCTTCGACGAGGGATTTGCGAGGCACTTCGGTATGCTTTTCACTGTCGCCGTGCTTGCCCCTCATCGTGGAGACGACGCTGGTCAGGCGGCCGGCTTTCTGGGTGGATGATTTGCGCTTGAAGCCATCCCAGAGGGTTTTGGGAGTCGCATTGCGGCTGCCGTGATGGCCCACTTTGTAGAGGTCGACGTCGGCCAGCAGCTTTTTCACGCCCGGCAATTCCTTGGGTTCGCTCAACGCATACGCCCAGTTTTCGATTTGCGCGTCGCCGGGGAACAGGAGCTTTTTGCCGCCGACTTCGAAGAGCAGAATCACGCTGGTGTTGTTCATCGCTTTGTCGAGGATGCGGACGATGCCGAGTAGCTGATTTCCTAACTGACGGTCGGCCTTGTCGATGAACCAGCGAGTGTTGATGGGCTTGGAGGCCGCGACGGCCGCATTGGGAAAGAGTGGCTCCGGCGTTTCTGCGGCGGAACCGGCCGCGAGCATCGACCAGAACTGCATGAACTGCCAGAACTCGGTCTTGTCGGTCGCGCGCTGCTTGAGAATTGTATCGGTTTGGGTGAGATCGGGCGGTCCGAGGACGTGGATCTTGACGCCGGGCAATTGTTTTTCGAGGCGCGTCTTGTCGCCCGCGCGCACGTAGTCCGCTGCGCCTTTCTTCCCCATTCTGGCGAGGCGCTCAACGGCTTCCTTGTTGGCCATGTTGTCGTCGGCCAGGAACTTGATCTTGGTTTCGTTTCGATCGCCCATGCGCGGGCCGGCGGCGGCGAGCGCGGAGGCGCTGAAAGCGTTCATATGGGCGAAGGACTGGAGGTACTGATTCTGCATCGCAGCGAGGCTTTTCGGTTCGGCTCCGGCGCCGCCGCTTTTGGCCGTCGCGGTTTTGGCATTACGTTGGGCTAGAGGATCTTCGGTCCAAGGCTGCACGACAACCTTCGGGTTCAGGTTTTCAATGATCTTGCCGGATTCACCCGCAAAGCCACTGATGTGATCTTTATGCCGGTGGGTGGCCACGACGCCATGCAGGACGCCGCCGCAGTTGGCGGTGACGAAATCGCGCACATCTTCGGCGACTTTCTCCATGACGTCCGCGGGCGATCTGGCTGGTTTCCCGGTGCTGCCGAAATCGATCAGCACGCTGCGCTTTTCGGTGTTGCCGTATTCAAAGGTCACGAGGAAACAATCGCCGAACCCTACGTTGTAGGCCCGGATGTCGACGGCGGTTGGCTTTACCATTCGTTCTCCCCCTTGCTTGCGAGCGCCGGCAAAGCAGTCGCGCGCGTCAGATGTAGTTGGCTCAACGCACTGGCGCCTGAGGGCTGGAAGGAATCCCACAACTCAGCCACCAGTTCCTTGTCTTTCGTGTGATTCGGAATCGGATTCAATGCGTGATATTTGAGCCGGCCGTATTCATCAAAGATCAGCGTGCCCCCGCCATAGAGACGGAAGTCCTTGTCTTCGTCCTTTTCAGGGATCTCTCGGCCGATGGCCGCCGCCACTTCTCCGCGCGTGAGATTGAGGATCTGATGATATTCGACGACGGTTTCGCGCAGGATGAAACCGTCGCTGCCCTGCCGGATGCAGGGGCGCACGGACAGCACCTTGGCATAGGCTTGGACGTTGAGGCCCAGTGTCGCGCGATTTTCCCAAACGAAGCGGAATACTTCGTCCGGGTCGCGCTGCATCGCTTCAAAGTGCGTTCGGCTGTAGACGAGTTTGGCTTGTTCTGTTTGGCCGACACGCCAGGGACATGGCTGCCAGCAATCGATGCCATATTCGGCGAACTGCTTAACGATCGTTTCCCGGTAACCGTACGTCGAGTCGTCCGGTTGCAGATCTTCGTCCGCGGCGATCAGGGCGCTGAGGTATTGTTTGAAGGTTAGCCCGGTGGGCGGGCAGTAATCGAGGGCGCGAATGGCCATCGTCATCAGGTGTTTGGCGGCTTTCGCTCCATCTTCCACCACCCGGCCGCGATTCAACTTGCCTGCGGCCACAGTGCCCAACTGGGAAATGCGCTTGTGCCAGACGTGTACGAAGCTCTTCATCATCGCCGCGACAAAGACCTCGCCCCGGCGGTGCGGTTCCTCGAATTCTTCCTCCTGCAAGATGCCTTTGCGGGGCTTCAACTGCACCGAGCGGCGGAGGGCGTTGCCTCGCGAATCCGGCATCGCGGCCCCGATCTGTTCGCCGAGGCCGAGCAAGGCGGAATTCTCCAGAGCTTCAATCGTGGTTTTCGCGATCGAGATCATACCGCTCGCGTCTTTGCTCTTGGGCGGTTCTTCGAGCAGGGCTCCTACGACTTCTTCAAGCGCAAAGACCGAGAGCAGCGCGACAACGTCGGCGAAGCCTTCATGAAACGCAAACTGGTCCTTCGAGGAAGGATCCATGTAGCGCTCACGCAATCCGTCGAGCAGCGCGTGCGTAGTTTCATGCGCGACGACGTCGTGCGAGAGACAAGTGAAGACCCGATCTCTGGCGCCGCCGACGTAGCCGAACAATAAGGCCTGATCGCGTCGCGAGTAGAACGCGTTGGCGACGGCGAAGGCATGCGGCGCAACTTGCAATTGATGGCTCTCGAACGCCCAACTCACTCGCCGGCCCAGCGCGAATTCGAAAGCGCCAAGTGTGCGCATAACAATCGCGTAAACGTTCTGCGCGTGAAAGCCCGGGTTGGCGAGAAGTTCGCTGTCGCTCGCTTCCTTGAAACTGTCCTGGTCACCGGCTATCTGGTGAGGCTTGTATAGTGTTTCGGTCGAGGAGTCGTAGTCGATGACATGAACCCGATAGCCGTGCGGGCCCGGCTCCAGATCTTCTTGAGGCACAGGGACTAGCGCGGTTAGAATCTTTCCGCCCGTCGCGCCGTGGACGCTGGGATCCTGGGCGATGATGCGGAGCTTGCGCGATTGCGGCTCTGGCGGGCCGCTGGATTTGGCTTTCACCGGTGTTCTCCTCCTGTGAGAGTGACCTGAAAGCGCTGGGCGTTTCAGGCGTTATTTACATTAGCGCAGAATCGCGGAAGAAAGTGCCAACAGAGTGGCATCTCCGAATTGGCGCAGGTGGTGATCGGCGTGGAGATAGCCCCAGCGCATCACTCCCAATCGTTCATCTCGCCGAAGACGGGGTGCGGGGCGAAGTCAAAGTCGCGCTGGGCGGCGGGTTGGGAGAAACGCTCGATGAGTTGCTCCAGCCGCGCGCGGTCCTGTTCGAAATCCGCTGGCGGAGTGCCGAATTTCAACCGATCGACGTGTCCCGCGAGGCCAGGGCACCGGGAAGTGGCGGGCGACCAGACGGAGGACATTGCGGGCCACCCAGGTTTGGGCGGGCTTGATTGGCCGCAAACCCATCACGCCGAGATAGGAATCACTCAAGTGGCAGACCATTTGAGGCGCGGACATACGGCCCCATACGGGGCGAACGCCGGGCCCAGCTTTCGCAATCGGGTGACGATTTCGCGGACACACTCAGGGTCAGCCAAGAAGTATCGAGCAGCGCTGTAAGAGCCTTTCGCCGGTTCTGAACGAACAGACGCTGCGGCGGTTTGCCGCTAGCGAAGCGCAAGCGTATGGTCGAGGTGGAGTGAGTGTGGTTTCGCG
>JAYUSQ010000153.1:0-50173 GCA_043755595.1 Acidobacteriota bacterium | reverse complement strand
TACCGATTTCCATTGCATTTCCGAATTCAGTATCCTATAATTGGAATCAAGCCGGGGAGGCAACTCCCACCGAAGCGAGACTAACCCTCACTTTCATTTAGACCCCTGAAGCAATTCCTCCCCGGCGCCCTTCGGGGTTTTGTGAGGATCAGGGTAGTTCGACGAATCTCCGCCAGCGTTTCTTTTCACTCTCCCTAGGACCGAAGTTCAGGTTGCTATCTCGAATTCGGTGATACCATACCGTTTAGGCTGAATGCGCGCCGTAACTATTCTCGGTTCAACAGGCTCGATCGGGCTGAGCACCCTAGATGTAATTCGGTGCCGGGGTGACCTATTTCGGGTCTACGCCTTGGTGGCGGGGCGCAATGTCGATCGTCTTGCCGAGCAAATACTGGAGTTCCGCCCCTCATTTGCGGTGATCGAAACCGAATCCGATCTGTCGCATCTAAAGGATAGATTGGTTTTGCTTGGTTTGGAACGTACGGCCTGGCCGGAGTTCGGTTTTGGGCCCACGGCTAGAGTGCAAGCGTCGACGGCTGGCGAAACCGATTTTGTATTGTCGGCGATTGTGGGTGTGGCTGGCCTGGAGGCTACCTACCAGGCGATTCGGGCTCGCAAACTAATCGGGCTGGCCAACAAAGAGACGCTGGTGGCCGGTGGGGAACTGGTGATGAGGACTGCCCGCGAGAACGGCGTGGAATTGATTCCGGTGGATAGTGAGCACAATGGCGCTCATCAGTGCCTGCGCGCCGGCCGCCGGAATGAAGTGACGCGTCTGATTCTCACGGCCTCGGGCGGGCCCTTTCGTAGTACTCCCAAACAAGCGCTCGCCTCGGTGACTCCGGCGCAGGCTCTGAATCATCCCACCTGGAAGATGGGGCCCCGGATAACGATCGATTCCGCCACGATGATGAACAAGGGCTTTGAGGTGATCGAAGCCTGTTGGCTTTTCGATCTGGCCCCGAGCGAGGTGGATGTGGTCGTTCACCCGCAGTCCTCCGTTCACGCTATGGTGGAATATAACGACGGCAGCGTGGTCGCGCAGCTTTCGGCGACTGATATGCGCATGCCCATCCAATATGCGTTGACCTACCCTGACCGGTTGGATGCCCCCGTGCCGCGGATGAATTGGACGGAGGCGCGCACGCTCGACTTCTTTCCCCCGGACTTCGATAAATTTCCCTTGTTGCGGCTGGCTTACGAGTCGCAACGCGCGGGTGGGTCGGCCACTTGCACTTTGAACGCAGCCGACGAGGTGGCGGTCGAAGCTTTTCTCAAGGAAGAGATAGGCTATCCGGCGATCGCTGAAGTAGTGGAAGAGACGCTGGAACGGATGCCGGGGCGCGCCCCGGAGTCAGTCGGCGAACTGCTCGAAATCGATAGAAAATCCCGCGAGACGGCACGACAGGCGTGCGCGCAACGAGGTAACTATGTTCGGACTTGATTCTGTTGTCTACTTCCTCGTGATGATCGGGGTGATGATCCTGATCCACGAACTGGGCCACTATTGGGCGGCCCGTTACTTCGATGTCAAAGTGGATGCGTTCAGCTTTGGCTTCGGCCCACGCCTGTTTGGATGGAAGAGCGGAGACACAGACTTCCGCGTTTCGGCGATCCCGTTTGGCGGCTACGTGAAGATGTCCGGTGAGCAGCCGGGCGATGAAGCGTCGGCCGATCCTTCGGCCTTTCTGGCCAAGCCGCGCTGGCAGCGTCTCATCATCGCCTTTGCCGGCCCGTTCATGAATATCATTCTGGCCGTGACGGTGCTGACTGGCCTCTATATGGTCAAGTTCCCCAAGCCGCCGGACCGTTCGATTTCGGGTGTCATCGGATTGGTGCAACCGGACTCGGCGGCAGCCAAAGCGGGCGTGCGGGAAGGGGATCGCGTGGTGGCGCTGGCCGGACACGAGCATCCCTCGTGGCAGGACATCATGGTTAAGATCGCCAGCTATCCGAATCAGCCTCTGCCGATGACTCTGATTCGTGATGGCAAGCGGGTGGATGTAACGCTGACTCCAACGCTTGAACCGGAACATGGCTTCGGGATTGCCGGCATGTTTGAGCAGGCCGAGATTCAAGTTAGCGATGTCGAACCAGGTATGGACGCCGCGCGCAAAGGGTTGCGCTCGGGCGACTTGATCTTGTCGGTGCAGGGCCAAACCATCCGGTCGGCCGACAAACTGGTGGAACTGATTCGCGCCAGCCAAGGTAAGCCTGTGGTGATCACTTATTCACGCACAGGTGCGGCTCCAAATACACTGCAAGTGATTCCGGAGTGGAAGGAAAGCGACGGTACTTCCAACTGGCGGATCGGGGTGAAGTTACAGCGCCGGGTTACTTACGTGCAACTGAGTTTTCAGGACGCTCTGATTGAATCGGTTCGCGAGAACAAGAACTATGCCTCGCTGATCTACAACTTCCTGTCCGGGTTGTTTGAACGGCGCACTTCGCCTAAGTCGCTGGAAGGCCCGATTGGTATCGCACGCGCTTCGGCTGAGGCGGCGCGAAATGGCTTGGCGGACTATCTGCAACTCATGTCGGCGATCAGCCTGAATCTCGCGATTCTTAACTTACTGCCGATCCCGATTCTGGACGGCGGAGTAATCGTGATGCTGCTGATGGAGATGTTCATCCGCAAGGATCTGAGCTTGCAGGTGAAGGAAACCGTTATGAAGTTCGGTTTCGTTTTCCTGATGGCGGTGGTGGCGTTCGTTCTCTATAACGATATCTCCAAGATCTTCAGCAAAGGCTAGATTAGTGTGAAGCGGCGCATCGCGGGGTTTATCCTGGCCGGCGCCGTAGGTTGCGCCCAGGATTTCGAGCGGAATTGGCAGGGCGAGATGTTGACAATCCGCCTGCGCGCCGGTGCGGTCGGGAATCTTGCCTGGCAACTCGATACGCTGGCCGGTCATACCCTGACCAAGCCGAAAGACTACGAAGATCTTTGGCGGAACGACTTGGCCTGGACCGCAGAGGATGCGCGGCAGTTAGAGCTTTGGTCTGCGCTGCATCGCCGCTATCGGGCGAGGAAAACCGAGAACCGTAAAGTAAAGACCGGCTACCCGCCGAACTACGCGCAATTCTATGGCGGCGCCGTTTCCCGCGACTACGCTTTCCGTTTGGCGGCACTCGACGCGCCGAGTCTGGCAATTGTAAGTCAGAGCTACCGGAAGTTATGCGGCAGCGACTGTTCCGGCAGCTTCGTCAAGATCCTTGAGCATTTCTGGCCGCGATTCTCACATTGGTGGCAGCGGGAAGGATGGGCGACCGGGTCAAAGTCAATTCCGCTGATGGCGGCCAGGATGGGGGATTTTGGGCTGGGCGCGCTCTGCCAGTCGGGCATACGTCTCACGGCCGCGCAGGTACCCTCCCATCCACAAGTTTCGTTGGACGTGGTCGTGCATCCGAAGAAATACTTGACCAACACGAGCGGCACCGTGATGGACGATCATATTCTGCTGGAGGCCGTGGACCATCCTGAAATCGGCGCGCCGGAAACGCTGAATGCTTTCGCGCTTCACGAACTGATTCACCATTTCTATGATTTGGCGCCGCGCGTGAAACACTTGCGGTTGATTGAGGCTTTCGTTCAGCGCCCTGAGCCCTATTCGATGGCTGCCTACAGCGTGCTGAATGAAGCCGTGGCCGCCAGCGTTCAAATGCTCGGCGAAAAACGGCAGCGCTCGCCCGATGAGTATGCCAAGTACATCGCCAAGGACGAGAACGTCTACTTCGATCCATTCATTTCGAAGATTGCCCGGGCGACGATTCCCTTGATCGAGGAGCGGATCGCCTCGGGACAGAGTATCTTCGACGAAGGCTTTGCCGGCGCCTACTTGCGGGGAGTGAACGCGGCTCTGGAGCTGTTAGTCGAGAGTCCGCGTTTTCTACTTTCGAGCCGGGTGCTGATTGCTTGGGCCGGCGGCAAACAGGCGAAGGACGAATTCCAGCGGCAAGTGCGCGGCATAGTGGCGCAGGATAGCTGGCACGATCTGAAGGCGTCGCCCAATCTGAGTGGGGTCGTCTTCGTGACGCAGGCCGACCTCAACCGTCTGAGCCGGAATGCCGGGGTGCTTCCGGCCAAAGTCGTGGCGGCGGTGACTCGCGCCGCCCAGGACCGCGAGTCGTTCACTTACGTGTGGCAGCGATCCCCGAAAGCGAAGATTTACTTTCTGTACGGGCGTGACGAGAAGCGGTTAAACTACGTCAGTTGGAAGCTCATCCATTCGGACACTCCCCTTGATGGCTTGATTACTCCTAATTCAAGCGCGAGTCTACCACTCCAAACGGCCGACTATGATGTCGGAGAAGCTGCCGCGAGTGCCAGTGATGGTCCCGAAGGCGGACGGATCCGTGCGATTGTAAGTGGAATTCGGGGCGTTAAAGTTGTGATACTTGAACACGTTGTTGACGTCGCCGCGCAAGGTGAAGCGAACCACTTCCTTAATGCGCCATGACTTCTGCACCGACATCTGCGGCCACACGACGCCAGGCGCCTCGAGCGTGTTCCGGCCGAGCGAGCCGATTTGAAACGCGCCGGGATACGCAAAGCCATTGACGTCCAGATAGCGTTTCTGGGCGGCAAACGGGAAGCGATTCGGACCAATGTCGACATGCGCCAATTTGACGCTGTCGTTCGGCGCTGTCTGATTGGGCCGATTGCCCACGCCTGGCAGGTAGTTAACCGGACTGCCGGCAAAGCCGACCGTGAAGGGCTGACCGGTTTGGAAGGTCTGGATCCAGACCATTTCCCAGCCGCCGAAGACGGCGTTCTTCACGCCGCCGCCGGTCATCCAGTTACGGCCCTTGCCGAAGGGTAACTCATAGGTGATGGTAGTGACCCAGCGATGATGGACGTCGTAGTTGGCGCACGCCTTCTCAAGATCGCGATTGTAGTAAGTAATGCCCGTCGCCGTGCCGTCGTCGTCGGCGTTGTTCAGAGTCTTCGACCATGTATAGAAGGCGTTCAACGTCAGCCCCTTCGAATGGCGCTTCTCAAACCGGAGCGTCCCGGCGTGGTAGGTGTTATGTCCGAAGTTAGAGACCAGATCCACATTGCCGAACTGCGGATACGGCTTGAAATTCTGAAATTGCTGCCGGATCGTTTCAGTCCGCGCCGGATCGCCCACCGGGAAGTAACTAATAGGCTGGACGTTGGTGTTCCAAGTGTTCATCAGTTTGACGCCCGCCGAGCCCTGATAAAGCGCTTCCACCAGCCAGGTATTGGAGAATTGATATTGGACACCGCCGGACCAATTCATCACGTAGGGCGAACGCATGTTCGGGTCGTACCAAGTGGCGTTGCGCTGCGCGAAGTTAGTTCCAACATAGGGCACGCTGCCGTCCTGGTTGACGCGGAAGTTGACTGCCGGCGGTCCTTGCGAAAGTTTGAAGACCGTGCGGGGATCGCCCGGCGGCGCTTGTATGTTGGCGCTAGCTAGATATTCTTCGAAATTCTGGTTCAAGCCGTTGGTCAGCAGATCCGCCGTGATGACGGTGAAGCTGGAGCGGAAGACGAGGTTGGGCCGGAAATTCCAGGCGACGCCCGAGGCGCGGTTGGAAGTTATTCAGATCCTTGCGGGCCAACTGGCCGGGCCGGTGGACAATTGCGCCCAGCCGCCCGGTGATCGGATCGGAGGCGGCGGGATCGAACTGCGATTGTTGTCCATATTTGGTGGAGAACGGCGATTCATACGACCAACGCAAGCCAAGGTTGAAGGTCAGGTTCCGCACGGGCCGGAAGTCGTCTTGCACATAGAGCGAGTGGCTCCACCAGCGCGGCAACCAAGTCGCTTGGCTGTTCGTGAATTGGGCGCTGGCGACATTTCCGAGCAGGAAGTTGGCAAAGGTGTTACCCGTGTTGTTAACGAAGGGCGACTCGGCGCCACCCATATTGTAGGTCCCCGATGGCAGCGCTTCGACTAATGCGTTGTACCGTGTGCGCAGCAACTCGTAACCCACTTTCAAGGTATGCCGGCCCGCGACCTTCGTTAGATTTTCCTGGAAGGTGAAGTCATCGGCGACGTTCTGAAAGCGCCCTCCGGGGTCGCCGTTGAAGCCCGTGACGATTCTCGGAAAGGTCGCGCCACCGACGTTCGGGATGCCTAACTTTTGCGCCCAACCTTGCCCGTAACTTTCTGGATCTTTGGTCTCCTTCCGGCGGTTGTGGCCCAGGCGCATTTCGTTGATCAAGGTTGGCGAGATCGTATAGGTATCCGACGCGACGATGTTAGTGAAATCGTTGGGCTGAACCATCACCGGATCGTAGAGTTGCCAGGCGATGTCGGTGGAATACCGGCCGGGCGCGCGATTCCGCATACGCGAGAACCGGCCGAAGATGCGGTGATTGGTGTTGAACTGATGGTCCACCTTGGTGTCGAAGCGTGTGAAGTAATAGCGGCCCTTGGTGGGCAACACAAGATTTTGCGTTACTCCAGAGGGCGTTACGACGCCGGGCCGGTTGGAAGCCGTCCATGGATTGTTGGAGAGCAGGTTTTTGGCTACTGGATCGAAGCGCGATACGGGAATCTGATTATTCGCGAAGGGCACGCGGCTCCATGCTCCGGCCGCGTTTTGAGTAGTGGTGTCGGGGTCGAAGATGGGGAAGCCACGCCCGCCCAGCGCGAAATTGCCGTTCAACATTTCCGAGGTCGGTACGTTGGTGATCGCCGTCTCGGAGACTTTTTCGTGGTGCCGTTGGAAGCCGAAAAACCAGAAGGTCTTATCCTTCCCGTTGTAGATTTTCGGTATGTAGACCGGCCCGCCTGCGGTGGCGGACATCTCGTGATAAGCCCACGGATTGCAGGGCAAACCGACATCGAACCGCTTCAACTGATCGAAATATTGCCGATGGACAAGCGCTCCGTTCACATACCGGTCTTCGAGCGAACCATGAAAGGAATTGGTTCCACTCTTCTATACCGCGGCCAGCACGCCCCCTGAGGAGTGGCCGAATTCGGCCGGCAATCCGGTAGTCCACATCTTGAATTCCTGGATCATGTCGAGTGTACCGGTCATGATGCGCTGGTCGTCATTCACCGCGCCCCGTACCGGTTCTTTGCCGCTGACGCCGTCGAGAGTCATTCCCAGCGATCGCTCGCGCTGCCCGTTCCCGTGCAGACCGTTGATCACGTTGAGACCCGGCATGTAGAGAGTCATTCGTTTTATGCCCTTCTGCATGACAGGCAATTTGACGACGGTGTCGCCGTCCATGACTTGCCCGGACGCGGCGGTTTCAGTCTCGAGTAGCGGCGTTGCCGAATTCACGTTGACGCTTTCAGAAACGCTGCCGACCTCCAGTTGTACATTGATGCGCGGCGATTCATTGATGCGCAGCTCAATCCCATCGCGCACGTAGGACTTGAAGCCCGCCACTTCAATCGTCAAGCGGTAGTTCCCGGGAATCAGGTAGGGAACGTAGTAGGCGCCTTCCGCGTTGGTCGCGCTGGTTGAAGTGAACCGGGTGCCCGTGTTGACCACCGTGATTTTGGCTCCGGCCACGGCCGCTTTAGAGGTGTCGGTCACTGTCCCGATCAGCGTCGCTGAACCCGTGCCTTGGGCCGCCAGCGGCGAAGCGACACACAACAATAGCGCGATCCTTATGCGGTTAAGGTTGCTCAATTCATCTCCTTATACGGCCGCCAATCGTATAAGGTTTATTGGCTGAAGTCAAACCGGTATTGGCGCCGGTGGGTGATTCAACCCGCCGATTCAGGGGGAGCGGCGGGGCCGGCCGGGGCGGTGCGCCGAGAGTCATGTGTGAGCATCGACTCGAGCAATGCCCGCATGGAATCGCGTGAGAAGCTATTTTGCAGTTGGCGGCCAAGCGGATAAAACACCCAGGTCAACCAATGCCGTGGCCGCGAAATCGAAGTAAGTTCGTAGTAGACCTTGCCGTCCGGCTCTTGATAGACCAGAAACAACATCTCGCCGCGGAGGATGTGCCGCAGTAAAGAGCCAAAGGCGAAGCCGAATTTTTTTGGTTCGTCAACCACGTAGACGATGCGCGCCGCGTTGAGCGAATAGACCCCATAGTGGTGAACGAGAACCGCCACCACCGCTCCCGGCGCGATCTTCTTGTAAGGCCAACAGAGGCGGACCCAGTCGGTGGAAAAACCTCGCCAATCGCGAATCGCGCGTTTCGCCTTTTCCAGGGCGGCGTCACCGGCGCCCAGTTCAATGCGGAAGCGGTCGGTGTTGAAGCCCACGACGTTGCGACCGCGCGTGCAACCCAAATCGCTATAGGAAAAGTCCGTCAGCGCGTTGTTGTTCAGGAAGTCGCGAATATCGGCGGTCAAAGGTTCTCGGAAGCGAATCATCGGCGGCTTTAGCGAATTCGGCGTTCAGCGGGCAAATTTCTGGACTCGCCAATTCTTGATCTCCGCCACGTAGAGGGAGCCTTCCGAATCGACAGCCAGATGATGTGGGAAATCGAACTTACCCAGTGCTTTGCCGAATCCACCTAGAGTACCAAGAATTCGCCCGTCCATGCCGACCTTCACCACCCGGTTATTCAACCCGTCGCAGACGTAGATGGCATTTTCTTTTTCGGCGTAAGCCAGACCCCACGGCTGGCCCACTTCGGTCCACTTGGCCAGGAATCGGCCTTGGCGGTCGAACACTTGGATCCGTGAATTGGCGCGATCAGCCACGTAGATTTTGCCCTGGTTGTCGATGGCGACATCATGGACGAGGTCGAACTCACCGTCGGCTTTGCCTTTGGCTCCCCACTGGCCGAGGAAATCGCCGTCCTTGCCGTAGTGTACGACTCGCGAATTGATGTAACCGTCAGCGACGAAAAAATCACCCTGCGGCGTGAAGGCCAAACCAGTTGGACGATTAAAGGCGTATTGAGTCGTGTTGTCGCCGGCGGTGCGTCCGGCATTGGCGATCACGGTCAATAGCCGCCCAGCTTGATTGAACTTGAGCAGGGCGTGGCCGGCGACATCCACCAACCAGATATTGCCGTCGGGATCCGCCTTGATTCCGTGCGACGATATGATCGGAACCTCCGGCCAAGCCTGCAACATATGGCCGTTCTTGTCGAACTGGATCACGCCATGGGGGCCGCGATTGAAGACCCAGACGTTGTCGTTCTTGTCGACCGAAACTCCACTCACCTCGCCGAAATTCCAGCCGGCGGGAAGCTTCGCCCAATCGGCTACGGGTTTCAATGACAGCGGAGTCTGGGCTTGGGCCGACAGTGTGAAGGACAAGCAGAGGAGGACGATGCGATTCCCGAAGATCATATGGGCTTGAGCGTAGGGCAGGACTGGGGCGATTGTCAACCTCCGCCCCGCCTCCGCCCCGCCCAGCACTTACGGCGGCGGCTTAGGGAAGTGACGCCGCTATGCGTTCACCGAACTCCGCAGTCTTGCTAGTTACGGAGTAAACGCGATCACGCGTGCTCCAAACGATGGTCGCTTCAGGCTGGCCGTGGCTGTCCAGCTCCTCGATCAGCAGACCGCGCGCGTTGCGCAATTGGATCTCCCGGACTTTCACTTGTGAACCCGCTGGAATATCGAGTAGCCAGGCTGGATTGGCGGCGAAGGCCCGGCTCATCACATTCGCGTCCTTCAGAGGGACGCCGATTGTTTGAAACATTACTTCCATGAAATGTTCCAAGGATAGTCCGCCGGGGACGAACAGTTCGATCGGGGGCGACTGCACTAACTCGCCCCCCGCATAGGTTGCCGTGACCAACGGCCCGGCGGTGGCGCGGAAGCTCATCCCATGGGCCGCGTTCGCCGCCGCGCCGTCGATGAAATGCGAGGCGCTCGCTGCGCGCCCATTTTCGATTGATTCCAAGGCTCCGGCGGAAGCCATCAAAATCGCCTCAGCGTCGCTGGTGGCGGCCAAAGGCAATCTCCCGGAGCATTGCGACGTGCGCGGCGCGATTTGGCCGGAGGCTAAGTTTGCGATCAAGCTTCCTACTGAGTGGAACGATCGCTTTCAAATGGTGGGCAACGGCGGCACTGCGGGTACGATCAGCATGGGCGCAGTGGATGGCGCCGTACGGAAGGGCTTTGCCTCCGCCTCCACGGATACCGGCCATGATGCCGCGAAGGAACCGCTAGCGACGTTTGCGTGGGTGACGCCCGAAAATCCGCATGGCAAGCGGAAGTTGACGGACTTCGCTTATCTCTCGGTTCATGAAACCACGGTGCTCGCCAAGCGGATGATTCAGGCTTATTACGGAAAGGCGCCGCGTTACTCCTATTGGGTGGGCTGCTCGACCGGCGGACGCCAGGGCATGCAAGAGGCGCAGCGGTATCCGGAAGATTTCGATGGGTTGGTGATTGGCGCGCCAGGGTTGTATCTGACAGGCAACGTGACGCGACGCATGTGGGTTGGGCAATCGCAGGTTGGCGCGGGGTTGATCGCGCCCGATAAACTTCCGGCGCTTGGCCAAGCCGTGACCGCCAAGTGCGACGAAGTGGACGGATTGAAGGACGGATTGAAGGACGGACTGATCGACGATCCGCGCCGTTGTAAGTTCGATCCCTCGCGTGACCTCACTAAGTGCGAAGCCGGCGCCGACACTCCGCAATGCTTCACGGCGGCGCAGATCGAGGCGCTGGTTAAAATCTATGGCGGGCCGCGTACCTCCAAGGGCAAACAGGTTTTTCCTGGCGAACCGCTGAGTGGTGAATTGGGATGGGCTGAGAATTTGGTTGGGCCAAGCAAAGTGGTGTTGCCGCGCTCGGAGAGTCAGATGAAGCTGGCGATGCTCGATCCTGCGCCCGGCCCGTCGTGGAAGCTACACGATGTTCAATTTCGACACCGATCCGGCGCGCGTCAGCAAGGCGGCGGCGGAGTTGAATCCGCGGAATCCCAACTTGGCTCCGTTGAAGAAACGCGGCGGCAAGATCGTCCAGTATTCCGGTTGGGGCGATCAGCAGGTGAATCCGTTTCCAGGCATCGAATACTACGAGACGGTGAGCAAGCGCATGGGCGCAACGCAGACGCGCGACTTCTACCGGTTGTTCATGGTGCCGGGTATGTACCATTGCAGCGGTGGTCCCGGTTGCGGGTCGGTGGATTGGCTGGCGGCTGTTATGGATTGGGTGGAGAAGGGCTCGGCGCCGGAGCAGTTAGTTGGCGCGCATGTCGAGCAAGGCAAGACGACGCGGACGCGAACGCTTTGTCCCTATCCGCAGGTGGCGCGTTACAAGGGTACGGGGAGCATCGACGAAGCGGTGAACTTCAGTTGTGCCGCCCCGGCGAGATGATGCCGTCCACTTTGGAACCGCATCAAACTGGTGCATAATGGTGGCATGAGAGTCGCGGAGCCAAAGGTAGTTCGTCAGAGCGTTAGTTTGCCCGCCAAAGTTGCATCCCAAGTTCGCACCATGGCGAAGTCTCGAAGACTCAGCGCAACTCGCATGCTGGTCGAGTTGATCGAAAACGGGATCGAAGCCGATAAGCGGAAGCAGCAAGAGTTTTTCGATCTGGCCGAGCGGTTTCGCAACGAGCAACCCCGAATCGGCCAAGCGCCTGGGTGACCAATTGGGCCGCATGGTCTTTGGCGGCTGATGCCTAAGATTGAGCGCTGGGAGAATTTTCCGGGCGGCAGTCCGGCAGGATTTGATCGATCGGATGCACGAACGTGCGATTGGCATTGCCGATTTGAATCAACTTCGGCTGTGGATCGATACCAAGCCTGAGGTTCCCGCAGGCGATTGGTACAAGGACTTTGGATCATTCAAGATTTGCGGCGCCGGCGCCCTGGCCAAAACGTTCTTACTTCGCGGCCAGATGGCAAAAGGTGGAGAGATCTCCTGACCTGACGGCCGGTCGGATCTCACCACGCTACACTAGGAAGTCTCCACAGTGGGCGAATCAATCGTCATACGCGGTGCCCGCGTACACAACCTTAAGAACCTGACCCTGGAGCTGCCGCACTTCCAATTGACGGTCGTGACGGGAGTCTCGGGCTCGGGCAAATCCTCGCTCGTTTTCGACACGGTTTACGCCGAAGGGCAGCGCCGTTATGTCGAGTCCTTGTCGTCCTACGCGCGTCAATTTCTGGATCGGATGGCGAAGCCCGATGTCGATGAGATCGAGGGGATTGCGCCGCCGATTGCGATCCGGCAGAAGAACACGACTCGCAATCCACGGTCGACCGTCGCGACTTCCACGGAACTCTACGACTATATGCGCCTGCTGTGGGCGCGCGCGGGCCGGACGTTTTGCCCGAACTGCCAGACGCAGGTGATTCGCGACACAGTCGACCACGTGGCGGATGGCGTGATGGCGCAGACCGCAGGCTCCCGCTGGTATGCGCTGTTTCCGTTGCCTGTCGGAATGAAGACCGACGCATTGCGAGACCAACTGCTCGACCTGCGAAAAAAGGGTTTCAGCCGCTTGTATCAAGGCGGCAAGGTGTTTGAGTTTTCCACGCCCGAGTCGCTTTTAGATATCGATTTCTCCAAGCCGGTATTTTCGTTGATCGATCGTTTGTCCATCAGCGACTCCGGCGAACTGCATCAGCGTATTGTCGACGCTACCGAACTCGCCTATCGTGAGGCGCGCGAGATTATCTTTGAGCCCGCGGCTGGTGGCCAATCGTTACGGTTCAGCGAGAAGTTCGCGTGCAAGACGTGCGACCTGGCCTTCGTCGATCCTGAGCCGAATCTGTTCAGCTTCAATTCACCCGCAGGCGCCTGCCCGCTCTGCCAGGGCTTTGGCAACACGATCGACTATTCTCCGGCGCGCGTGATTCCGGATCAGTTTCTTTCGATCGAAGACGGCGCGGTGCATCCCTGGTCTCGTCCGCTCTACAAATGGGGGATGACGGACTTCGTCAAATTCGCGAAGGGCAAGGTGCGCTTGGCCGCGCCGTACAACAGTTTGAGCGACGCCGAGAAGGCGATCGTGTGGCGGGGAATCCGCGAATTTTTCAGTGAAGTGGAGAAAAAGAAATACAAGGTCCACGTGCGGGTGTTCCTGAGTAGGTACCGCGGCTATGCCGAATGCCACGAATGCGGCGGCGCGCGCGTGCGCAAGGAAGCGCTGAATGTGCGGATCGGCGGCGAGACCATCGCCCAGTCCGCGCGCAAGAATATTCGCGAGGCGCTGGAGTTTTTCCAGACGCTTGATCTGACTCCGGAAGAAGCCGGCATTGCCGGCAAGGTGTTGGTGGAGATCCGTCAACGCTTGAAGTTTTTGAACGACGTTGGGCTTGATTATCTGACGCTGGACCGGTTATCGGCTACGCTTTCGGGCGGTGAGGCGCAACGGATTCAGTTGGCGACTTGTCTGGGTTCGCGCCTGGTGGGTGCGACGTATGTGCTGGATGAACCTTCGATCGGATTGCATAGCCGTGACACCCATCGTCTGGTGCGTATCCTTCATGAGCTGCGGGATTTGGGCAATACGATCCTGGTGGTGGAACACGATCCTGAGGTGATGAGCGCAGCCGACTACATCGTGGACATGGGACCGGGCGCGGGCGAACTGGGCGGACGCGTGGTGTTTCAAGGGACGCGCGACGCACTATTCAAGGGCAATCCCGCTTCGTTGACAGGCCAGTATTTGCGCCGCGAACGACTCACGTCGAAGCCGCGCAAGCTGCGCCCCATCGATAAAAAACGCGTGGTGCGCATCGAAGGCTGCCGCGCCAATAACCTTCGCAACATCGATGTCGAGATTCCATTGGGTCTGATGGTGGCGATCACCGGCGTATCGGGGTCGGGCAAATCTTCCTTGGTTCACGACGTGATTTTCAAAGCCCTGGGCGGTGCGGCCGCTCCGGCCCTGGGGGCTGGCTTGGGCGCCGAAGAAGGCGATGACGAGGCAGCAGCCGAAGCGCGTCAAACGTGGCGCAAGGTGGAGGGTAAGCATCATGTCGATGAGGTCGTGCTGGTGGACCAATCGCCGATTGGCCGCACGCCTCGATCGAATCCCGTGACTTACATCAAGGCCTTCGACCTGATTCGCGAACTATTTGCGAAGACCAAAGATGCCGAGCGCCGGGGTTACACGCCTGGCCATTTTTCGTTCAACATCCCCGGCGGACGGTGCGAGACTTGTCAGGGCGATGGCACGGTTACGGTCGAGATGCAGTTTCTCGCCGACGTGGAATTGATTTGTGAGGAGTGCCGGGGGACGCGCTACAAGCAGAGCATCCTGGAGGTGAAATTCAAGGAGTTGAACATTCACCAGGTTCTGGGTCTGACGGTGCGGGAAGCCGTGTCGTTTTTTGCCGATCAGCCGAAGCTGGTGCATAAGCTGACGGTGCTGCAGGATGTCGGCTTGGGCTATCTACGGCTTGGGCAATCGGCTACTACGCTGTCGGGCGGCGAGGCGCAGCGGGTGAAGTTGGCTTCGCATCTGGCGCAGGCTTCGTCGAAGGGCGCGCTCTACATTTTCGATGAACCCACGACGGGCCTGCATTTCGACGATATTGCCAAGCTGCTCCATGCGTTTGAGCGGCTGATTGCGGCGGGCGCGAGCATCCTGATCATCGAACATAATCTCGAAGTGATTCGCGCGGCGGACTGGATTGTCGATCTGGGACCAGACGGCGGGAGCGGCGGCGGGCAGGTGGTGGTGACGGGCACGCCTACGCAAGTGGCTGCGCATGAGGCTTCGTGGACGGGGCGGTTTTTGCGGGCGATTTGATCGCTCGTGAAAACGCCGGCCGAGCCGCAAGACTGTGTTCACCTAGTCAGTCTAGACCCGAACGCCCCGACAGGCGGACCTCTGGCCAGTTTCTCTACGCTACGCCGTTTATCCGGCCAATAAGCCAAGGAGGCCACGACCTGCACGCCAGCGCCGCGATCTAAATTCCCTCGATCAGGACGTCGGCAGCGTGGGCCGCCAGCGCCTCCAGGTCGTCCGGATCGGACGTGAGTACGGTCCCTCCGGGTTCCGCGAATGCCACGACAAGCGCATCGACAGCCGACCCACGACGGGCCAACCGCCGCAGTAGGGCTGCTCGCCGCGCGAGAGACTCAGGGACCGCATCGGCGATGTAACAGGTCTTGAGGAACCGATTCTCGTTCGCGTTGCGCCCCGCGTGCCCCTGCAAGCACTCCACGAGAACCACCGCAGGTACCGTCGGTGGCCATAGGCCGTCCTCGCGCAGGGCGACTATCAGGGCTAGCGCGCGGCGCGAGCGCTCCGCCAGTTGGCTGACCGCCCCCGAATCCAGGATCAACACAAAGTCTAGCCAGCCTTCCGATTTGTGCGACCGGCGATTCGTTGTGCCACGGCGACCGCTCGGGCGCGCTCTCGGGGAGCGGGCTGGCCGACTTGTGCCGCAAGTTCGGCTGTGTAACGCCGGCTGGCGGACTGTAGCTTCTGACGACGAACTTCGGCGCGCACCGCTTCCTGAAGAAGCTCGGATGCGGGGAGTCGGCACTCCTTCACCATTTCGTAGAGATCCGTTGGCAAGTAGACCTGCATGCGCGGCATACGCCTAGTATACACACATGCGTTCACCCTCCAGGCTCGTGCGTGCCGAGCCCTCGCTGAGCGCGCCGTTTGGAACCCGCAGGCCTCCGGGGCGCGGATACCAGTCTTCGTGCGAGCACGCGTTTTAGGGGAGTCTGAGACAATCCAGCATCCGGATCGGTGATTCTCTCAGGCCGAATGAACCTGTGCTGGCGCATGTCGGGACCAAAGAAGCGACGATAATAACTCAATGTACCTGGTGCAGGAAATGAGAGCCCGAATCAGGCATTTCATTCAGCACCCCAGGCGGCTGAGCCCCCTGCTTCAGGATGCGCCGAACTGGAACATGCTCGCCAGTTCTTTCGACACGGTGGCAGATACCGAGATGGCAATCAGTACCTACGAGGCAGTGCCGGACCCTGTGGACATGGGCATGTCCTACCTGAGTATCTACGGAATCTTGCAGTGCCTCTACGTGCAGCAGGACGCGGTGGAATCTTTGGTCCGCGCATTCGAGCCGAACACGAAGCCCACGTATAGAATCGAGGCTGAGCCGGAGGCTGCTGAGGTGCGGATGATTCGCAACAGGGCCACCGGGCACCCGACGAAGGAAGGCGACGTTAACTCCAAGAAGAAACCCGGAGTGCAGATGTCGCATTTCATTGTGCAGCACTCAATGAACAAGAACGGCTTCACTCTCATGACCAGTTTTTCGGATAGGAGCCATACGTTCACTGACGTGAGCATCCCTGCGCTAATTCAGAAAAATCGGGCAGCGGTCGAGCGGGTGCTGACGAGGATCATGAAGAAGCTGGAGGCTGCAGAGATGGAACACCGCAAGACATTCAGAGACGAAAGGCTCGCCGATCTCTTTCCCGAGACGTTGGACTACTACTTCGAAAAAGTGTTCGCAGGAACGGCCAACCCTTCGAGCCCGCATGGGCAGTGGGGAGGAACGCACCTCAACATGATTGCGGATAAGGTCCTCGGGTTAGGCGTGTTTTCTCGCAACCACAACATAGCGTTTCGTCCTGGTCGACGGCAGTTTGTTGACGCGTTCCATCCACCGAACAGCCTCGATCCGGAAGCCGGCGATCTCCAATAAGTAGGGAACCGCCGCTGTGCTTTGACAGGCAGAGAGGGGCAGATCATCCACCTCTTCCTCCCAAATGCCGGTCCACGAAGATCTGCCGTAGGTCCCATCGATTACTACCACCGCTCCATCCAGGGACAACCAATAGTGCCAGTTCCTAAATGCTGTGAGCGGGTCGAACAACCCGTTGACGAGCTGCCGGGACACAATGGCATCGAATTGTTGACCCTTGAAATGGTGACGATCACCAACGTTGTCGCAAAAACCTTGGACGGTGGCGACGCCCCGGAGTTCGGGTTTGCTCCTGAGTTTTGCCAGCATGGAAGGCACGGGTTCCATCGCCGTGATCGTGAGCCCCGGTACGCGGGAAAGTACTCTCACAAGCGCTCCCGTTCCTGCCCCCGCATCCAGTGCCGAGGCTCCTTCGCGAGACCGGAAAACGCCGCTTAAGTCAGATAGGTAAGCATCCTCATCGTCACGACTGAGTAGTCCGACGGAAGCGTCGTAACGATCAGCTTCCGCCACATCGAACTTGGCAAGGTATCGCTCGCGAGAATGAGCTTGGCTAACGCGCCAGTCCATATTATTGAATCTTCGCATAGGATCGTGCTTAAGCTGTCAAGCGTCTCGCAGGCGAAAGCCCAGCTTTGGCGTGGCCGAAGTCGCTGAATCTCGCGACTTGTCGCACAGGAACACTTGAAGTGGTACGTTGCCGCCACACCGTACTGTCCGCAGCGCCCTTCCATGATTGAGTTGCACTGCATGTGCCGTTATCTGAACAGCATTGGGCCTAACCGCGTAGCGCCTGATCCAGGTCGGCCATCACATCTTCCATCGCCTCGATTCCTACGGACAAACGAACGAGCCCGTCACCAATCCCCCAGCGCAAGCGCTGCTTGGGCGGCAGGTCGCGGTGAGAGGAAATCGCGGGGTAGGAAATCATCGAGTGGACATCGCCGAGTGAGGTGGCGCGGACCACGAGCTTAAGCCGGTTGATGAAGGCGAAGACCTGTTCGCGGCCGGCGTCCTTCAAGTCGAAACTCACCATGGCGCCGCGAAGACCGGCTGGAAAGAGCTTCGCGATTGTCGCGGCATCGGGATGATTCGGATCGCCGGGGTAGTTTACTTTGGAAACGCCCGGATGACTGGCGAGCCAGCTTGCTACTTCAGTGGCGTTCACGCACTGACGCTCCATGCGCAACGGAAAGGTCTTGATGCCGCGCATCGCCAGGTAGCTTTCAAACGGGCCCAACACGGGGCCGCACGCGCTGGCCAACGCGCGCAACGTGGGCAGGTGATAGGCGTCGCAAGTGATCACGCCACCCATCACATCGCCATGGCCCGAAAGATATTTCGTCAAGCTGTGAACCGAAAAATGCGCGCCCAATTCAAGCGGCTTGACCAGCAACGGCGTCGCGAAGGTGTTGTCCACGATCAGTGCTCCGCCAGCCGCGCGCGTCATCTTGGCGATCGCCTCCATGTCCGCCACCCGCAACAATGGATTCGACACCGTCTCCAGGAGGACGCAACCGGGCTTGGCTTCGGCGATCGCTTCTTCCACCGCGCTTAAATCGCAAATGTCGACGAAGTTGACCTCGACGCCCATCGGCCCAAACACTTGTGTCAAAAGATTCAATGTCGCTCCGTAGAGCGCGCTGGCCGCGACGACGGATTTGCGCCGGTCCGTCAGCGCCGTTTGAATCGCAACTTGCAGCGCCATCATGCCGGACGCAGTGACGAGCGATCCCGCGCCGCATTCAAGTGCGGTCATCAACTCTTGCAACGCGTCGCCGGTAGGATTGCCGTAACGCGCGTACGCATAGCCGGGAATCTCGCCGCTAAATACCTTGTCGACGGTTTCGATGTCGTCAGAGATAAAACTGGCGGCGGACACAATCGGAGTGGTGACCGGGATCGCTTCGGAAGGCTTCCGGCGGTCGCCCACATGAACGGCTTGCGTGGCGAGCTTCATTTTCTTTTCCAACGTACGCCGTCCTTGGTGTCTTCGATCACGATCCCATCCGCCGCTAACCGATCGCGAATCTCGTCGGATCGTTTGAAGTTTTTCGCTTTCTTCGCCTGTGTGCGCTCGTCGACTAGCGCCTGGATTTCGGCATCCGGCCGTGAGCCTTCAGCAGCCGTCGCTTCCAACACCTGAAAAATGCTGTCGAAGTGCGCCAGCAACTCGCGGGCCGCCGCTACGTTGCCAGCTTTGAATTCGCCGGTGTCCATCGCCGTGTTAGTTTCCCGCACATACTCGAAGATCGCACCCAGCGCCTCGGCCGTATTGAGGTCGGCGTCCATGCCTTCGTCGAACGCTTCGCGCGCTTTCTTCACGGTCTCGGCGATCATCTCGCTTTGGCCTTCGCCGAACTTCGCCGTCTCCAGGCGCAGCTTGTAATTGCGGAGCCGATCAAGCGCGGTGCCGGTCGCCGTCAAGCCGTCGAAAGTAAAATTCAGTTTGTTGCGGTAGGGAACCTGCGCCAGTTGATACCGGATCGCTTCGGGCGTGTAACCCATCTCAAGCAGGTCGCGCAGCGTGTAGAAGTTGCCGAGCGATTTAGACATCTTCTGCCACTGAACCAGCAGATGTTCGGCATGCAGCCAGAAGCGGACGAACTGCTTGCCCGTCACGCCTTCGGCTTGCGCGATTTCGTTTTCGTGGTGCGGAAATGTGAGATCGATGCCACCTGTATGAATGTCGAGCGTTTCGCCCAGATACTTCATGGCCATGGCGGAGCACTCGATATGCCAGCCCGGCCGGCCCGGACCGAGGCGTGTATCCCAGAAGGGCTCATCGCCCTTGCGGCTCTTCCACAGTACGAAGTCGCGCGCGTCGTCCTTTTCGTACTCGTCCATATCCATGCGGGCGCCGGTCTTTTGCCCCTCGAAATGGATATGCGAGAGCTTGCCGTATTCCGGAAAATTCGCGATGCGATAGTAGATCGAGCCGTCGCTGACGTAGGTGAAGCCCTTGGCCGTGAGCGCTTCGACGTTCGCCACCATCTCTTCGATGTGTTCGGTGGCGCGCACGATCTTCTCCGGCTGCTGCATCCGCAGCGTGGCCATGTCTTCCAGAAACGCTTTCTCGTACTGAGCGGTGTACTCGGACAGCGACTTGCCTTGTTCCATCGCCTTGCGGATGATCTTGTCTTCCACGTCGGTGATGTTCATCACATGCAGGAGTTGGTAGCCGCGATGTGCGAGCCACCGGCGTAGAATGTCCTGGAACAGGAAAGTGCGCAGGTTCCCGATGTGGACGTAGTGATAAACCGTCGGGCCGCAGGTGTACATGCGCACGGTTTTTCCGTCCAGCGGTGCGAAAACTTCAACCTGCTGAGTTAGTGTATTGTAGAACCGCAATGCCATGAGAATGGAATCCCTTCATGTTACCAGTGCGGCTCTATGTCACTCGACGGCGATCGTGACGCCCGGGACGCTCCGGACAGAGCCGGCTCTTACGATCACCGGCACTGAGCCGGGGTCGAGACCGGCGGGCACCTCCGCGTTGATCTGCAAGAGGCCGTGAACCGAGCCTGGCGCGGGCCCGGCGTACACTACTCGCGCCTCTTTGCCTCCGATTTCGACGGAGATCGGCAAGCGAGGTTTCGACAGCGGCGCTACGGCGATGGATCCGTCCGTCACGCTCGGCTCCAAGGCGCCTTCGCCGGTTCCGAATAACACGACGATCTGACGGGCAAGAGCAGGGGCCGCCGCGCTGTTGAAGCTGCCATCCCGATTGAGCGCCGCAGCCTGGCCGGACCCGGAGGCGTTGGCGGTGAAGAGCGCTGGGGCTGAAGCCGCTACCGTGACTGTCGATTCTCCCAGCACGCGATCATCGCGAATCACCGAGAAACGCGCGGTGGCCTCGCTGGCGACGCCGTAGGGCACGATCGCGTTTACCTGCCCCGGCGCCACGGCGACGATCGGGGCCGCAACGCCGTTCACCAAGACACGGACGCCCGAAACTTCGGTCGCGAGGCGTTCATCGGCGAAGCTGCCGAAGGCCAGTTCCGGGAGTCCATTGATGAATACCGACACAATCTTTCCCGGCGCCACGGGGCCCATCAACGCGGATGCGGCATCACGCACGCTGAGTGAATTCGCCGGGACGGTGGTGGACGTAAATTCGGCGATCAGATCGACCGCGCCTTGCACCGTTACAGCCAGCGGATTGGCATCGCTTTCCGCCGCGCCGCGCCAGCGCAGGAATCGGAATCCCGCGGCCGGAGTAGCCAGAATAGAGAGGCGTTCGCCGGGCGGCAGATAACCGTCCGATGGGTTCGGCGCGAGCGCGACGCGTCCGGCTTCGGGCGGAGAAACCGCGACGCGCACCGGATAGTCAGTGCGGTAAATCGCGGCGATAGAGGCATCGATTGGAGTGGCAATGATGCGGCCTTGCGCTTGCAATGGCGCCTCGGTTCGAATCACTTCCAATCTGTGTCTCGCGCCGGGTAAGATAACTTCACGGACGAAATCGATCGTCTGCGCAGAGCCGGGTTCGAAGCGATATTCAGCGGGCGTCACGGCAGACACACCGTTCACGACGACTCGCAATCCGGGTGGCTCACTTTTCATCGTCGTTACCGGATACGGCTCAAAGCGCGCGACGAATTCGTTATAAACCGGATCCGAACTAAACACGGGAAACACCAACGGATTCCGGGAGCCGCGGCCCAGTTCCCACGCCCTCAGAAAGAAACCGGGCGCTGCCTGCGCTCGTGCGCGGGCCAGCGTGCCGATCAGCCGCAAGCCATCGGCAGGCCCCGCGCTTCCGTCCGGCGAATCTACCGCCACGGTTCCGCGTTCGGGGTCGCTGGCGACTCCGCGAATGCGCACGTAGGCGATGAAGTTAGCGGCGAAGTGCGACAACACGCCAGCGGTAATCGTGTGGGTTTGCCGCCCCTCGTCATTCCAGCGCCCGAACTCATAGCGTGCGCCTTCGCGCGTTTGCGGCCAGGGAACGTCGAGCGAATGCTGCGTGCCCGGCGCCCAGTCCACGGTGAAGGGGGCCACGCGCCGCTGCCCATCCACCAATACGTCAAGGCCCGGCGGATTGGTGGATATCGTGGTCAGACGAGGCGGCTCGGCGTACATCCGTTCGAGCGCATCCAAGTCGCCTGCGGAGAGCATCGGGTTTGTGCCGAGATCGAGCGCGGTCGGAATCCCGCGCGGAATGGTTTCGATCACCGCCCCGGCTCCGCCGCCCAACGGGCCATAGTGCATCACCGAAGCAAAGTCATACGGCCCTTGCGGCGAACCGATCGTGGCGACAAGATCCTGCGGTGACAGGTTAGAAAATTCCTGGTTCACGCGCACGAAGCGGTCGCGATCGGAACGTTGGTGCTCGTGAAACATTCCGGCCGAATGTCCGATTTCATGCACCATCGAGCGGTAAATTCCGAGTTCGCACACGCCTTCTTCAAGGAATACCGGTTGCGCGCCTCCGATCAAGCCGACCGCCGTGAAGGAGCGGGGGGAAGGCCTGAAGACGAGATAATCCGTCTCGGCCAGACGTGGCGTGAGCCGGATGGGGGTGCGGGTGTTCCACTCCCGGATCGCCTGCATCAGACAGTCGCGCGACCGGAAAGCCGGCGCGATTTCATAGGGGATGCGGCCGGACGGCCAGAGCTTGGCGCCAAAAGCGGCCTCGCGAGGTGGCGGGGAATCGGTTGAAGAAAACGGGACGGCGATGTCGCCATCGACTATCCGCCACGGACCGGCGGATTGCGCAGCGGCTATGCGGAACATGAAGAGAGATGCCAGGAGCAGGCGGAGCATAGTCAACTACTACTAAACCATGGGCGCCGTGGCCCGCGCCTGCGCTAAGCTATCGATGCCAGCATGTCTCAACCCCCTGCCGCCGTCCTCGGCATCGACCTCGGTACCACCAATTGCGCTTTTGCCTTTGCCCTGGTGCAAGATGAGGCGATTTCGGTTCAACCTTTCCCGATTCCACAGCTTGTTAATCCCGGTGAAGTGCGCGCCGAGCCGCTCTTACCGTCGTGCCTGTTTCTGCCGGGCGCGGCGGACTTTCCCGAAGGCTCAACGGCTCTTCCCTGGGATCCCGCGCCGCCAAACGTCGCCGGGCAGTTGGCCAAAAAGCGCGGAGTGGAAGTACCGCATCGCGTGGTGCTTTCCGCCAAATCGTGGCTGTCGTATTCGGGCGTGGATCGCACGTCGCAGATCCTGCCGCTGGCGGCCGATGAGGGCATGCCTCGGATCTCGCCGGCGGAAGCGTCGCGGCGTTACCTTGAGCATCTTCGCCAGGCCTGGAACCACTCGCATCCGGAATTGCCGTTTGAGCGACAGATGGTTTTGGTGACGGTGCCCGCTTCTTTCGACGCGGTGGCGCGGGAGTTGACGCTGGCCGCCGCCGCTCAGGCTGGTTTGGGCGAAGTGGTCTTGCTCGAGGAACCTCAGGCGGCTTTCTACGCCTGGATTGAGCGGCATCCGGATTGGCGAAGCCGGGTGCGGCCGGGCGATCTGATTCTGGTGGTGGACGTTGGCGGCGGCACGACTGACTTCAGTCTGATTGCGATTACCGAGGCGAACGGCGAATTGCAATTGGATCGCGTCGCGGTGGGCGAGCATATCCTGCTGGGCGGCGACAATATGGATCTCGCGCTGGCGCATTTCATGCAGCAGAGCCTGGGGCGGAAGCTGGACGCTGGGCAGTTCAACGCGCTCTGGCAAAGCTGCCGCAATGCGAAGGAGACGCTGCTGTCGGGCGACGGCGCTCCGGCCCATCAGACGGTGACGATTCTGGGGCGGGGGAGTTCGTTGGTGGGCGGCGCGATTCGCGGCAAGCTGACGCGGGACGATGTGCAGCGGATCGTGCTAGAAGGGTTTTTTCCCGTTGTGCCGGGCGATGCGTCACCGGCCAACCAAGCGCGCAGCGCGCTGGCCGAGATTGGATTGCCGTATGCTTCCGATGCCGCCGTCACGAAGCATCTGGCGCGATTTCTGCGTCAGCCGTCGCCCAGGCGCGCGCCTAGCGGCATGGCGGCTCCGACTCATGTGCTATTCAACGGCGGCGTTTTTGGCGGCGGGTTGTTGCGGGCGCGGTTGGCCGAGACGCTGAATAGTTGGCTGACGGCCGAGGGGATGCCGCTCGCTCAGGCCTTGGAAGGCGAAGATCTGATGCATGCGGTGGCGCGAGGCGCGGCTTACTATGGCTTGGCCCGTTCAGGGCGCGGCGTCCGGATTCGCGGCGGAATTGCGCGGACGTACTACATTGGAGTGGAAACTGCGATGCCCGCCGTGCCGGGGATGACGGCTCCTTTGAAGGCTCTGACGGTGGCGCCGTTTGGCATGGAGGAAGGGACGAAGGTGGCTTTGCCCGCCCGGCCGTTTGCGCTGCGGTTAGGCCAGGAGGCGGATTTCCGGTTCTTTGGTTCGGCGCGGCGTAAGGACGACCCGCCCGGTTTGCTGTTGGAGGAGATCCCGGCTGAACTGGAGGAGTTGGCTCCGGTCCGCGTCGCGTTGCCATCGGTTGAAGGCGCGGCCAGTCAGGTGGTGCATGTGACGCTGGAAACTGAGATCAGTGAAACCGGCCAGCTTCTTCTGTGGTGCGTGGCCAAGGACGGGCGGCGTTGGAAACTGGAGTTCAACGTTCGCGGCAATTGAGCCTGCGGGCCGGTTCAACGGCTGCGCCGTTTCCATTTGCTGAGGTATAGCTCGCCGGCTGTCGCGTCCATCTCTTTGTTGTAGTCGGCCTGCCAACGGTTATGCGCTTCGAGCCGGGCCCGTTGCAGGACTTCGCGGGCGCGATATGCGTTCAGCACCGCCGCCCGCTGCTTTTCCACTTCCTGGACCCGGCGGCGGCGTTCTTCGAGCAGACCTTTCTTGCCGCGCGCCAGGACCACGCGGTAGCCCGGATACGTAGCGAGTTGGCTCGACAGGACCTCGCAATCGGCGGCCAATGTTTTTCGCACCGCTTCCTGGGTTCGCAAGCCCTCCTGTTCCAGCCCGGCGATTTGGCCGTCGAGTTCGCCAAGGCGCGCCAACTGTGCCTGCAGCCGGGCTTCCTCCGCCTCGGCCTGCATCTGGCGATAGCGTAGAACGCGATCCAGCGGAAACTGAAAGCGTTTCACTCTTTGCCCACCAGCGCTTCCATCCGAGCGAACGTTTCGGCAGCGTTGGTGTGCTCATCGGGCCTCTGCTTCAGAAAATCGTTGAGGCGAGGCCGGAGCTTGATGGCGGCGTCCAATTGCGGATTCGAGCCCGACACATAGGCGCCAAGATTGATAAGGTCTTCGGAGCGTTGATAGGTGGCGAGGGCTTCACGCATGCGCCGGGCCGCTTCCCGATGCGGCGGGCTGGCGACGCGCGAGGCCAGGCGGCTCACCGACGCCAGCGGATCGATTGCCGGATAGTGGCCGCTGGCTCCCATTTCGCGCGAGAGGATAATATGGCCGTCGAGAATGCCCCGGACCGCGTCGGCGATAGGTTCGTTGAAGTCGTCGCCTTCGACCAGGACCGTGAACAAACCGGTGATTGAGCCTTTGCGGAAATTGCCAGCGCGTTCGAAAATCCGTGGGAGTAGATTGAAGACGGAAGGCGTGTAGCCTTTTTGAGAAGGTGGCTCGCCGGCCGCGAGTCCTATTTCGCGTTGGGCCATCGCCAGCCGGGTGACAGAATCCATAATGAGCAGCACCCCGGCGCCTTGATCGCGAAAATACTCCGAGATCGCCAACGCGACGAAGGCCGCGCGCAGACGTAGCGGGGCTGGACGGTCGGACGTCGCTACTACCACGACGGACTTGGCGAGGCCCTCCGGCCCCAGTTCGTGTTCAATGAAATCGCGAACCTCGCGATTGCGTTCACCGATCAAGGCGATCACGGCGACATCGGCCCCGTGATGCCGGGCGAGGCAGCCGAGCAGCGTACTCTTTCCGACGCCGCTCCCGCCGAAGATGCCGATGCGCTGGCCGCGCCCGCAGGTCAAGAGGCTATCGATGACACGGATCCCGGTGGGCAAAGCGTCGGCGATCGGCTCACGATCCATTGGGCCGGGCGGGGCCACGATTAATGGGTAGGGCGCTCCGCCGGTGGCGAGCGGGCGGCCATCCAGAGGCTGCCCGAAGCCGTCCAGCACGCGGCCCAGCAGATGAGGGCCAGCCGAGAGCATTCCCTGTTCCGGCCGGGCGATTACTCGCGATCCAGACTCGATGCCTTCGACTTCTTCCAACGGCATCAGGAGCATCCGGCCGTCGCGAAACCCGACCACCTGGGCCCGAATCGTCCGTGCGTCCGCCCCGATTCTTATCTCGCAAAAGTCGCCGACAGCGGCAGCGGGGCCTTCGGACTCGACCAGCAGCCCCACCATTTCGACGACCCGGCCCACGCGGCGGACCGTTTCCATCTTATTCAGCGCGGTTAGGTAGCGGTCCAGGCGCCATGTTTCCTGGCTGCCAGTTGGGCTCAAGACAACCGCCAGAGCAGGCGGATCACGCCTTTCGCCACCGAAGCGCGCAGCGCCATCCACGCCATAACCGATCCGCGTCTGTGCTTCTTAAACTTGCGCACCGAGCGAAACCATCTTCTTTCCAAATCGTCAACCCTCATCCGTCCGCCCTCCCTGCCAAGTCCGCCAAGCCGCGGTCGATCTCTTCAAACTGTGTGTCCACCGAGGCGTCATGCTGCCCTCGTTCTGTCTCGAATAGAACCGAGCCCCAGGCCAGCGTCGAGTCGGCGATCACCTCCACGCGCCCCGGCAAGTGGAGTTCGGCCAATCGGGCCGACACTCTCGGCGCGTCGGGAGGAGCGACTCGAATGGCGAGAAGTTCCCGGGCCGCGATCCGTTCCACGGCGGACTTGACGATCCCCATGAGCGCCTCAGGATCCACGGTCAACTCCCGGCGAACAATCCGGCGGGCCACGGCGACCGCCAGACTGACCAAGTCAGCCTCCATCTGTTGGCGCAGACGACGGCGCAAGTCGACGGCTTGGGCGGCGGCACCGGCGGAGCGCTCGGCAGCCTCGGCCTGCACTGCGCCGATCGCCCGGCGGCATTCGTCCTCTGCGGCGGCGGCTCCGGCCTGGCGTCCTGCGGCGTGTCCCTCCTGACGGCCCATTTCGAGGGCTCGAGCTTCGCGTTCGGCCGCGCTCTGAGCAGCGGCAGTCAGGCGGCTATCGAGCGTGCCGACGGCCTGCCGTAGGAGCGCAATTTCAGCCGCTGCCTTGGCCTCGGCGTCGAACTCGGTGTCTCCCTCGGCTGGCGGCGTCTGCGGTTCAGGTTCCCCCGCCCGCCTCCAACTCACGGGCTCAACCGAAGGCGAGTTCCGCGCGACAATCCTAGACGACATATTGTTCGCCGACGGCGCCCTTCAGGCTGACAGTGCCTTCGGCCTCCAACTGGCGGACGACCGCGATGATCTGTTGCTGTGCTCCCTCGACTTCCTTGATCTTGACCGGCCCCATCGAATCCATGTCTTCGCGCAACATTTCGGCGCCGCGTTGTGACATGGACTCGAGAAAGCGTATGCGCAATTGATCGCTGGTGCCTTTGAGAGCCAACGTAAGCAGTTTCCGGTCCACCCGCGACAATACTTCCTTGATGCCCGATTGATCCATCAAGAGCAGGTCTTCGAACACAAACATGAGGTGGCGAATCGAATTGGTGACGTCTTCGTCCTGCTTCTCCAGATCGTTCAGGATATCCTTGCTCATGCCGGAATCGAGACGGTTGAACATCTCGGCCACGGCGCGCACGCCGCCATAGGCTTCGCGGCTGAATTCGCCGAGCGACTTGATCTTTTGTCCGATAATCGAGGCGATGCGAGAGATCACCTCCGGCGAAATACGTTCGAGGTTGGCCATGCGAAGCGACACTTCGCCGCGCAACTCAATGGGGAGCGAAGCCAGGAGCGCGGCTGCCTGCGACGAATTCAGATGCGACAGCACCAGAGCGATCGTCTGCGGATGCTCTTTGTGAATGAATTTGGCCAACTGTTGAGGGTCGGCCTTTTGGAGGGCGTCGAAGCTGGCCGAGTCGTTCCCAATGGCCTTCATCAAACGATCCACCAGTTTGCGGGCTTGATCGGGTCCGTACGCGTTGAGCAGCATCGTGCGCGCGTAATCTACGCCGCCTTTGACCACGTAGGTATGAGCAAGCGTCAACTGGTAGCCCTCTTCCAGAACGACCTCGGCCGTTTCCGGGCTGATCGACGGCAGCCGCGCCACTTCCCGGCTGAGCAAAGCGGCTTCGTCCTCGTTCAGGTGGGCCATAACCTCGGCGGCCACCTCTCCGCCCATGGCGACAATCAGAATCGCCGCCTTGCGGACTCCGGTCACCATCGCCACCGGTTTTTCTGTGTTGGTAATCATACGCGGCTCTCTTCGCCTTCGTTAATCCAGTTGCGAATGATCTGCGCCACAGCCTCCGGATTGCTCTTGGCGACGTCGGCGACATGGCGCGCCAGCAGTTCGGCTCGTTTGGACGTAGCCGACGGTGTCTTGACGTTGGCGGTGAGCGACTCCAACAGCGCCTGCTCCTGTGCCGGATCGAGCTTGAGCTTCAGCGCCAACTGGGCGGCCAGTTGTTTATCCAATCCCGGCCCTTCGTCGTGAACCGTCTCCGCATCGTCTGGGTGGTTGACGCCACCTTCGACGGCCGCCATTCCCTCGCTAGCCTCTTTGACGACTCCCTGGACGGCTACTTCGCCTTCTACCGCGGCAGGCCCTTCGACCACCACGTGGCGCACCGTCGTGCTACGTTTGCGCATCAGCAGAATCACGGCGATGAGCAAGATCAGGCCGGCCCCGGCGAGCCCGCCTATCACCAAGACATTCCAACCGCCGGAACTATCCTTCAACCAGGCGGCCGGACCGGCGGGCGCGGGCTTGGCGGCGGGCTCCTGCCAGGTCACCGTCGTTTCAAACGGAAGACTCTCGACAACCACCAGGTCGCCCCGCTCGGGCTGAAATCCGACGGCGCCGGCGACGATGTCTCTAGTCGCCTTGATGCGCGCAGCCGTTGGTGGCTCAACGACCCGTTTGGCCTTGGGGCCGGAGCCTTCCCACCGCACCAGATGGTCCAACAGCACCGAGACCGAGACGCGGCGAACGTTGCCCTGCGGCATATGCGTTTTCTTGACCAGACGGCTGGTCTGAAAGTTAAGATTCTCGGTGCGCCGATTGACCTCCTGCGCTCCGCCGCCGGGACGCGAGGTCGGACGCGGGAGGTTGGACGCCACGCCCGGCACTCCCTGGGCGCTCAACGCCTGAGCCGTTTCTTCGGACCGGGCCGAGGTTGTCATGACGCTCGCGTCTGGATCGAAGGTCTCCTCGCTTTGGTCGGTTTGCGAAAGGTCGCACTCAACCGACACCGCCGCTCGAAAGCGGTCCGGGCCGAGCAGAGGCTCAAGCGTCGCGTTGACCTTCGCCAGCAGATCGCGCTCCATGTTCCGGCGATAAAGAAAGAGAGATTGATTGAGCGCTTCCTCGGAGTTCTCAGTGCCCGGTAGGCGCGTCAGCATGACGCCGTGGATGTCCAGGATCGAAACGGCCTCTGGCGTTAGTCCCTCGACCGCGCTCGCCACCAAATGGGTGATGGCCTTGACGTTGCCGGGCGCCAACTTCTGCATAGGCTTCAGTTTCAGCAGCACACTGGCCTTGGCCGGCCGCCGCTGGTCCTCAAAGACCGAATCTTTCGGCGGCGTGATATGCACCCGTCCGCTCTCGATCTCGGCGATCGTCATGATCGTACGCTCGATCTCGCCTTCGAGCGCACGATGATAGTTCACCTGCTCGGTGAACTCGGTGATGCCGAAATTGTTTCTATCGAATAACTCAAACCCGATCCGGCCCGATTTGGGCAGTCCCGCCGACGCCAATTCCAGGCGCATCTCGTTCAGCGCCTGCGATCGCACAAGTATTGCGCCGCCGTTTTCGGCCAGCCGGAATTCGGCATTTTTCTCTTTGAGGCGCGACATCACGGCCGCGGCGTCCTCCGGGGCCAAGCCCGTGAACAGAACGGCGAAATCCCGCTCGTTCTGATAACGCATCAGCAGCGTGATTGCGCCTATGGCGGCTAACGCCGCCAAGCCGATCGAAATTCTTTGCCAGAGAGTGAAGCCCTCCCACAGACGCCGGATCTGGTCCATCTATTGAAGCGCCTACAATTGCATTCGCATGACTTCCTGATAGGCCTGCACCACTTTATTCTTCACTTGAAGAAAAAGGTCGAAGGAAAGCTCGGCTTGTTGAGTGGCCATCGCCACTTTGTGCAGCTCTTCGTCCTCGCCCATCAGAAAGCGGTTCACCGACTGATCGGCTTTCACCCGATAATCTTCCACGCGGCCGATTGCGTCGGCTAGAGCCTCAGCGAATGGGCCGGCTTTTTCGCTGCCGATCGAAGGCTCGACGGCGGCCGGAATTTCAATTCCCGTTATGGGACGGATTTGGTTTCCAATCGCTTCCATCATGACGCTACTTCAATAAATCGATCGACCGGTTCAACATGTCTTTGACGGCTGTCATGGCGCTCACGTTGGCCTGAAACCCGCGCGAAGCGCTCATCAGATCCACCATTTCCTCGGCCGGGTTCACATTGGGAAACGACACATACCCGTCTTTGCCGGCGTCAGGGTGCCCGGGTATAAACCGGCGCTCCGGTTGACGCTCATCCAGCAATGTCTCTTCCACCTCAACGCCAGTCTGCAAATGATTGCGCCTGGAAAAGACGTCCATCTCCTTAGATAGGAGCGACGAGAAGGCGGACCCGGCGTCCACGGTGCGAAAGACCACATCCTTGCGCCGGTACGGGCCGCCGTCCGGGGTGCGCGTGGTTTCGGCGTTAGCGAGATTCTCGACAAGCACGTCGGTGCGCGAACGCTGCGCCGCCATGCCGCTGGCGCTGACCGATAGCGAAGAAAATAAGCTCATCCGTTCTTCCCTTCATCAATCGCCATGCGCACCAGCCGGGCCTGCTGTTTCCAAAGGCTGGAAGCGGCGTTGAATCGTATCGCCGTTTCCGCCAACATGCGAGACTCGCGGTCAAGGTTCACATTATTGCCGTCGTTGCGCGCTTTCATGCCCGGCACATCGACAATGCCTGGTTCGCTACCGGTGGCGGCGCGGAATTCGGCCTGAAAGTCTATGTCGCGGGTCTTGTAGCCGGGTGTGCCGGAGTTGGCGATGTTAGATACCGCTACGCGCTGCCGGGCGCTTAGGAGATCCATATATCGCTCAATGTCGGATGAAAGGGGAGTGAGCAACATTCCGGAATTTGTACTGCATACTCAGTGCCAAAGCCCAAAAGCGCGGAAAAAAGGGATTTATCAGCCTACTGGGCTGACAAGATATTGCCAGCGCCGTGAAGGCGGCGCACGCCGGTTCAAATCAGTATTCGTACCAGTCGGAATGGGCGGAGAAAACCGAGCAACGATGGCACTGGGTGACGGCCCACTGCTCTAGACAGGAAGGGCAGACTCCACCGGTATCGAAGGTATGCCAATTGTTACCGCAGTTGCATGTCCATAACTCGTCCTTGGACGGCAGCCATTCGCAACGCGGGCAGCGTATGCGCGGCCCGCGAAGCCCGCTGCTTTCGCCTGACTCGGTGCCGGTGGTAGGCCAATCGAGAACTAAAGGTTTTGACATCCGGAAAATACCTCTGTTTTAGCGGGACACGGCCCATTCGACAACCACGACGGAAACGGGCCGGTCGCCTCCGGCAATCTGAAGCTGTTTGAATGCACCGGCTTCGCTAGGCGCGGCGGAAACAACGGCGTCGCGCGCTCGCGCGGGGTCGTAAACGTATCTGGTGTTAAGCCAGCCATTCTGGGCGCTACGGGTCTCGGTGACCGGTCCGGTCTGATGGCGTGTCGCCGCGCTGAAGACGGACAATCCGGACGCGGAAAATTCGCCAGGATAGACCGAGATTCGAACTGGCACGCCGGGGAGAACTCCGTTGACGCTGCCAGAGGAGGCGCGCCGCCCGTCAATCGTAACCGTCTGACCGGGCGCCAGATAGCCTGTCCAGATGAACTTACCGGAACTAGGTCCGGTGTAGGAAACGGCCGGTGGGGGTTCAGGCAACGGCGCCGGGCCACGAGCCGGCGCCCGGTCGGACCCAAATGCCGGACCCGGATCGACTGCCAGTGGACTCCCTGACGGCCGAAGGGGTGGGGCCGCCTGCACCGGTGGGACGATGGGTCCGGCGGCCGATTTGTTTGGCGGGGCAGTAGTCGTCGCGCCGGGTGCAGCGGCTTCAACAACCGGCTCACGTGAATTGACGCCAGCTTTCAGCGCCCGCAACTTCGCGACGCGGCCTTCCAGTGACCCTCGCTCTTTGATTCGCTTTTCTACAAGAGCCTTCAGCCGGTCCTGTTCGGCTGCCAGCGGTGCGAGATCGTCGGCGTTCTGCAATCTCACGTCGACGGCCGCCTGGCCCACGTATTGCGCCGAGACAACCTCGCTGCGTTGGTGAAGGTCCTTGTAGTGCACTACCATGCGTGCTTCGATCACGCCGGAGAGATTCTCCACTAAACGTGCCCCGCGCGACAACTCGGCGGCGCTTAAGGAAATCGTTGAATCGGATTCGGCATCGATCAGCCGTAGCTCAACGCGCTCGGCTCCCCGCAATTTGGAAGAGTTCGGATTCCAAACCACCGCTAACCGGTTCGGCGGCCCTTTGAAACGAAAGGCAACGTCTTGCAGCGGAGGAACAATGCGGGATGAAGGCCACAACAAGTAAGCCGCCGCCACGGCCAATAGCGTAATCGAAGCTAACGCCAAGGTGAACCAAAACAGAGCGCCACGCGCTTTGGGCTGCTCGGGCGGGGTAAATAGCTCGGCGGGCGGTTCGAGCGTTTCCGGGCCCGATTCAACCGAAGGACTTGTGGTTTCGCCCTCCAGACTCGGGCCTATTTCGAAGGTGCGATAGCTGGAGTCGATTCGCACCGGGCCACCCATCGGCGGACGAAAAAAGAAACCGGCCCGGACAGGCGAGTCTTTTTGAACTCGCATCACCAGGCAGACTTGCGAGGGCAGGGGAAAGTAATGATTCCAGACCCGTAAATCGTCCTGATTCAACTGAATTGCGAATTCCCACCGTGAGCGGTACCAGCCAACCGGCTGCAATCCTACCAATTCCACATCTTCGCCGTAGTTTTCGGCCAAACGTCCCAACACTTGCTCGCCGTGCTCGGAGAACGGGGCCGCGCCGGTATCGCCGTCTAAGCACTCGATCGGCCGGAACGCCAGAATACGGATCTCCTGTTCGCTGCTGGTTCCAAACAACACGCCGCCAATCGGCCGCGTTCCGGTCTGGATTGCTGATGACGCCAACTTCGACACAAGCGCAAGACCGTAGACGATCTGCGGCCTTCGGCCAGGGATTCCCCAGCTACCGAATTCCTCGTGCGTAAGCGTGTGCAGCAAATTTTCGCGACCTGTCGCCTCCTTCGATCATACGAGATGACTGTAACTTGTTTCAAGGCGTACCAGTACCGTTGGTTCAGGAAAGTACCAGATTGACCTAATCTGGTCTTACACTCGGATATGGAAATCCCGATCTATCAAGTCGACGCTTTCGCCAAACGCCAGTTTGCGGGCAATCCTGCGGCGGTGTGTCCGTTGAAGGCTTGGCTGCCGGACGCCACGATGCAGGCGATCGCGGCGGAAAATAACTTGGCCGAGACGGCTTTTCTTGTCCGCGAAGGCTCAGGTTTCCGTTTGCGCTGGTTTACGCCCACCGTTGAAGTGGATCTGTGCGGCCATGCCACTTTGGCTGCGGCGTACGTTTTGTATGAATATCTGCGCTATAAGAAGGACGAGATCGCATTTGAATCGCGCAGCGGCACGCTACTGGTGACGCGTCAGGGGAAGCGGCTGTGTCTGAACTTCCCGGCGATCAAACCGGAACGATCCGGCGCGCCGCCGCAATTGATCGAAGGGCTGGGCGTGCAGCCGCTTGAAGTTTGGAATGCGATGGACTACATGGTGGTGCTGCCATCCGAAGACGACGTGCGCAGCTTGCAGCCATCGTGGGAGCCGTTGGCGCAATGCACCAAGCGCGGCGTGATCGTCACCGCGCCGGGCAAGACCGTGGATTTTGTGTCGCGGTTTTTCGCGCCTGCGGCCGGCATTAACGAAGACCCGGCGACTGGGTCGGCTCACAGCATGTTGACCCCTTACTGGGCCAAGCGGCTGGGTAAGAAGTCGATGCGCGCACTGCAACTTTCGCAGCGCGGCGGTGAGTTGTGGGTGAAACTGCAGGGCGACCGCGTGTTGATCGCCGGGGAAGTTAAGCCGTATTTGAAGGGGACGATTACGGTGCCGCCTAAGCGGTGACGGGCTTCTGTATTGAATTTTTCGCTCGTTCGCGCAGGATCCATTTGATCCGGCATCCGGCCCCGCGCTTAGCGCCCTGCAGGATTCGCAAATCCGCGTCCGATTCGTCCCGCAGGCCGAGCCTCCAGTACGCCATGCACCTCATCGCCAGCGCTCGTCGTTTATCCAGATCGTCTTCGAATAGCGCGAGCGATTCCGTGTTGGTCTCGATGACCCTTTCCCAATCCCCTAAACCTTCGTAGGCCCAAGCCAGAGTCCCACGGGCGAGCCAATTCCCTGGATTCAGCGCGATCACTTGAAACGCCAGCGAGACAGCTTCGGCGTACCGCTTTTGGAAGATGTGCTCGCGCGAAGTTCGAGCGCGTCTTCGTGGCCAGGCCCCTTGGAGCAGGATATGGTCGATCACTTCCTGTGCGCGTTCATACAAGTCCGCGGTTTTCAAATCGCGGGCGAAGTTAAGCAACCTTTCCACTTCACCGATTCCTTGCGTTACACCCTTGATTAGTTCCTCAACAGCTTGCTCGACCGGAAAAATAATATACGCCCGCGAGTCCGCTATCAACTCTCCCAGGGAGAAGCGAATTTTGCCGTGCGCCTCCAACCATGCCAGCAGGTCCGCGACATCTTGCGGGTAAGCTTCTTCCAGATAGGGTACGACGCAGGACTGCGTCCATTCGTGTTGACGCTGTTTGGCGAAATGCTCGACCTTCTCCTTGTCGGAAGCGAGCCAGCGGCCCCGTGCGATCCGGCGAGTGTAATCGAAGTGGTGGGCCACTTCATGAACGAAGGTGGATAGAATCTGAAGCTTGAAAAAAGTGCGTGTCGGCATCGGGTTCCGCGCCGCCGGGTCGATCACAACCGCGTGCAACGTAATGCGGCTGGCCGGGGAATCGTAGCTTCCCCAGATCCACCCCAAGTGGTACCCAGGCAGCATTTCGTGCCCTGCGCGATTCGTGATCGGATCGGGGTCCGAAATGCTGGCATCTTCGCCTTCCAACTGTGTTGGGCGACCCAGGCTGAGAAGGATTTCAGAAAGACCATCCATGACACCCGCTGGCAGACGCTGACGGACCGCCAGAATATCTTCCGGAGTCGCCGGATGCAGGACGTGAGGGCCTTAGTCGAGTATCCGGATTGGAATGGGACCGGAGGGCTCGCCCGCGCTTTCGTCCGTCCCTATGCGGCGAGAGTCTACTACGCGCTCTTCGATCTCGCGCTTTTGTTCGAGCTCTTTTTCAATCGACGCGATCGCTTCGGCTTCCAATCTAGCATCCAGCGAAAGAGATCTCGCGGACAGCATCCGGTTTGGGGGCGAATGGCGGATTGGTGAAACGTAGGACGGGCGCTGTCGCCGGGCCGGTGGTGAACTTAGATGCGGGCGATCCGTGCCGAAATTGGCTTCGCGGGAAGGCTAGGCGTTTCACCACTACCGTCGACCGCAACCGAGGGGCGTTGTCGGGCAAGCCAATCCTGGCCGCCGCCCGCTTCTGGTGCGCCCCGGATTTCTAGTAAGGCCTCAATCGCATTACCGGTCTTCTAACGATATGGCGACTGATCGTTCTCTATCCCCTCGCGATCCGTGCGGCCCAGCCCGAATATTTGCCCCCGTGCCTACCGGCGGATGAACGCGGTATACTCATTGTAGATACATGCAGACATCAACTCAAATTGCGCGTTGGGGGAACAGTCTCGGTCTCAGGTTGTCAAAGGCCGTCGCCTCGGAAGCCCGAATCGGCGAGGGTGACACCGTTGAGGTGTCCGTTAAGGATGGCACGATCATCATACGTCCTGCACAGTCAACCTACTCGCTCCACGAACTTGTGAGCAAGATCACACCGCATAACCGGCATGGTGAAACGGATTGGGGGAAACCCACGGGACATGAACAATGGTAGGCAGGCCGTACGTTCCCGACGCGGGTGATTTGGTTTGGCTGACGTTCGATCCCCAGGCCGGCCACGAGCAGGGTGGCCGCCGCCCCGCGCTGATCCTGTCACCGCGTGAATACAACGCCAAGGCGAGGCTTGCGTTGGCCTGTCCCATAACCAGCCAGAAGAAGGGTTATCCGTTCGAGGTGGCGATCCCGGCAGGCCAAAGTATCGCTGGCGTTGTGCTCGCCGATCACATCAAAAACCTGGACTGGCAAGCTCGCAAGGCGGTATTTGAGGCCAAGGCTCCCGCCGCCGTGGTAGCCGAGGTCCGCGAGCGCTTGAGGCCCCTCTTGGGGCTGTGACAGACCGGCGGACTGTCTTAGGCCATTTCGCGGTTCCCTGTGCGACAAGACTATGCACCCAAACTGTTGATTGAAAGGAAAGACGGAGACGCCATAGCCGGCAAAATCAGGATCGCCCGGTGGATTTGCCAAGGCGATTCTGTGTCCGATCTGTTGCATCTCCCGCTGCGCTTCATCGATCGTACGCCCGCGCCGGAGCCGCCCCACCACTTTGAAAAAATCCTGTTCGCGCTGTTCGCGAATCCTAATGTATGGCGCCTGGTCGGGCAAGGGAATCCAAGCGTGGACACTCCGCGACGGGAAGTGGAAGCTGTCACGCATGACGCCGACCACTTCGTACGGCCGCCCGTCGAGTTCGATGCGCTTGCCGATCGCGTCGCGCGCTCCGCCGAATCGGCGCAGCCACAGACCGTGACTGATCACGGCTACGCGGGCGCGCTCGCGATCTTCCTCCTCCGTGAAGCTGCGGCCAAGCGAAGGCTCCACCCCAAGCACCTTCCATAGATTGGAGGAGACAACCCCAAGTTCGACTCGCTCCGGCTCGACCTGATCGGTCAGCGTAGCCGCGCCGCCACGTCCGCACACCGCGAAATCTTCGAACACGCGCGACTGAGAGCGCCAATCGAGCACGGTCGGCAGGCCGACGCCTTCCTCGTGTATCCCGCGTTTCACATCGTCGGTCCAAAGCATCGCCAGCCGGTCTGGATCACGGTAAGGCAACGGCCGCAGCACCACCGCATTCAAAACGGCGAAAATCAGAACCGTGACGCCGATCCCCAGCGAAAGTGTCGCGATCACGCCCAAGGCGAAGCGGGGCTGGCGAGTCAAAGATTGGAACGTGGCGCGCATACCAATAGATAACGTTGGCCGATTCACTTGCGTGTACCGATTCCAAGGTAAAATATCGCGATGAACAGGCTTGTACTTGCTGTACTGATAACTGGCATTGTCCAGGCGGCCGATTGGCCCACCTTTCGCGGTCCTAACTCGTCCGGCTTGTCGCCCGACACCAATCTCCCCGAGTTTGGCCCCGGCAAGTTCGAGCTATGGAAAACTCCGCTGCCGCCCGGCCATTCCTCGCCAGTGATTGTCGGCAAGCGGATCTATCTGACCGGCTACGAGAACGAGAAGCTATTCACCTTCGCTCTTGATCGCGACAGCGGCAAGATTCTCTGGCGCCGCGAAGCGCCCAGGCCGCGCCAGGAGCCGCTCCATAAATCCAATTCGCCCACGTCCGCCTCGGCCGCTTCGGATGGCCGCAACGTCTACGTGTTTTTTACGGACTTCGGCATTCTGGCCTACGGCCCCGATGGTGAAAGCAAGTGGCAGGCGCCGCTGGGGCCCTTCAACAATCCGATGGGCCAGTCCGCCACTCCGATTCTTTCCGGCAAAACCTTATTGGTCCCATGCGATCAGGAAAGCGGATCGTTCTTCATCGCCCTTGATAAAGATACCGGCAAGGTGAAATGGCGAATCGAGCGGCCGGACTTCGCGCGCGGATTTTCTACGCCTTTGCTCTACAAGCCGAAAGATGGCCCGCAACAGGTGATCATCGCCGGGTCGTATCGCCTGGTGGCTTATGAAGTCGACAGTGGCAAGGAAGTCTGGTGGGTGAGCGGACTCACCTGGCAGTTGAAGCCGACGCCGGTGATGGACGAGGAAAATATTTATGTGCTCGGCTGGGCCGGAGAAGCCGATCCGGGCCAACAGGAAATCGTGCCCGAATTCGCTGAGATCTTGTCGAAGTGGGACGGCAACAAAGATGGCCAATTGGCCGAGTCGGAGATCTCCGATCCGAAACTGGCCAAGAAGTTTGCCGAGATCGACTTGGACAACACTAAGCTGATTGGCGAGCGCGACTGGAAGATGTTCCAGGCCAAGCGCGCCGTGGTGAATGGCGTCAATGCTTATCGCCTGGGTGGCCATGGCGACATGACGGAGAAATCGCGGTTGTGGAAGTACGAGAAGTCGCTGCCCAATGTCCCTTCGCCGCTCCTCTATCAGGGCATCATCTACCTCTGTAAAGAAGGTGGAATCCTGACCGCGCTCGACGCCAAGACGGGAAAAGTGCTCAAGCAGGCCCGCATCACCGGAGCTCTCGGTGATTACTTTGCCTCTCCGATTGCAGCCGACGGACGGATCTATACGATCAGCCATGAAGGCAAAATGTCGGTGATCAAAGCCGGCGCCGAATGGGAAATCGAACGTCAGGCCGCTTTCCCCGATATGGTCAACGCAACGCCGGCGATTCTGGATGGCCGGGTTTATGTCCGCACTCATGCGGCACTGTATAGCTTCGGGAGGTAAATTCCAATGTTGAAAACAGCTCTGCTCGCAGTCGTGGCGTTTATCGCGCTACTGGCGGCTTTCGCTTCGACGCGGCCATCCTCTTACCGGGTCACCCGCACTGCTGTCATCGCGGCCCCGCCCGAGAAGGTCTTTGTCCTGTTGAACGACTACCGGAATTGGGCGGACTGGTCTCCCTGGGCAAAGATCGATCCGGCGATGAAAGTGACCTACGACGGGCCCGCTACGGGCGTGGGCTCCGCCTATAGTTGGATTGGTAACAATGATGTCGGCGAAGGCCATATGACGACCCTGGAGAGCCGTCCGGCCCAGCACCTGAAGATCAAGCTCGACTTCATCAAGCCGTTTGCGTCCAGCAGCGTCACCGATTTCACGTTGACGTCCGAAGGCGCCGGCACGAAGGTCTCGTGGGATATGACCGGGACCGCCGATTTCATGACCAAGGTGTTCACGATGTTCTCAAGCATGGACGCATGGTCGGCCCTGATTTTGAAAAAGGGCTCTCTCAATTGAAGTCGCTCGCCGAAAAATAAGAGAGCGGCCTGTCGCAATTGTCGAAAAAAGGGCAATTTTTGTTTGGCTTGTTCGTAATTCAGAACAGATTGAATTGAAGCATCATTCGGGAACGCCAGTCTCGTGGCGGTCTGTCCCCACAATCGCTTTTAGACCCGTTCGGGTGGCGGGCTGATAGATGCGGAATGTGACTCTTCGCCGGACAACGTTCCGATACTGGAAAACCTCCGATATCTAATCAATTTCGCCGGATGGCCGCTCTACCGTATTGAAGCCCGGCGCCGCATGGATAGGCCCGGCAGAAAGCGAACTGAACCCAAATGAAAATTTTCCGTTTACTCCTCCTGGCTATCGTCGTGCTTGTGCCTGCAGTCGCAGACTCGCCCTTCCCGGAATGCGCCGGCGATTGCCCGAAGCTCGCGACAACGCGCTAGCATAGGGCCTGCACTGTGAAATGCAGGCTCTTGTCTGGTATGTAAATGTCTTGGCCGTAGTGGGGCTTATGGCCGCGCTAGTCCTGCGGGGGGCTTGGCGATCCTGGCCATGTCTGACCGGATTTATTTTTGCCAGTTTCCTGCGCGACATGGCCCTACTCCTGCTTGAGCGGCGCACCGATCCGTACTTCGCAACCTATATCCTGACAGAGCCTTTGGTGCTCGCCACGCTGGCTGGCGCGGTGATGGAATCGTGGCGACGCCGGACAGCGGGAATCGTCAGCGTCGGTCAGGCTGGCGGATATCTGTTTTGGCTGGCGCTCGGGCTGGCGTCGGCAGTCACCATCGCCGGATCGACGCTGGGCGGAGAGTGGGTCCTCCCTCTCAAAGTCGCTCTGAGTGCGCGCCAATGCGTGCTGTCGGGACTCGCCGGCTTCATGTTGATCAGCCTGATCGCACTCGAGGCTTTGCGCGTCCGGGCCGCGCCGGCGGTCCAATTTGAACATCGTGTCCTCAGCGTCTATTTGTTTGTGCAAGCCTTGGCGATGTTTGCCGGGGCTTTGACCGGTCAGGCCGCGATGAGTGTCATTAATACATTTTCGCTGGCGGCTGGCGCTATTGTGTACATCTTCTGGGCGGCCCGAATCCAGCCCGTTCCCGCCGAATCCGCGCCTCACCCCGGACTGCGAGCCGAAGCGGCAGAAGCGCAGATGGCCGAGGTTCTCACTACGATGCGAACTGCGGCAAAATCGCTGATGGGGCGTTGATAAGCGCGGATCGCATGCGGCGATACGTCAGGTTGAGCCGATCTTCAATTGGCGCACCGGCGAAATGCGCTGCGGCCAAGCCGGCGATCGCCAGCCAGAGCAAGAGCAATTCACCGGCTTCCCGCAACTGACGGTCCAACGGACAGCCGTTTTGAGCCGCTCTGTCGCGAACTCTTTCCAACGCGACCCGGCCCCAGTACCTATGCAGCGAGGCGAACAGCCCGACTTGCATGAACCATCGGCCCGCCGCGGCCCGCCAGCCGAGCCATTCCTGGACCCGCGAAACATCGCTCAAATTCAAAACGCGCTGGAAAACCACGAGATCAAGCGCGTCCAATGGCGAAGCGCCAATTGACAATGTGTTTGATTTATTTGTAATGCCAGTACATCTGTTTAGGCGAAACTCGGAAATCACGGTAAATTTAACCGCCATTTGATTCTTGATCATAGTGCCGATGGCTGCTGGCTGTCAATGGGCGGCCAGGCCGACGGTGCGCTCAATTGTTCTTCAAGGCCGATTTCTTGGCGAGCCGGATTTAACCGCGCGCTTCCGGTTAGGCGTTCGCGACGATGGCCAACTGCGGACCGGGATCCGGCGAATACCGAACACCTGCTCAATCGATGCAGTCAAGGTCGATCGCCGCCCGGTAGCTGCCGCGCCTAACGATGTGGTGGCCCTAAATGGTTTGGCTGGATTCCGGCTCCGACTTGGAAGAAGCGCTTCAGCACGCCGAGAAGGCCCGGCGCTTGTCGAAGGACAGCCCTGGAGTTATCGACACGCTCGGCTGGGTCTAATACAAAAAAGGCATGACGGATTCGGCCGTGTAGATTCTCTCCAAGCTGGCAAAGGACTCGCCCAAGGTGGTTGCCTTTCGCTACCATCTGGCGTTGGCTCTCGTGGCCAAAGGGGACAAATCGCGGGCTCGCACTGAACTGGAGTCGGCGCTGGCGTCGAAGCCGTCGCCCAATGAGGAACGCCGGATGGTCGAACTCATGAAGACAATCGGCTAGCCCTCGCTTCTTCGTCACCACGTCGATGGCAATTCGTCGCCGATCAAGTATTTGACACCGGAACGACGAGCATCAAACTACGGTCACTGCCAACAGGGGCGCAAGCGCAGCGACAACGATGCCGGGAGGCAGCATAATGAACAGATGCCGAGCCACGGCTTGAACAACTACATTCCGATCGTCTTCGACAGTTGCCGCTACGACTCATTCCGGACGGCGCTTCCTAAGACGATTAGAAAGCTTGGCAAAGTGGAAAAACGGTGGACCGATGCCAGTTGGGCGATGGAGCAACAGTTTCAGGATTTGGCCGGCGTTATCAATTTTTGGGTGTGCTCGGGTGGAATCGCCAGTTGGAATCAGGCGGCTCTGCAGCCTGTGTTGAAGCGCGGCGATATCGTGTGGTACTACGGGAGCCCGCCGGAAGTTTCCAAGCCGGCGGCTGAGATTACGGGTCTGCCGTTGCGGGCCTGGCTTTGGGGCATTCAAGGTTTCGTCCATTGGCTCACCGTGAGCGCAGGCGCCGATCCATGGTTTCGGTTCGAAGGCGGCGGCACCGCGCTGGTCTATCCGGGTGAGCGCTTTGGCATTGAAGGACCACTGGCGAGTGTGCGGCTTAAGATCCAGCGGAACGCATTGCAAGACCTGGCGCTGGCGCAGGCGCTGGCGCGCGATGAGAAAGCTGAGGTGACGCGGCGGTTCAACAAAAGCAGCCCGGCGGACTGGTGGGTCTCGCGGCCGGCGCTCGCTGATCGGCCGCCCGAAGAATGGAACAACAACGACATCGACGACGCCACCAGAGAGGCTGAGGCCCTGCTGGCCAAACCGGACGCCGAATCATGGCAGCGAGTCCGCGATTTTGTGATGCTACGGGCGGGGGAGTCGCGATGAAACACCTGATGGTTCTGTTGGCGGCGGCCATTTCCGGTGCAGCCGAAACGCCCGAAGCTATCGAACGGGAGTTGGATTCCACCGCGCGCGTCGCATCTGTCATGGTGGATGGCGACGTGTGCGCGCGCATCGTCGCTAAGCGGGCTCTTGACTCGATTCTGGATACCAATCCAAGAGACAAGTGGATGGCCAGCGACAACTAAGACGTCAATCATGAGCCATTCATTCAGACCTAAGAAAATACTAGCCCGGCTGGCGCGGCTCGTTTCCTTTCCGGCTGACGTCAATCTGTGGATGCCGATACCGGGTCAGCCGGGGCGCGTACAGATTGTGATTCGCGGGGTAAACGAACTCAGTCAATTCTGGCCTTGGGGTGCGCTCCATCAGGAACTGCCGGCCGCCATGAAAAAGGGGCTCGCATCGGGTCAGCGCATGGCCGCCAAAGAGAAGCCCGGTTTCATCTCCGTGCTTGCGCCCGTGACTAATAGCTTGGGAGATGTTGTGGGGTTGGTGGAAGTGGTAGCCCGCCTCAAGCCGAATGCACATGAAAACGTCAAATAGAATCGTCGTAATTGCGGGCGTGATGGCGCTGACTGCAGCGGCTGCCTCAGCGGACTTGGCTGCGACTATCGACCTCGTACGGCGTGAGGTGCGAGCCGAAGAAGCGATGTCGTGGATGCGCCAGGTCTACTCTACCGATCGTTGGTTTACCTTTCCGAAGTTCGAAGAGACTGCCGAATTCCTGCAGCGGACGATGGTAGGGATTGGCCTCGAACGTGTGGAGATTGTGCGCGTCCCCGCTGACGGCAAAAGCCAGTTCGGTTTCTGGACCATGCCGATGGCGTGGGACGCGCGTCAGGCGACTCTCGAAATCGTGGGGACCGATCCTGTCGTGGTGCTCGCCGACTATCGAAAAACACCCACGTCGCTCGGAATGTGGAGCGGGCCGACGCCGCCTGAGGGCGTGGTGGCGGACATCGTGGAACTGGCAAATGTGCAAGACATCGGGAAGCTCGACCTCAAGGGTAAGTTGGTATTGACTTCGCGCAACCCGGCGGATTTCAAGTGGGACCTCGTCAAGGCCGGTGCGCTCGGCGCGATCAACGCTTTCACGGAGAACCCGGCGCTCACCGGCGGCCGCCAGTGGATCAACGCCTGGGGCGATCGTGGGTGGGCGTTCAACAAGGGCGACACACCGCTCCTCTCGTTTTCAATTTCTCCCCGCGAAGCCGCGATCCTGCACAAACTCCTGCGTGAGCGCCGGAACGTCAAGGTGCGCGCGAAAGTCGACACGCGCTACTACGACGGCTCCTATCCCTACGTGACAGGAGTGATTCCGGGCGCGAGTGCGGAAGAGGAGGTGCTGACGCTGGGCCATACTTCCGAGCAGGGCGCGCAGGATAATGCCACCGGCGTGGCCGCGATGCTCGAATCCGTCGCTGCGTTGAATCGGCTCATCGTCAGCGGGCGGGTGGCGCGGCCCAGGCGCTCCATCCGCATTCTGCTGATGGGCGAGATGTACGCGGCGCTCCACTACATCGCCGCCAATCCGGAGCGCGTGAAACGAACCGTGGCGGCTATGTGTCTCGACACGCCAGCCTCCGCGTATGAGTTGAAGGGCGCCGAGTATAGCTTCTACATGAACCCACACTCGGGCGCCGCCTACACCGACGGGCTCATCAATGAAATCGCCCGTCTGTATTTTCCGCGCGTTGGGCGGCCTTGGCACTGGAAGCCGTTCATGCCGGGCACCGATAGTTATCTGGGCGAACCGAGCGTGGGTATTCCCACCACCTGGGCCTACAGCGGCACCGGCGTTGAAACGCATCACAACAGTGAAGACACGCCGGATCGCGTGGACTCGCGATCGCTTCGCGATATCACGGTCGTGAACGCGGCCTTCCTCTATACGATGGCCAGTGCCGGTGAGGCGGAGGCGAAATGGCTGGCGGAACTGGCGGCCAGGCACTGGACTGGCGATACCAGCTATCGCAAGGAACGCGGCAATCAAGCGGCCCTCTCCGTACTTCGGCTGGTTCCGGAAGCGCGCAGTGATGCGGTTCGTCAATCGATTGCGCCGCTGCTGCGGACTGTTCCCACGGCCTCGTCCGGCCGTGGAATCGTCGTGCGCCGGAAGCGGTTCGGTACAATTCCACTCGATGACTTGGCGCCGGACCAACGCGAGGGCTATCCATCAGGCGCCTGGACCCTGCCGCCTTCAATCGCGCTCTACTGGTGCGACGGGAAGCGGCCGCTAAGTGAAGTCATCCGGCTGACCGAGGCGGAGATTGGACCAACCAAATTCGATTTCGAGGGATACTTCCGGTTTCTTGCGCGGCAAGGATATGTTGACATCGTCCCTGCCCAAGCCGCTGCCGCCGCGAAACCGTTCGAGGACCGTGTGCATGATTCGAAAGTGCTGGGCGAACCACGGCGCTATCGGATCTTCCTGCCCTCCGGCTATGCTTCCGGCGGCAAAAACTATCCGGTGATCTACTACTTCCACGGGCACAGCGATCGCTACACACTCGAACGTTACGACAAGGGAACCGACACGGTCCCGAAGATTGCGGCGTGGGTAGCGGCCCATCCGGCCATCATTGTGTCCGTTGACGGTTACGTGGCGAGAGACTACACGGGGTTCTACGGTGGCACGCCGTGGGATGTGCGGGCCGATGGCGGCGAGTTTGATTTCGGCGAGTACTTCAAGGAATTGGTCGCGCATGTCGACTCGAATTACCGCACCCTCACCGGCCGCCGCCACCGTGCGACCTCCGGCCTGAGCATGGGCGGCTTCATGAGCCTCTGGTTGAGCGCCCGGTATCCAGCCCTCATCGGCAGTAGCTCGGCCTTCAATCCAGGACCGGAATTTTATGTGGGGCCGAAGGGCAGGCGCGTTTTGTGGCGTCCAAAAGACCACGTCGCGAATCACCACGGCAGTCTGGTGCGCCTCATCCGTGCCAGCGGCGATTACATCAGCCAGTATCACGAGGAAACGCGCGAAGCCTTTGCCCGCGACGCGGCCGTTGATTTTGAGTACCGCTTGGACGAGTATCATCGCCACTGGGCCACGTCGATCGCGGAAACTTTCGATTTTCACGAGCGGGCCTTTGCCACTCCACAGCTTGAAAATACCGCAGAGAGTTGGAGCCACGCCGAGGCCTACGACGTAGCCGAAGTGCGAGGATGGCGGATCGAGAGCAGCGGAGGAGCGCAAGGGATTACCTATCTCGACGGCGTCACGCAAGGCGGCCTGCGCGTGTACACGCGCCAGTGGGCGCCCGATGGACCGCCGGTCGCGGGCCGCCTGGTTTCGATTCGAACGGCGCCGCTGTACTTACCCGGCGCAAAGTATCGGCTCATGGACCGGAACTTACTTACCGGAGAAGTGACCACGCGCGATTTGGCGCCCGATCGGGAAGGCCGTCTCAGCTTCCAGGTTGACGGAGATGGCCATCAGGTAAGCTTTGTTGGCCCCGGAACCGGCGCTCAGCCGCCCGTGTTACTTCCACTTTCCGTAAGTGACCGGCTGCGGCTGCCTCCGGCGAAGGAAGTTACTCTGCCGGTCCGCATCTACAATCCGCGTGGTCAGCCCATGAGCGGTGTTGCCGTGAAACTCACGAGCGATTATCCTACCGTGAAGATTCTAAGCGGCGAGGCGCGAGTCGAATCGATCGATTCCGCTGGACAGGCCGACGTGTCACAGTCGCTGCGCTTGCTTTTGACCGCCGGCGCCGGTTATTTCGAACCCGCACGACTTACACTGACAGTCACCTATGACGGCTGGCACAAGGCGCACTACGATGTTGACGTGTTGGTGATTCCAGAGGTTGTGCCGCGGCCTCTGGCGGTCGGGGTGCTCGACGGCCGCACCGTGAATCTCACCGTGTTCCGCCAGAAAGGCAATCAAGGTGGAGGCGGCCCGGTGTCTCGCACCGTGACCGAAGGCAAGGGCAACGGGAATGGGATTCTTGAGCCTGGCGAGGAAGCGACGATCTGGGTGAAGATGGCGCAAGGCATGGATGCGTTCGACAAGAACAACTGGTACCGGGCCAAGGTCTACTCGGACAGCCCTTGGCTTACCGAAGCCGGCGACCTACAGGAGCAGAAGCAACTGGAGTGGACCAGTGCGCAAGAGCGCACCAGTGACGCGCGTCTCGCGCCGCAGACTCCATCGGGCGCGACCATCGAAGTTCTCCTCGACAACGAGACCTGGAGTTACCACTACACACCCGACGTCCGCTACGGACGCGAGCCACTGTATCAGGCGTTCCAACTGCACCGTCGACATCTGCATCGCTTCGATTGGAAGCTGCCATGACTCAAGGCTGGTTGGTATTCGCTCTAGCCTTGCCGCTCGCCGGCGCTGATTTACCCGGCCGCTACTTCCGGCTGCTCGCAGCAGGATCGGCTCAGGTGGAAGCGAAGCTCAACTCCGCGCCCGGCGCCGATCTCAAAACCATCGAAGCCCAGAGCGGGTGGCTGCACTTCCCTTATGCGATTTTGGCGCCGGCCGTCCTCTACACCAAACCAAACGGCACGCCAGCAATCCGCGCTACGGCGATCCGAAAATGCGTGACCTCGCCATCCGCATTGGCGACCTGCTCGCCAGGGAGAGCGAAAAGGGCGCCTACGAACCGCGTGGCGACAGCGATTGGGACGACTATATGTGGCTGGAGGCGTATCGGTTGCCGGGCGGGTCACTGGGCGAAGAACGCCGCACGCGCTGGCGGAGAGAGATCGAAAAGAACATTACACTACTCGTTGAGGACGCCGAAGATCGCGTCGACTTCCCCTGGTACAACTAGCCCTACATCGGCACGTCGCCAAATCACTACGCGCTTTGGGCAGCCAACCTCTATCTCGGCGGGCGCGTGTTTGGCAACCGCAAGTGGGAGCAACTGGGCACGCGCATCTTAAAGCGCTACGCGACAGTCGAACAGACGCCCGATGGCTATTGGGGCGAGCATAGCCGCAACGGTCCCACTATCGGCTACAACCACTTGACTCTTTCGCCGTTGGCCGTCTACTTCGAACACAGCGGCGATCGCGAGGTCTTGCCCGCCCTGCGCCGCGCCACCGATTTCCATAAGTACTTCACGTTTCTTGACGGCACTTCGGTGGATGTGATCAACGACCGGAACCGGCGCTGGGGCGTGAGCGCGCTTCGAAGCGCTGATCGGTAAGCTTGCGGACCTGCGCATTCTCGAAAAACACCTTGGTGGTTTTTGTCTCCGATCATGGCGAAGAGTTTCTGGATCATCTTTGGACCGGGCACGGCCACTCCCTCTACGACGAACTGACTCATTCGGTGTGGCTGATGTGGAATCGGAAATTGCTCCCGGCCCCGCGCCGGATCAAGGAGCCGGTGCGGTTGATTGACGTGATGCCGACGCTCCTGGAGCTGACCGGTATCCGTCCAGAGGGAATCATGCAAGGCGTCAGCGTCGTGCCGCTCATCAAGGGACTCGCTCTCAACAGAAAGCAGCCCGTGATGAGTTCGCGCTTCCGCTATCCGAACGTCCGCCCCAGTGGCTTCGTAACCGAGAATCAAACCGGAACGATTGCCCGCATCGACGCGCAATGGAAGCTGATCTCCCGCGACCAGGCTCAACAGGCTGGTCTACGCGAGGTTGAGCTCTTCGATCGTCGCGCCGACCCATCCGAAACGAAGACCCTGGCTGCGCAGCACTCGGAGTTGGTGAAGCGGCAGTTGGCCGAAATAAACCAGTGGATCGAAGCTCAAAAGCAGATCCGCTTGCACTTGGGGGCGGCGGGTAAATCCGCCTTGGACCCGCAGACGCTCGATCGATTGCGCAGTCTTGGGTACATCGGCGGCAAGGTGGCGCCCGCTCGATAATGTTTATCGCGAGTCCGCTCAACCGTTTCGAAGTCTATTCTGATAGCATTTCCAAGTGTCGCCAATTCTGCCTGGCATAGGCCTTGCTTCCGCCGTCCCCTCTGCCATGAATACGCCCCGGCATTCCGCCGTCGTCCGCGTCAGCCACTGGATCACCACGCTCTGCTTCTTCGCCTTGCTCGTCACCGGAATTGAAATTCTCATCTCCCACCCACGATTTTATTGGGGCGAAGTTGGCAACGTGTTGACCCCGTCGCTGTTCGATTTGCCGATTCCGGCATCAAGGGGATCCGTTAAGACTGGCTACGGGTTCGTGCTGCCGGACCAAAACAGTTGGAGCCGGTCCCTCCACTTTCAAGCCGGCTGGATTGCTGTCTTGACCGGTTTGCTGTACGGCGTCTCCGGCCTTCTTACCGGCCATTTCCGCAAGAACTTGCTCCCGGCTCCAGCCGACCTCTCCTGGCGGGCGCTCTCGGGAATAATCGCGGACCATTTACGCTTCAGGCGGCCGGGTGAAGCCGAGGCCGGGTCTTATAACTTACTCCAGCGCCTATCTTATCTCTCCGTAATCTTCGGTCTGTTCCCGCTCATGATCTGGACTGGGCTGGCGATGTCTCCCGGCTTCACCTCCGCGTTTCCCGCTGCCGTCACCGTATTCGGCGGCCAGCAGTCCGCTCGCACGATTCACTTCTTCGTCACTGTATCTCTAGTACTCTTCCTCTTGGCCCACGTGATCATGATTTGCCTTGCCGGATTCGGGAACCGCATGCGAGCGATGATCACCGGCCGAGCCGGCCCACATAAGGAGCACCCATGAGCGACCTCTCACGCCGCAAACTGATTACCACCGGCCTTGCCGCGACGGCGGGCGCGTCTGGACTCGCCGTGTCCGCCCGTCTAGCGGATCAATACGGTTTGTTCCCTCCCGATTGCGGCGGCGTCTACCGCCCCGGCGAAGCCTTGACCTTTGCTTCCCAGCGACTCCTGGGGAGCCAATCGTTGGCCCGTGAATTCCCTCGCGGCCAGATCTCGAAGCCACCGTACGCAAACGGCAAGCCACCCCAGGCCCAGGACTTCAAGCGCCTTCAGGCCGGGGGATTCGCGGACTGGCGGCTCGCTGTCGACGGCATGGTCGCCCGCCCCGCATCGTTTTCGCTTGGTGAACTCCGGAGTCTTCCCGCTCGCGGCCAGATCACTCACTTGGCCTGTGAAGAGGGTTGGTCTTTCATTGCCGAATGGGTCGGCGTACCTCTATCCCACGTCTTGAACATGGTGGGGGCCCTCCCACAGGCAAAGTATGTGGTTTATTTCTCGATACAGCCCCGCTGGTGGGACAGCGTCGATATGGCCGATGCCTTGCATCCGCAAACGCTCGTCACGTATGGAATGAATGGCGATGATCTGCCGGTGGGCCACGGCGGTCCGCTTCGTTTGCGCGTCCCTCGACAACTCGGCTACAAGAGCGTGAAGTATATCACCCGCCTGACGGTCACCGATTCGCTGAAAGGGTTCGGCAAAGGAATGGGCTCCTCGGCTGCGGAACGAGGTTATGCTTGGTACTCTGGAATCTGAAGGCGCGAGATGGAATCAGCGCGAGCGCGATGTCAGCGATGCCAATGTTTCAGAGTTCAGACCGGTGCGGTGCGGTACCGCATTCGGATATATTGGCTCCCCATGCTGGACGCGTTTAGAACTCTCGCGGCGTAAATTTTCGGGTGCTCGAACCGGTGCAAGTCGCTTTCTCGTAAAGAGGATGGCGTCCGAAATTGCCATATCGTCCGACCTGGGGGCCCAGGTCGGACGGAGGCTCGAACCGACTTTCCGCCAAGCCCCAACGCGAGGATTCAGCCGCGATTTCGGGTTCTGCCTTTTCCAGGCCGTTTCCCGTACAGTCGGCCAACAAGATGCGGCCTGCTGCCGAAGAGAGATATGACTCGGATTCAGGGCCTGCGGAAAGCTGATAAAATTGGCCTTCTATGATTCAAACTACCTCTGTCCTAAGGCTTTATGAATCGATCTATTCGCGCCGCTCGATAGGAAGGCTCTCTCTGGCGCTGTGCCTTGTAAGAGGCAATGCCTGGGCGCAAGGAGAGGTGATCCGGCTTTGGCCTGGCGTTGCTCCAGGGTCCGGGAGTTGGAATCAGAAGGAAGTGAAGTTCAATGATGCGAGACATGGCGGTGAAGCGATCCGCAACGTTGTTAATCCCACTCTTACGGTATCCCTGCCGGCAGCCGGAACAGCGAACGGAACGGCTGTTATTGTTTGTCCGGGCGGCGCATTTCAACTTCTCGCCTGGGAGAAGGAAGGTACGGAAGTCGCAGCCTGGTTGAACCGACAGGGAATCACTACATTCCTTTTGAAGTACC
>JAYUSQ010000152.1:0-5521 GCA_043755595.1 Acidobacteriota bacterium | reverse complement strand
CACGCTTTTTTCGAGCTCAGGCCGCAATGTCGCAGCCAAGGATCTGTCGTCTCAGACCCGCGTCTTTGTTCGCGCCAACCGCACGTTTGATGGAGATATGGAGGTCTACCACGTGATCTGGGGCGAGATTCTCCAACCCCTGCGTGCCGGGCCGCGAGCACCTGTCGTAAATTGAATGGACTGCCTCTTCACACTACGGGCGCGTGGCTCAACTGGCAGAGCAACTGACTCTTAATCAGTAGGTTGACAGTTCGATTCTGTCCGCGCTCACCATTCTTACTAACCGTGAGATTCCGATTCTTCGAAACGCCTCCCGGTATCCTTCACCTTTCTATCGTCCCGCTTCTCAACTACTTTCGACCAAAATCCGGGCGGATGATCTCGACGAACGACGGAACGGCCTTGCTGAGGACATCGAGTTGGGCCCCGATCGACCGGTCGAGATCGGACGCCTGTTGCTGGATGCGCTGTTGCACAATCTGCGGGGAGATGGCGTAAAGGTCTTCGAGGAAAGTCGTCGGCCCAATGGCCAACACATTCCAGGGTGCTGTCGAGTGAAGCGGAAAATGACGCTTGTTGAAGGTGACGATTGTATCGGCGCCCGCTTGGGCGGCTGCAGCGAGTACGTGGCGATCCTTCGGGTCGTTGGTCATCTTCACGATCAAAGGTTCGAAGCCGGTGACCCACGATTCCCGAAAGTGGCGGCGGAGTTCGCGTTCAAGGTACGCCGTCTTCGACGGAGCAAGGCCGATCTGACGCTCCAAAACCCGCATGGTTTCGATGATAATCGCATCGGACCAACGGGGACGGTAGAGGCCCGGCGATTCGGCCAATCGCAAGAGCGTGTCTCGAAGCGGCGCTTGCACCAGTACGCAAGCATCGAGCACGGCGATTCGCAAAGGCGACGCTTTCATCGGCGGTTATCTCTCTTCGGCGCCTTCGGGCAGGATGACGATATCGTAGGTGCCTTCGGCGACTTCCATACGAGCCATTCGTTTGGTGGCTTCGTGGCGGGCGCGATCGCGCTTGTACTTGAATGCGAGAAGGTCGCCCAGGTAGACCCGGCGGTGTGAGCACGATAAAATCGCGGCCCTTTGCCGAAGAGCCGCCATTTCTGGAGTATCCGGCGGCTGATTCCAGACAGAGCCTCAATATCGGCGTCGCTGCAATATCGTTGTAGTGGTGTAAGTTGCCTTGGTTGTCGCTGCATCACGCTGCAATTATGCAGCGGTTCGAGCGGCTCGGTAGTACCGACTTTTACCGACTTTTACCGATTAGAGCGCGTCTATCACACCTTCGATCCGTTTTTTTGTCGCGGGCTTCAATTTATCCCATTTGCGGGCCTTCCAGTCACCAAGTACGGTCCTGCCAACCTTATAGTTCTCCCCAAATACCTGCTGGGTGATCCCCTTGTCGAGCAAATGGCGCTCTAGTTTTTCGACTCGCCGGACGTGCTCGTCAAGTTCAGTCAACGCCAGGGAGGGGCCAGCGTCATCCAACAATTCATGGGCAAAAACCGCAAGTAGCCGGTACACACCCACAGTCGTGGGCTCGAAGTCGTTCATGCTCGCCATCCTGTAATCGACAAGGCGCAAGTAGAAGTCCGCAATGTAACGCTGTATCTGCCAGGACTGCCAGAAGTCGGCTAACGCGGTGCACGATGCATGCGGGTGCAACTTCTGAATTGCCGCCTCGACATCGTGAGTCGCGTTGACCACAATCCCCGCGATGCTGCTGCCCCGCCTGGCTCCGAGTTCATGCCCCACTCGTTTCGAGGCGTCGGTTTGGATTTCGTCGAAAAGCCAGTCTGCACCGAGGCAGCATGAGTAATCGCCGGTTCGGCCTTCCATTACACGGTCAATCTCTTCGTCAAGATTCAACTCGGGCATGGGCCCCACAGTTTCGGCCGGCAGGAAGTCCCGGAGTGTACGGGTACATTTTGCGCCCGTGTATTGAGCCAGGTTGGAGACTGGCACGGGGTCCTGCCTTATCTCGTGCTTATTCAGGATCGGTTCCAGATGCTTCGGGTAGTCAAAGGGATGAAGATCGCCCCTCTTGACCTTCGCCGCCGCCACCTTAAGAAAGCCTCGCCGTTGCGCTTTGAATTCCGTCAGGCTCAACCCGGCTGCCTTGGCCTCAGCCGCTAGTTTTCTCGGCGCAACCTCAGAATTCAGAAACCGCATCGCTAGTGACTTGGTCTTACGGAAGATCGGGGTCTCAGTTGAACCACTTCGAGAGATTCGGGGACATACAGCGTATTTGAAGCGTTGCGGTTCGGCGGATTCGGGCATGGATCGCTCCTCTTTGCAATCACCTTGAGAGACGAAGCCGCCGACAGGTCAAGGTCCCATTCGCCTAGCGAAGGCTAAGGCAGCCCGCCTATATTTTACCTTACGTTCACAAGCAAGACAGGGTGCTGGCGCGCTGGTAGACCGAACAAAATGCCGAAACTACGTTATAACCGGCGCAGGGCGAAGACTGATAGCATTCCAGATATGGGCAGTTTCCATCGCTGGCGGATTTTGAACATCATACGCACTGGAGTGCTCGGATTGGCCGTGTTTCCCGTCGTCATGACGGCACAGCCGAAAGAGCCCAATCTATCAACCGAGCTTTTCGGTGACATGGCCCACACGTACGGGGTTTGGATGGGCCAGAACTTAACGTTCACGAAGGTGGAGGAAGCATTTCCGGAACTTCGACCCAACGCCCAGGTTGCAAGAATGAAGTTCCACGCTGTCTTCGGGAAGTCCATGGCTGCTATCGAATCGAAGTTGTCCGAGGTATCCAAAGAACAATGGGGCTCATTCAAGGCCAGGATGGCCAAAGAAGGTGCGAGGCTTCTTTCGTCCGACACCTACGAAAATCGGGATAAGGCCATCAACTTTATTGTGGGCATTGAAAAGCGAACCAAGGGTGAGCTTATTGACCGGCGGGCATTGCAGACTTTGCTGATATGGAATCCCGAGTTTCGGAGGAACCCTGCCGACGAGCTGGCCGCAGGCTTCAAATCGAAATACGAGAGCGATGGAGTGGGGAAAGCAGACACTGTAAAGTTCAAACTGGAGTATCCGTCGAGCTGGTCAGCAGCCGACGGCGAGCGCCCGCACATTGTAAAAAAATTTGTCAGCGAAGCTGGACGTGGCCCAGAAACCGCGCTGGTGTTTGTTAAGAGGTTTACCCAGAGGGATGGTGCCACTGCAGACGAGATGGTGAGCCAGTTAGGTTCCCCAAGGGCCAAAGAGACAGTGCCCCCAGGGGGTTTGCTTTATTCTGCGAAGCGGATATCCTTCGACGGACTACCCGGTTCGCTCACCGAGTACCGCTACAAAGGCGACCGAATGGGAATTGAGTTTGTCTCTCACGTATTTTCCTATTCGACAGCGTGGCGGGGCCGCTTGATTCAACTGCAAGTCTATTGCCCCGATGACAATGCGTCCGTCGAGCGGATAGCACCTCTGGTTCGCTTGATGGCCAATAGTTTCGTGATAATGAGTCAGTACGAGTGACTCGGACGAGTGAGCGAACGTAATCGCCCGCACTCCACCTCCTGACCGATTGACCCTTAAGGGCGCTCGGGAGCCCAATGGCCAACACATTCCAAGGCACCGTGGAGTGAACGGGAAAATGGCGCTTGTTGATTGAAGGTGACGATTGTATCGGCGCTCGCACGGGCGGCTGCGGCGGGTACGTGGCGATCTTTCGGGTCGGTCATCTTCGCGATCAAAGCCTCGAAGCCGGTGACCCACGACTCCCGAAAGTGTCGGCGGAGTTCGCGTTCAAGGTACGCCGTCTTCGACAGAGCAAGACCGATCTGCCGCTCTAGTGCCCGCATGGTTTTCGACTGTGATCTCATCCGGCCAAAGGGGACGGTAGAGGCCCGGCGATTCGGCCAATCGCAATGGCGCCGCTCTCATCGGCTGTTATCTCTCTTCGGCGCCGTCGGGCAGGATGACGGTATCGTAGGTCCCTTCCGCGACTTCCATACGAGCCATACGATTGATGGCCTCATGGCGGGCGCGATCGCGTTTGTCCTTGAACGCGAGCAGGTCGCCAAGGTAGACCCGGCGGTGAGAGCCCGTTTTGTGAAACGGCAGGTTGCCTTCCTCGAGGAGTTGCACGAAGAAGGGGCGCGAGACGCCGAGCATGTTGGCCGCTCGTTGGGTGGTGAGTTCGTGATGCTCGGCCACCACGGACACGGACTTGCCCGCCTCCATGTTGCGCGCAATCTCGGCGAGTAGGGCCAGGATGTTTGCGGGCACGGGAACCGCCTGGCCACTTTTGCCAACCAGCTTCACCGGGCCTTTCTGAACGAGTTGGCGAAGCGCGCGGAGGCTGGCGGTATTCTCGGCGCTGTTGGTGTTGACGGCGGGCATAACGGTCTCCCGTTCGCAGTATCGCATATTCGCCATAATCGAAATAATCGATCCGCTCATGAAACCAATAATGAACGGGTACCGTCACCTCCGAGCGGCCCCCCGTATTGTCGCCGTCCGGCGATTCGGTCTATCGGATCGGCAACCGGCGCAAGCGATAGCCGTAGTCCTCAACCGTCACAAATGCGCCAGCGGCGAGTTGAGATTCGCTCTCCTGAATCACTTGAACAAGACGAGGCGTCACGACACACGGGGTTTGGTTTCTCAGGCGAAATAGAATCACCGAGGGACCCGGACGGCCCGACAACGCCATGATCTCCCCAAAGTCGAGATCGAAGGTCGGAACGATCCGCCCTTCGCTTCGCGCTTCGCGACGATAGAGAGATCCTCCATTCGCATCAGGCCTGCTCACGGAGATGAACCGCGTCATGACCAAGCTGTCGAAGGCTCGAAACCGTAGTCATGGAGACGCCCATGTCCGCCAGGAACTTCATGCCGGGGTGGGCGCAAATGGACGATACTCTTCATTCGCCAAGGCGGCTGCGTAGGCCGTCGCTTGCTTGACGTCTTCCGCTTCGAGGTCCGGATACTCTTCGAGAATCTCGGGTATCGACATGCCATTCGCGACGAGGTTGACTAGCAGGGACACCGTGATCCGCAATCCGCGGATGCAGGCACGCCCACCCATTGTATTCTGGGCGAATGTGATCCGGTCAAAAGCGTTCAAAACTGGCCTCCCAGACTTTGAGTCTACCAAGGCTGCGACAGACGCGGTCCCACGTTCTCAGAAGCGCACATCGAGCGCGGGATGTAGCGGGCCTTAAGCGGGGCGATGTTCCGCTGTTTGAGCCTCGAATTCTACGCCTAGCCGATCTCCGCTTTCCAGAGGGCTCTGCAAAACTCAGCCCGGCGATTGCGATATCGAGGGGCGGGCACGACAGCCTGTGGCCGCGCGGCATGCTGACGTTCGCCGGGGATGGTGAACCGCGTCAAAGACAACCGGCTGTATCTGCAGACTCGCAAGTTCGGGTCGAAGTCATTCATGCTGCGCGACGACACGCTTTTTTCGAGCTCAGGCCGCAATGTCGCAGCCAAGGATCTGTCGTCTCAGACCCGCGTCTTTGTTCGCGCCAACCGCACGTTTG
>JAYUSQ010000151.1:0-18793 GCA_043755595.1 Acidobacteriota bacterium | reverse complement strand
TCAGAGCTGGTTGGACTCGGGACCGGCAAGTGGGCAGTCATGTGATCCTGGTGAAGCACGGTCACCCTGCGGTGTTATCGGTTCCCCTCCACCGCGAGATCGCGCCAGGCACATTGCGGGCCCTGATTCGTGTGTCGGGAATGTCGGTCCAGCAATTTCAGGACGTCCTCTAGTCCAGTCGCCACGCCTTATCTCTTCGCCGATTGGCAGCACTCATTTCCGGTCGACATCGCCGTTTCCCGCGAGCTGCCAGCGCGAAAGGGTCAATCCTGTGCTCGCGGACCACGTGTTGCCAGAGAATGGTAGGCTAAGCCCAGCCACATGAATGCCCTTTGGCTCGACCTACGCTACTCCATTCGTCAACTCGCCAAGAGTCCGGTGACAACGGCGGCGGCGATCATCTCACTGACGCTGGGCATCGGGGCGAATACTACAATCTTCAGCTTGATCAACGCTCTTGTGCTGCAATCGCTGCCAATTCGAGCCCCAGAGCGGTTGGTCCGGATTAAGCTGCCTGACCCCAAAAATCCTGGGCGAGAGAGCGATCTGTCCCTCGCGATGTTCCGCCTTCTACGAGCCCGCCAGAGTGTCTTCTCTGAAGTCTTTGCGTGGTCGGGCGGTGGCATCTCGAACATTGAGGCCAATGAGTCCAGATATGTGGCCAGCATCGGTGTCGTTAGCGGTGAATATTTCTCGGCCCTGGGGATCAATCCACACCTCGGCCGGTTCATCGCTCCAACTGATTTAGCGCTCGATGCTGGACTGCCCGCCTCAGTTGCCGTGATCGACTATCAGTGCTGGACCCAGCGTTACGCCTCAGATCCAGCGGTGATTGGCAAAACAATTCGAGTGGAAGACAAACCTCTCACGATCATCGGGGTTGCGCCGAAAGGCTTTCACGGGTTGATAATCGATGCTGCGACCGAAGTCACCGTCCCGATGGGCTTCTCTGGGCGAACTACGTATCGTGACCGAAAACAACTTGGTCTCGAAGTCTATGGACGGTTGAAGCCCGTCTCTTCACTCGAACATGCACAAGCTCAACTGGAAGCCATCTGGCCTAGCGTCCGAGCTGAGTCTATGCCTCCTGACTTGACAGGGGTAAAGCGGGACCAGTTTCTCGATCGTCGTGTCGCGGTGACGAGTGCCGCGAGTGCCTCGTCGTTTCTGCGTCAGATTTACAGAAAGCCACTATTCATGCTGATGGCGCTGGTCGGAGCGCTCCTGCTGATCGCTTGCGTGAACCTGGCCAACTTGATGCTGGCCCGAGCTGCTTCCCGGAAATCGGAATTCGCGATCCGGTTGGCGCTCGGCGCGACGCGTCGGCAATTGATCCGCCAAGTTCTGTTGGAGTGCCTGTTGCTCTCTTTTGCGGGAGCGCTAACTGGGTTGGTGCTCGCACGTGCCGCCACCGAACACCTTCTGAGCGTGATGTGGTCCGGTTTTGTTCCGCTGGCACTCAGCGCCGAACCGAACTTGCGAGTGCTCGCATTTACTGGCTTGGCGACGCTGGCGGCCGGAATCGCTTTCAGCTTGCTGCCGGCACGAAGTCTGGCTGCATTAGGTGAGACTTCGCGCGTTCGGCGAGGCGGGAGGAGTGGTCGGCTCCTGATCCTGGTACAGATTGCGCTCTCACTCGTGCTTGTAGTGTCTGCGATGGTATTTGTCGGCAGCCTACAGAAGCTGCGAGCCAGCGACGTTGGCTTCCGCAACGAGGGAATGCTGGTTGTTCAGATGTTCCCTCAAGCTGGTTCCGAAACTCAGCGGATGCCAGGACGGACGGCCTACTATCGGGAAATCGTGGACCGCGTGGTCGCACTTCCGGGCGTTGAGGCCGCGAGTTATTCACACATGGGACCATTGCTGCGTTACGAATCAAAGTCTCCGGTTTCGATCACTCGTTCTGCTGCCGCCCCTGTTCCTGCAGTGTTCGAGTTGGTAGGGCCGGGCTTCTTCACACTTGCAGGAATGCGCCTTCAGGCTGGGCGCGACTTCTCCTGGACGGACGGAGAGGAAGCCCCAGCGGTCGCCGTCATCAGCGAGAGCCTATCTCGTCATCTCTTCGGGTCTGGTTCCGCAGTTGGAAGCCGAATCGACTTCGGCGACAAGAAGGGACTCGAGGTGGTAGGAGTCGTCAATAGCGCCAGTCTCTGGATGCCGGAAAGCCGCGAGCCTTTGGCTGTATATCGAGCTTTCCTCCAGGAGCCGACTTTCAATTCGTCGAACCTCAATATGCGGATTCGCGGTAACGCGGAAACGATCGCGCCAGCCGTCCGCAAGGTGCTCGAATCGATGGGACGTCACAACGCGTTGCGGATGCAGACCATTGAGGACCGCTCAGATAGGCTTCTGGCAACGCAGAGGATCATCGCCTGGCTGGCGTCCTTCTTCGGCGGTCTGGCCCTGCTGCTGGCGGCAATTGGGCTATATGGCGTGCTTTCGCAAACAGTCGCAAGTCGAACTGGCGAAATGGGTATACGCATGGCAATCGGCGCGCGTCCGGTTGATATCTCTTGGTTAGTAATGAAAGACGTGCTGGTGTTGGTGTTGGCCGGTGCAGTTTCGGGGATTGCCGTTGCCGTTGCCGCCGGTCGCTTGGTGACTGGTTTGGTCTTTGGTGTATCAGCGACTGATCCAGTCATGATCGCTGAAGCTGTCGGAATCTTGGTCACGGTTGCGCTACTGGCGGCATTGATCCCTGCACGCCGCGCCGCTTCACTCGATCCGGTGGAAGCGCTTCGCGGGCGATAATAAAGAACGATAAGTCACGTTCTTGACCGAAAAATCGCTCATACTAACAAGCGCGTTCGGATCGCCCGAAATCAAATGCGCCGGAGAAGCCAGATGAAGTTGTGTGCTGTAAGTGCTATCGTCGCCGGCGCCTGGGGCCTGTTGGCCGCCCAGCCGCTCACGATCGTCAAGATCGAACCTGTTTGCGAACAAACCGGCAAGTGCCCCGCGGTGAAGCCTGGCCTGAAAGTTAAAGTGACAGTCGGAGCCGACTCGCCGGCCGATCAGGCGATGGTCTTGTTCATCGACGGCAAGGCGATGACCGGCATCACAAGCACCTTGAAGAACGGATCGAAAGAGGCGGTTTTTCAAATCGACGGTAAGTCTACCGAATCTGTCTTGGCTCAGCGCGGCGCCCACAATGTCGCGATGGGTCCGGCCGCCGGTCCGCCCTGGGCTCCCTCCCAGCCATTGATCTTCGAACCCCGGCCGCCGGCTGGGGTCGCTAGCTACTACGTTAAGCGCTGGGATTCAAAACCGGACGGCGTAGACAACTGTGCCGACAGAGCGGCGTCCAGGAACCTCCCTGAACCATGTTGGGCGCGCCTGGGGGACCGCATCGTATTAGTGCTGTCTGAAGGCGCCATGGCCGCATTCAAAGACACCGATGAAATCGTGATGTGGCTCGACGGAAGCCCCATGCCCGGGGTGAAGGCCAACCGCCTTGGCCAGGATGGCGAAACCAAAAAGCTGGTCTTCGATTGGGACGAAAACCTCCCTTCACAAACCGATTCCAAGGCCGGTTGGCTGCGCATCCTGCGGCATCCATGGGAAAAAGAGCTTTTCACGATCTCGGCGGGAACCCTGGCCGGTCCTCCTCTGCCAAGCAGCATCGAAGACTTCCACATTCGCCGCCTCAACTGGAATTGGATGAAGGTCTGGGGGGTCTTCTTCGTGATGACGGCAGGCCTGCTGTTCTATTTGGCGAAGTACACCGCGTTGTTGCGGGAGGACCAAGGTTCAACCCCGATCGTGAACGACCGGGCCTATAGCTTGGCGCGAACGCAGATGGCCGCCTGGATGTTTGTCGTCGCCATGGCGCTTTGTTACATATGGATGGTTACGTGGAACGAGGATGTGCTCAACGCGCGCGTGCTTGTGCTGATCGGCATCGCCACCGGCACGACGCTGGGAGCCTTAATACTGGACGATTCCAAGAAAGACCAGGCGGTCAAGACGCTCGCCATCAATAGCGCGCCGCCAACGCCGGTGGCCGGGGCCGTCGAAAGTCTCGAGGTGGTGGACGCCCGCTCAATCCTGGCCACTCCGAAAAACGATCACTTTCTCTGGGATTTGATCAGCGACCGGAACGGCCCGTCGGTGGCCCGCGTGCAGATGCTGCTGTTTTCGCTCATTCTGATGGTGATTTTTATCGTCGAAACCGCTCGGACCCTCGCTATGCCTGAATTCTCCGACACCCTGCTCGGACTGATGGGCGTTTCCTCGAGCGGATATTTAGCGCTCAAGGTGCCGGAGCGAAAGATGTAGCGGCAGCGGTCCCGGGCGTCACCCTGATATTCTTGAGGATTCATGTCCACTCCTATCAGGGAAGTTCTGGCCGATCGTTTCGTCTTCGGCTGCCACAAGTTCGGTTTCGGTCCAGTTCCCGGCGGCGGGCCGGTTGACGTGGATCGGCATGTGGTCCCGATGGTCAAGGCGGCGTTGGACCTCGGCATCCGGACCTTCGATTCCGCTGTCCTCTATCGGGCCACTCTGCAACTCGGGCGTTCCATCGAGCGCCTTGGCGAAGATCCAAACTCGATCCGGTTTCAGACCAAGTGTCTGCGGTATCTCGGCTTGGTCGCCGGTCCCGCGGTCGAGCATCAGCCAGAGGCGATGCTGCCAGGCATTCCCGCGCGCTATCTCGGACTCACCGACCGATGGGACCCTACTGCCGCCGGGGTTGAACAGCAGATCTGCCGCGAGCGCATAGAGTTCGGCTGTGACCGGCTCCTCGGTGTCGCCCTGCACGATCCACCGGATATGGAAAAGCAGGTTGGGCTTGCGTGGGAGCGTGACGTTCGCCCGGCCGTGCGCTATCTCCAAACCGCCAAGGCTGCCGGTTTCGTTGAGCGCATCGGGCTGGGCATCAAGGAACCGTCGTTTGTCCACCGCTTCATCGCCGAAGAGCCCGGTGTGCTGGACTACGCGGGCGTGACGTTCTGCCCATCGATCCTCGCGCCATTGATGAAGATCGTCGAAGCGGCGCAGGCACAAAAATTTCAAGTTACCTTGATGGGCATTAACTACGGCCAGGCGTTCACCTTGTCTCAGGATCCCGCCACCGCCCCGCCGTTCCTCTATAACTACGAAATCGCCACGGCCGAAGAGCGGGCTTTGATGGCAAGCTTCTATCGCATTTGTGGTTCCACGCCATTGTTACACTTGGCGGCCGCTGTCGCCGGGTTACTGGCGGTCCACTTCCCGGACGTCGTAACTCAGATCGTAACTTCCACGATGACTCCGAGCCGCCTCGCCGAAACCGTGAAGTTGGTGCGCGAGGCCGATGTCCCGGCGCCGGTTTGGAGCGAGTTGAAATCGGCCGGTCTGATCCCGCGCGAGTTCCCGGTTTCGTAGCTTCACGAAGGACTGATTCATGACCAATCTTCTTCAGGTCCCTCGTCGCGGTCATTTCGTTGGCAACCGCGATGACGGCGCAAGTAACTAAAACCGAGATCTTCAAGCCGGCCACGCCGAAGAACGACTCGAAGCCCAACAGCCCCGATGTCCCGGAAGTCTATGCCATCTCCGGCGACATCAAACGTGTCGTGGTGCTTCGCTTTAAATTCGGAGCGGATCTGCTGGCAGGCCTCGAAAAAATGGTCAAAGAACAGAAAATCAAGAATGTGGCGATCCTCTCAGGCATCGGCTCGGTGCGGAATTATCATCTTCATTCAGTGAGTAAGCGAAGCTTCCCGTCGAAGAACGCTTTTTAAAAAAGACCTCACCGCGCCGGCCGACATCATCGGCATGAATGGTTATATTATCGACGGCAAGCTTCACCCGCACTTCGGCGGCCATCTTGAGCCGGGCACCAACGTGTTCACCTTCGCCATCGTAACGCTGGGAGTTTTGAGCGACGAGACCGACCTCAGTCGAGTCTACGACAAGACCTACCGGTGACGGCACCCGAAGATCGCCACTAAGACCATCAAACCAAATCCGGCCGATCCGATTTGCCACCATCGGATCACAGGTGACAATGGAGACGCGCCATCGCCCGTCAACAGGAACGCCGCCCAGTAATATGGATGCGCCGCCGGTCCGCCGGCCGAAATGAACTCCAGCTTGACGCGCCGCAACGCTTCATCTTTCGGCGCGCCGCCAGCCAAATGCGAATAGAAACCGGCCATGAGCCGCGCCGTGGCGCGATCGGATACTTTCCAAAGCGACCTGACCGCCGAGGCGGCGCCTGCCCCGAGAAACGCGCGGCTGAAGTTCTGTACTCCTTCGCCCCGGATTTCGCGGCCCCGTTCGGATTCACAAGCGGCCAGCGTCACTAACTCAACGGCCGATAACTTCAGCTTCGCGATTTCACTTTCAAATAGAAAGGCCGATCCGGCGTTGCCGGGTTCAGCGCTGAAGATCATGCGGGACCGCCGCGAGTCGCTCATGTCGATCGCCGCATGGGTAGCAAAATGAAGTACGCGCGATCCCGCCGTCGCGGAGTCGAACACATGACGCTGGATTCACGAAGCTGGGTTCACGAAGCTTTCGACCCAAAACCGGCTTGTGCTATAAATGGGGCGCAAAAGCGAACGAGCGCCACTTGGCATGGAGGCTGACAGCGGATATTCTAGTTTTACCGCATCCGCGCCGATCCGGCCTCAATCCGATGTACCAACCCGACGAACTAAAGAAACTTGATTCACTGACCTGGTCTTACGGGGCCGGCGTCGACGTGTGGGGCATGATTGCCGCGGCGATCTCAGGTGACGTCGAAGCGTTGCGCCGGCTATTGAGCAAAGACCCGGGTCTGATTAGTTGCCACTACGAGTACCGCACACCACTCTATTTCGCGGTGCGCGGCAATCGATTGGAAGCCGCGAGATTCCTGCTGGAGCGGGGCGCAGATCAGTTGTGGCTGGCCGTGAATGACAGCTTCGCCGTCACCGCTCGCGATCGCGGATTTACGGAGATGGAGGCGTTGCTGACCGCCAATCTCGTTAGCGCGCATGGCATCGTGCCCGGTGGGGAAGAGGTGGCCGCTGCGATCCGCGCGGGCGACCTGCCCAAGTTGCGCGCTCTGCTGGATGCGTCTCCCGAGTTAGTCCACGCCGCCGAAGCGCATGGCAACCGGCCGATCCACATGGCTGTGATGATGCGCAGGGTGGACGCAATCGACGAACTGCTGGCGCGCGGCGCCAACCTCGAAGCGCAGCGGATGGACGGCGCACGCCCGATTCAACTTGCCAATGGCGACTATTTCTTCCGCGGTTGGCGCGACGCACCGGACGATGTGACGGCGACGCCCGCGGACGTGATTGCTCATCTGCGTGCGAAAGGGGCGCACTGCGATATCTGCACCGCTTCTCATATTGGCGATCTTGCGCGCGTGCAGGAATTGCTGGCGGCCGACCCGGCGCTGGCCAACCGTCCATCGGCTTACATTACTTACTACCCTTGCTCGGGCACGCCGCTCCGTAACGCCGCGGGCGGCGGACATATGGAGATCGTGAAGCTGCTCGTTGAGAACGGAGCCGATCCCAATCTTCGCGAGGAACATATTGCGCCGCACGGCTTTGCGCTGCACGCCGCAGTCGGGAACGGGCATCTTGAGATCGTCAAGCTTTTGCTCGAAAAAGGGGCGCGGGCGAATGTCGAAGTGGAGAGTTCGGCGGATACTTTGAGCGCTGTCATTCGTAAAGGCCATCAGCCGATGATCGACTTACTTACCTCCTACGGAGCGGCCAGGCGCGTTCACCTGCTTGCGTACTATGGCGACGTGCCCACGGCGGCGGCGGTTTTTGCAGGCAATCCCAAACTGGCCGATGACCCGGAAGCGCTGGCTAATGCGGCCGGTGAAGGGCATGAGGCGTTCGTTAAGTTGATGCTGCGTTACCAACCGGACCTTCCGAAACGAGTTGGGTGTGCGGCCACCACTCGCGAGTTGACCGAACTGCTTTTCGCGCACGGCATGAATGCGAACCATGTGAACTGGCTGGGCATTGCGCCGCTTCACCAATTCGCGCGTAGCGGCGATATCAAGAACGCCGGGTTGTTTCTCGATCAAGGGGCGGACATCAATGCAATCGACGAAGATTTGCGATCGACACCGCTTGCTTGGGCAGCCAAAGCTGGGCAGACTTTGATGGTCGAATTCCTACTGCGCCGAGGCGCATCGCTGGGTTCTCCCCACGATCAGGAAAATCCGGGGCGGGTCATGCCGCTTGACTGGTTCGCTCCGCTTGCATGGGCGCGGCGTCGCGGACAGATCGAAATTGTGCAGCTCCTGGGAACGTTTGAGCGCGACGGCAGGTTACCACCTGGCGACCTTGAGCCTTTCGAGAAGATCGTCAGCGACCTGGTGTTCGCGTATGGCAAGGGCGACCCCGAAGCGCTGCGGCGGCTGACCGCGACCTATCAGTTCAAGAAGACTCTCACGCGCGACCTGGTTCAAGAGATCGTGCGGCAACGGTTGGGCAAGCCGCCTGACGATACCTTGACCGTAGACGAAGCGCGATACATGGTGGCCCGTTCGCGCAGCTTCGAAAATTGGGACGATCTGGTCCGTCACACGACGGCCTCGACCTAGCCCCGGTGGAAAGGGTCATTCATTTCATTGCTTTCCGTGGACCGCATGCTTGCGCATGGCGGCTAGGAACGGAGTTGTTAGCGCGCGTTGACAATCGCCGAGTGAACCTTTTTCATCTCTTCGCGGGCAAAGACTTTGGAGAGCGCCCGCATAACCGCGCCTTTGTCGGCTTCGAGCGTGACGCCTATTTTCTTGTACTCAGATAGTACGCGTGCCTTAAATTCCTGCTCGGCGCGCACCATAAGGATGCACTCGTCGATCGACGGGCGGAATCTGCGGATGTCGTCTTCGCCGTACTCTTCGAGTAGTAAAGGCTCAAGCGCTTCGTAGGTCAAGTCGTCGTTAGTTTCGAGGCAGTTCTGGCAAGTCGCGATTACGGCCTTCTTGTTAATGCCAGCGGTCCAGTGAATCTGCTCCACCGATTCCGGTTTGCACTTCCACAACGTCACGCGGCCGGCGGGTTCGACGACGAACCAGACCGAGCCTTCAGTCCCCGCCAGACGCTCGTCTTCCACCGGGCGATTGCGCTTTTCCATGTCGGCGCGCATCTCGGCGTAGCGTGTGACAGGGTCGTCGCCCGCCGTGAGCTCGCCATGGAGGAGCGCGCCTGGCACACCAAGCAAGTCGAGGTCAAACGGCGCAACCACTGTGGCATCGTGCGGTCGCACGCCGAACAGAACGGCTGTTTCGAGCGAGGCCTCATATTGAATCAGATGGGCGTTGCGCGCGCCGTACATTTCAAAGCTGATGTGGCAATCGTTCTTTTCGACGAGTGAGGGGATCGAGGGGAATCGCTCCATCAACTCATGCCAGAAGTCCAGGAACGGGCCCCACTTACTGTTGCGCAGCACTGGCGAAAGACGCAGCTTGTAAGTCAAATGCCGCTGACCGGCGGCGTCAAGATATCGGTAGGCGAGTACGTTGGTGCCATCGAGTTTTTCATACAGCGCGGCGCGGCGAATGGGCGGAAAGTGAAAGCTGCCATCCTTGCCGAACGGATAGTGAAGCTTCGGCGTGGCGTAGATGAGTTGCGGCGCGGCTTCGCCGCCAACGTGCGTGATAGCGAGTGCGCCGTACCGGTGGTCAGGGCGCTGCGAGAGAAAGCCTTCCAGGCGAAGGTCCGCGTTAAACGGATCGACGGCGTCAAACGGGGTGAGATATTTTTCCTCCAGCCCGGTGAGCCGCTTGGCGGTTTCGAGTGATTCAGTCATGCGAGAAGCGGTTTAACAATGTTCCCATGTACGTCGGTGAGGCGGAACCAGCGTCCCTGGAATTTGTAGGTGAGCTTGGTGTGATCGATGCCCAAACAATGCAGGATCGTGGCCTGCATGTCGTGAACATGCACGGGGTCGGCGACGACGTTGTAGGAGAACTCGTCGGTCTCGCCATGAACGAGGCCGGGTTTCATGCCGCCGCCGGCGAGCCACCACGTGAAGTTGCGGGGATGATGATCGCGGCCGTAGACCGCGTCGGTCAACTTGCCTTGGCAATAGACCGTGCGTCCGAACTCGCCGCCCCAGACGATGAGCGTGTCGTCCAGCAGGCCGCGTCGCTTGAGGTCAGTCACTAACGCGGCGGAGGCTTGGTCTGTGCCGCGGCACTGCATCGGTAAATGGCGCGGCAGTTCATTGTGCTGATCCCAACCGCGATGATAGAGCTGCACGAAGCGTACATCACGCTCGGCCAGGCGCCTCGCCAACAGGCAATTCGCGGCGTAGGTTCCAGGCTTGCGGGCTTCTTCGCCGTAGAGCTTGAAGGTGGATTCAGGCTCGGTGGACAGGTCCATCAGGTCAGGCACCGAGGCTTGCATCCGGTAGGCCATTTCGAATTGCGCGATGCGGGTTTCGATCTCCGGATCGCCATAGGTTTGAAGCCTCATTCGATTGAGTTGTTCGAGCCCATCGAGCATCATGCGGCGCGTAGAACGGTCGATTCCCTCGGGGTCTTTCAAGTAGAGAACTGGCTCCGCGCCCGAGCGGAAGCGCACGCCCTGATAGTTCGAGGGCAGGAAGCCTGAGCCCCACAAGCGCGAGAACAATGGCTGATCGTTGATCGGCGTGTTGGATGTCGAGAGGAGCACCACAAAGGCCGGAAGGTTCGCGTTCTCACTGCCAAGCCCATAGCTTACCCAGGATCCGAGCGACGGGCGTCCCGGTTGTTGGGAGCCCGAATGGATGAACGTGATCGCCGGGTCATGATTGATGGCGTCGGTCTGCATGGAGCGGACGATGGCGATGTCATCGACGATTTTCGCTGTGTGTGGGAGTAACTCACTGATCCAAGCGCCACTCTTGCCGTGTTGTTCAAACTTGAAGACGCTAGGTGCGATGGGGAGCGCACTCTGGCCCGAGGTCATGCCCGTGATGCGTTGTCCCATGCGGACAGACGCGGGGATTTCCGTGCCGAACATCGCCTTCATCTTGGGCTTGTAGTCGAACAGGTCCATTTGCGAAGGGCCGCCCGATTGGTGCAGGAAGATGACTCGCTTCGCTTTGGCGGGATAATGTGGCGGCGCCGTGGTGGCGTTTAACAACGAAGCCAAAGCGGGGACGCCGAGGCCGAGCGCCGCGCGCGAAAATAGCTGGCGGCGCGTGAGCGAGAGTTCGAGTTCGTCCTTGATGTTCATGGGCCGGGCTATTCCTTGGTGATCGCTTCGTCGAGACTTAAGATCATCGATGCGACGTTGGTCCAGGCCGCAAGATCGGCGGCGGGCAACTGCTGGTCCGCCTTGGACTCGCCGACCGAAAGCAGGGCGCGGGCGGCGCGATCGTTCTCGCGGTACAAGGCTGTTTGTTTCGCCGCGATGCCGGTTAGTACGGTAGTCTCTTTTTGATTCGGACGCCGTGCGACGGTTCGCCGATACCCGAACGCGATCTTATCGGCGGCGCTGCTTCCTCCGTCCCGCAGCATTCGCTGCGCGAGGTGGCGGGCGGCTTCGACAAAAGTTGGGTCGTTCATCAGCGCCAGCGCCTGCAAAGGAGTGTTGGTCACGGCGCGGCGGGAGAGGCATTTCTCGCGGTCTGGTGCGTCGAAAGTGGAGAGCGCCGCCGGCGGAACAGTACGCTTCCAGAAGCTGTACATGCCGCGGCGATACAAGTCTTGGCCATGCGATGGGGTGTACTTTTGGGCCGTGAATTCGCGGCCGAACGCGAGTTCATCCCACAGCCCAGCCGGTTGATAAGGGAACACGCTGGCTCCGCCGATTTCGGGATTCAGGAGACCGCTAGCGGCGAGCGCGCTATCGCGGACCAATTCGGCGGGCAAGCGGAAACGCGACATACGCGCCAGCAGCCGGTTCTCTGGATCGCGCTCCTGCAAGGCAGGCGTCGAGCGGGACGACTGACGGTAGGTGGCGCTCATCACCAGCATTTTCTGCATCGCCTTCACGTCCCAGTTGGTTCGCACAAACTCGGTCGCGAGCCAGTCGAGTAACTCCGGGTGGCTGGGCGATTCGCCCTGCGAGCCGAAGTCTTCGGAAGTCTTGACGAGGCCGGTGCCGAAGTAGTTTTGCCAAAAGCGATTCACAGTGACGCGCGTCAACAACGGATGAGAAGGATCGGTCAACCACTTAGCGAGGCCCAGGCGATTGGCAGGCGCCCCGGCGGGCAACGGAGGCAATGCCGCTGGCACCATCGCTTCGACCTTATCGCCTTTGTTGCGATAGTCGCCGCGACCGAGCACGAAGGCTTCACGTGGTTTCTCTTTCATTTCGGCCATCACCATCGCGCCCGGCACCACCTCGCCTAAATGCTGGCGTTCGGTTTCGAGCTTCTTCAGGCGGACGGCAGTTTCCTTCATCTCCGCGGGCGCGGCACTGCTGGCGAGGAAGTACGCGCGCAGGCGATCTTTTTCTTCCCGCGATCGCTTTGCGAGCGGGATCTCGGTGGTGCGGAGCGGGCTCAGGTGCAGCGCGAGATCGGTTAGCTCCCACTCGCTTACTACTCGGCCATAGACTCGCAGGTCGTCCATTTGCCCTTGAAAATCGCGGATTGTGAGTGGCTGACGATTGACGAAATGGGCCGGGCCATCGTTTACGGTGCGTAGAGGGATCGGCCGGCCATCGAAGAACAAGCGGATCGCCCCGGCGCCGTCGTAGGCGATCGCGACGTGTGTGTAGATGGTGTAGAGCAGCGGCTCTTCACTTACAAGCCGCCGCTGGCCGAACCGCAGGGTGATTGGTGAGCCTCGCTTGTAATAAGGAACATACTCGGAGATTCCTGTATAGGCTTGGAATGCGGAACCCTTTTCGAAAAGCCGCACGGTTCGCTCATGGGTGGGCCGCACGAAGACTGCCAGCGTGAACGGCTTCGTCTCATCGTTCATCACGTCGCTCGCGAGCGCTACTTTTTCGTCCACGGTCAACGCGGCTGCACGTCCGACGACGCCGTTGGCGAAGGCGGCTTCGCTCGCCACCATTTTCGCGGCGCGGTAATGGCCGGAGGAATCCTCAAGGCCGCCTTCGAATTCATGATGAAGCTCAAGCCCATGGCTGAGCCGCCGTTGCATGTCAGCCGCGGAAGGCAGTGTCTTTTCCCACGCCGCCTGCGATTCGTCCACGTCTTTTTCGGTCAGACGTTTGCGCTTCGTTTTGATCTCGGCGTCCATCCGTTCCAGCTCAGTAATCTGGCCGGTGGAGGCGACGAACATGCGGGGCTCCGCATTGCCGCGCTGTCCATCGAGACCCTTTTCGTCGACGGTATTGAAGAACGCGAAGAAGCGATAGAAATCCTTTTGTGAGATTGGATCGTACTTATGATCGTGGCAACGCGCACAGCCCATCGTCATGCCCATGAAGACGTTGGCGGTGGTTTCAACGCGATCGATCACATACTCGGTCCGGTATTCGTCGGCAATGGCGCCGCCTTCGAAGTTGATCATGTGATTGCGATTGAAGCCGCTGGCGAGGCGCTGATCGGGCGTGGCATCGGGAAGCAGGTCACCCGCCAATTGCTCGACGACGAATTCATCCCAGCGCTTGTTGTTGTTGAACGCGCCGATGACCCAATCGCGCCAGGGCCACATCACGCGGTGTGAGTCGATGTGATAGCCGTGCGTGTCGGCGTAGCGCGAAAGGTCGAGCCAATGGAGGGCCATCTTTTCGCCGTAGTGGCGCGAGGCCAGGAGGCGGTCCACTACTTTTTCGTAGGCTTGGGGCGTCTTGTCTTTGACGAACGCCGTTACTTCTTCCGGGTTGGGCGGCAGTCCGGTGAGATCGAGAGTCGCACGGCGGATGAGTGTTTCGCGATCGGCTTCATGCGAGGGCCGCAGACCCTCTTTTTCCAGGCGCGCCAGCACGAAGGAATCAACGGACGTTTTCAACCACGCTTTCTCCTTCACGACGGGCAGTTCGCTGTGCACCGGTGGCGCATAACTCCAGTGGGTCTTCCAGGCGGCGCCTTCATCGATCCAACGTTCGATCAACTCGATTTGCTTTTCGTTCAGCGTGCGAGCCGAGGTGATCGGCGGCATTCGCATCGATTTCTTTTCGTGGTTGATGCGTTGGAACAACGGGCTGGCCGCCGAGTCGCCCGCTTTGATGCGGCTGAGTGCGCCTTCGCGCGTGTCGAGGCGCAGCCCGGCCATGCGTTTGGTTTCGTCAGGTCCGTGGCAGGTGAAGCAGTTTTCAGAAAGCAGTGGACGGATTTCGCGGCCGAAGTCCACCGGCTTTACCGGTGAAGGCGCCGCGGCCAGAGCGAATTGTGTCAGCAGGCAGAAATAGACGGAACGCCCCATGCGATCCATCATATCGCCGCGAGGGTTGCGAGGATTGGAGAAGCGTCCGCGTGGTGTCGATGCTGCCGTTGGAGTTTCGGAGATCTAGACTCGCTAGTGGCCGGTTTCAGGTTTGGTGTGGACCGCATGCTGGCGCATGGCGGCTCGGAACCGAGCTGCGACGCTCTAGATCAGGCCGGCGCGTTGCAACAGGGCGGAAGAGTCGGGGTCGCGGCCCATGAAGGCGCGGAAGAGTTGCGCGGGATCTTCGCTGTCGCCTTTGGAGAGGATGTTGTGGCGGAAGCGCAGGCCGGTCACGCGCGAGAAAATCCCTTCCCGCTTGAATGCGGTGAAGGCGTCGGCGTCGAGCACCTCGGCCCACTTATAAGAGTAGTAACCGGCGGCGTAACCAGTGGGGTTGGAGAATAAATGCGTGAATGAGGCGATGGAAGCGTGTTCGTCAGGGAGCGGGACGGCGGAAAACTCATTGAGGATCCGGCGCGAATAGGCGACGACGTCTCCATCGCGTTCCGGCGAATAGACGCGATGCAAGCGAAGATCGACCGTGCCAAAACTAATCTGGCGCATCTGGGCATTGGCCGCGCGAAAGGTGCGCGCCGCGCGGAGCCGAGTGAATAAATCGCCGGGCAGCGCTTCTCCGGTTTCATAGTGACGCGCGAACAGGTCGAGCGATTCACGTTCCCAGCACCAGTTCTCCATGATCTGCGACGGCAGCTCGACAAAATCCCAGGCGACGCTGGCGCCTGCCAGTGACCGCACTTCGACGCGGCTGAGGCAATGATGCAGAAGATGCCCGAACTCATGGAAGATCGTCTCGACTTCGCGGTGGGTGAGCAGCGCGGGTTTGCCGCCGGCGGGCGGCGTCATGTTCCCGCACATCAGCCCGAGGTGCGGCGTGAAGACTCCCGGCTTGCCTTCGATCGGATGGCCGGTGACGAACGCATCCATCCACGCCCCGCCGCGTTTGTTTTCGCGCGGAAACCAGTCGGCGTAGAACGAACCGAGAACGGAACGGTCGGCATCGACGATGTCGAAAAACTTCACAGCCGGATCCCAGGCGACGATGCCAGGCCGCTCGGTGACGCGAATGCCGTAGAGGCGTTCGACGAGGCCGAACATGCCGTCGACGACGCGGTCGAGCGAGAAGTAGGGCCGGAGCATTTCTTCGTCGAAGTCGTATTTCGCCTGCCGGAGTTTTTCGGCGTAGTAACCCATGTCCCAAGGAGCAAGCGGCGGAGCGCCAGGGCCTTCGAGTTGTTGGCGAAAGGCGATCACTTCCTCATTCTCGCGCGCGAAGAACTGCCGGGTCTTAGCATGCAGATCATCGAGAAACGCTTGCGCCTTGGCGCCGTTGCCGGCCATGCGTTCGTCGATAGCGAAGTCGGCAAAATCGGCGTAGTTCAACAGGCGAGCTTTGGCTTGGCGAAGCTCCAGGATCTTCAGCGTGCCCGTGGTGTTGTCGAAGGGAGCTTGGGCGGCGCGCGTCGTGAAGGCGCGATACATGCGCTCGCGCACGGACGCGTCGTCGAGATACGTCATCACTGCCATGAACGAAGGCGCTTGCAGAGTGAAACGCCAGCCGCTTTGTCCCTTCTTCTCCGCGCTCTCTCGCGCCATCTCGACGGCGGAGGGCGGCAGGCCGGCCAAGCCCTCTTCGGTCTCAATCAGCAGTTCAAAAGCGTTGGTCGCGTCAAGAACATTTTCAGAGTACTTCGTAGTGATCGCCGCCAACTCGACGTCGATCTTTTCGAGCTCGGATTTTTTCTCCTGAGGGAGCGCGGCGCCGTGGCGGCGGAAGAACGACATCGTCTTGTCGAGATGACGCTTGCGTGTGCCGGTTAGCGACTTGGATTCGGCGGTTTCGGCGAAAGCCTGCAGCGCCGTCCAGATGGCTTGATCCAGCGGCAAGCGCGCATAAAAAGCCGCGCTCAGTGGCTCAACTTTGTTGTAAACCTCGCGCAACTCAGGCGTGGTGGCGACGCTCTCCAGGTGCCGGACGATGCCCAGAGCGAGGTCGAGCGGCTCAGTTAACGTGTCGAGCCGATGCAGCGTATTGGCATAGGTTCGCGGCCCGGCATCGGAACCAAAAACGGCAAGGCGCGCCTCGGCGTCGTGAAGCAGTTTGGTGATCGCGGGTTCGACGTGATCGGGCCGGATCCGGTCGAATACGATCGGGAAACCGGGACTAAGGAGAGGGTTGGTTTCGAGGTGTGCGGTCATTCTGGTTGCGTGAATTTTTCGACTATAGATGCGCTCATCGCGCGCGAATGGACGGTGGCGGTTTCGATCGCCGAGATCAGCATGGCGCGCAGGCCGTGCTTCTCCAGTTCGTGGACGGCGGAGATCGTGACGCCGCCGGGAGTGATGACCTGATCTTTGAGGACGGCTGGGTGAAGACCGGTTTCCCGCACGAGTTTAGCAGCGCCGAGCACGGTCTGTTCAGCCAGGCGAGTGGCGGTGTCGTGCGAAAGCCCCATCTTGAGGCCGCCGGCGATCATCGCCTCAATCACCATATAGATATAGGCCGGGCCGCTGCCGGACAACGCCGTGACGGCATGCATCTGATCCTCTTCGACGAAACAAACGACGCCGACCGACGCAAAGATACGCGCTACGATTTCACGCTGCGCCTGGGTGACATGCGCATTGTGGGCTACGGCGATCGCGCCTTCTTCCACGATCATCGGAATGTTGGGCATGGCGCGGAACACCGCGGACTCACGCCCGAGAATCTGTTCAATCAATTGGATTGGAAAGGCAGCGGCGAGCGAGATGACGATCCGGTCGGCGCGCATACCCCAGCGAATCTCATGCACGATACGCGGCATCACCGAAGGCTTGACGGCGAGCACGACGACGTCGGCGTTTTCCACGGCCGCGAGATTGTTACCCGTGAGCACGCGAATGCCGAAGCGGTCCTGCAAAGCGGCGGCGCGCTCTTGGCTGCGAACGGTGGCGACGATCGATTCCTTCGTCGACGCTCCACTGTTGAGCATGCCCGCGATCAACGCTGCGCCGATGTTGCCCGCGCCTATGACGGCGATGCGGCAGGGTAGCGGCTCGACAGCTTCCGGGAGAGGCATAAACCTATATTGTAGGAGAGTATCTTATGTGGCTCTTCTTGTTCTTCGCTTCTCTGGCGACTGCCGCCGCTCCGCCTGCGATGCCCGGCGATGGCAGTGCGATCCGCTACGGCCGCGAGGGCGTGCGCGGGAAACTCGCAGTGGGGCTGTGGGCGCACCCGGCTGGGATCGATTTCGATCTGGATGGCGATACGGATTTGATTGTCGCTTCGGTGGGGCGGCCGTCCAACGGCACTTACTACTTTCAGAACCTCGGTGGTGTCTTCGCTAAGCCGGAGCGATGGGGGGCGTCGAAGAAAGATCTGGCGATCGCGGATTTCAATGGCGACAAGCGGCCGGACCTGGTCGCGAGCGGCGGTTACTATTCCGACATTCGCGCGCATCGGTTGGAGCGGTGGGTTCCGGTGAAGGTCGCACGCGATTACACGACGGGACGCGACGATCTTTGGTATCCGGTGGATTGGGATCGCGACGGCAGGACGGATCTGCTCATCGGAGTCAGCGATTGGCGCGACTACGGCTGGGATGATGCGTTCAATGCGCGAGGGGAGTGGACGCGCGGATCGATCACGGGGCGTGTGTACTTTCATCGCAACACGGGGACGAACGAGACTCCCGTTTATGCGCCTCCGGTTGCGCTTCCCGTGACCACGCTGGGGAGCCCGTCACCGAATCCGGTGGAGTGGTTCAAGAAGGGGACGTGGGATTTGCTGCTAGGCGAGTTTGTCGATCGCGTGCAGATCTGGCGTAACGGCGACGCCTCGCCGAGTCCGCTATTTTCGATGGATCTTTGCATGATCCAGCCGCGCATTGTGCAGTGGGGCACGGGCGATGGCCGCGTGTCGGTACTGATCGGCGAAGAGGATGGCACGGTATCGCTGGCCCTCAATACGGCGCCAGCCGGCGAAGCGCCCCGATTGACCGCGCCGCGGCATCTTGAGCAACTGGATCCTCCGGTGAAGAGCGGCGTGCTGGCGCGTCCGGTGGCGGTGGATTGGAACGGCGATGGCCGGCTCGATCTGATCGCGGGCAACTCGGCCGGCTATCTACAGTACTTCGAGAACACGGGCACAGTGGCGGTTCCGGTGTTTAGCGATCGCGGCTACTTCACAGCCGGCGGCAAGCCGATCCGCCGGATCGCGGGGCCCAACGGCTCGGTGCAAGGGCCGATTGAAACTAAGTGGGGCTATGCCAATCCGACGGTCGCCGACTGGGATCTAGATGGCAAACTCGATATCGTGAACAACGATATCTGGGGTTCCGTGCATTGGTTTCGCGGTCAAGGGGCGGGCCTGGCGCTCGGGCCAAGACAGGACCTGACAGTGGCTTGGCAGGGTGCGCCGCCGAAGCCCGACTGGGTTTGGTGGACGCCCAAGCCCGGTCAACTTGTCACGCAGTGGCGCACGACTCCGGAAGTGGTCGATTGGGATCG
>JAYUSQ010000150.1:0-18844 GCA_043755595.1 Acidobacteriota bacterium | reverse complement strand
CTTGGGCTCTTCCAGCTTGTCGACCCCCTTGGGATTGATCCGCAAGTTCCACGACGGCGCGTCGTCCAAGCCGTCGGTGCCAATCTGCCCGGGGTTGCCATAGTGGTACATCTTGCCCACCCGCGCTGCAAAGTATCCGTTCTTCTGGAAGAGTTGAGGGAGCGTGACCACCGCCGGAATCTTCTCGCGAAAGTGCTTCTGCAAATCGTGGACTCCGGTCGCGTCCGGCGAGAGTCCCGTGAACATCGACGAGCGCGACGGGCTGCACAGCGGAAACTGACAGTAGGCGCGATCGAACCGAACACCGGCCGCCGCAATCCGGTCAAGGTTCGGCGTGGGAACTACACGGTTGCCGTAGGTGCTGAAGGCATGGTTCAGATCGTCCGACCCGATGAAGAGAACATTCCTCGGCGGCGCAGCGCCTGAGAGCATGGTTGCGGCTGAGGAAGCGATAGAGGAAGAGATAGAGGAAGAGATAAACGTGCGGCGCGAAAGCATCCTTAAGATACTATCGCGCCTTGATCGAGCCAGGCTCGGATCGCCGATCCTATCTCGTTGCGTACGCGCCGGAACTCCTCCATTGGGCGGCCCGCCGGATCGTCAAAACTCCACGGCAGGATACGAGCGCCGGGCAAGACAGGGCAACTCTCGCGTGCACGGTCGCACACTGTGATGACGAGGTCCGGCGGATCGGCGGCGAACTCATCAATGTGTTTGGAACGATGGCCGTCCAAGGAAATTCCGATTTCAGCCATCGCAGCTACCGCGCCCGGATTCACCGTCACTGGAGCCGTACCCGCGCTGAGCGATTCAAACCGGATGCCAGCCAACTGCCGCAGCCAGGCTTCCGCCATTTGACTGCGGCATGAGTTGCCGGTACACAGAAATAGCACTCGCGGCTTTGGCATTTAGGCAGGCTTCCTGGCGCGGATGAAGGCGCCCATGAAATTGCCGCCGTACTCCTCATACCTCCGCGTCGGTTCGATTGAGGCGTCCGCAAAACCGGCCGCGCCGAGCTTGGCCAGATAGTCGTTTTCCTCCAGCGCGCCTGCAATGCAGCCGGCCCACAGTTCCATATCGCGCCGCACGCCGCCGGAAACCTCGCCGCGCACGACGACATCGGAAACGGCAAACCGCCCGCCTGGTTTGAGCACGCGGAACGCCTCCCGCAACACGGCGTCTTTGTCGGACGACAGGTTGATGACGCAATTGGAAATGATGACGTCCACGCTTGCGTTGGGCAGCGGAATCTTTTCGATCTCTCCGCGCAGAAACTCAACGTTTGCGACGCCGGATCTGGCCTGATTCGCGCGCGCCAACGCGAGCATTTCGTCCGTCATGTCCAGCCCATAGGCTTTACCCGACGGCCCCACGCGCCGCGCCGATAGCAGCACGTCAATGCCGCCGCCCGATCCGAGATCGAGCACGGTTTCGCCCTCGTTCAGATTCGCTAGCGCCGTCGGATTACCACAGCCGAGCGAGGCGAGGATCGCTTCCTGCGGAAGTTCCTGCAGTTGCGCCTGATCGTAGAGGTTCGAGGTGATCGGGTCGCTCGCTTCGCTTTTGCCACAGCACGAAGGCGCGCAGCAACTGCCACCCGACACTCCCAAAGCCGCCTGGCCATATTTCTGACGGACAACGTCTCTTATGCTTTGTTCACTGACAACGGTTTCCATTGAGTAATCTCCTTGATGGGTATGACTTGATTGCGCGTGCAGCACTCGGCATACAAAAAGGCCAGCAGTTCCTGCAAAGCCTTCGTGTTGGCCGAATACCACAAAAATTGCCGGTCCCGCCGCACCGTCACCAGACCCTCATTCTTGAGTTTTTCCAGGTGATGGGACAGCGTAGAAGCTGCCATGCCGAGTTCCTCCTGAATCTGCCCCACAATCAGACCGTCCGGATGGGCAGCCAGCAGCAGGCGCACGATTCTCAGGCGTGGCTCGTGGCCAAGCGCCGCGAACCGGTCGGCATGTTGGGCGACGTCGACGTCATCCGTTTTCATATTTCTATAATAATAGAATTATAGAATTGCTGCAAGTGAAAACTGGCGCGCCTTCACAAGATTTTTACAGCGTAGCGGGGATTGGCGACCGCCTTCGGCCCTACGCTTGACTCATGAAACGAATCAAGTGGCGGCTGATACCGGTCCTGGCGGCAGCGGCGATAGCAACGGCCGCCGTTGTGCTCCCTGACGGGGATGCCATCACGCTCGGTGTCGATCCGGCGCAAACGCTGGAAGCGAACATTCCGGTCCCTCGTGAAGTGGCGCAGATCCTCGCTCGCGCGTGCCGCAATTGCCACTCCAATCAGACGGTCATGCCTTGGTACGCCAGTCTGCCCCCGGCCAGTTGGCTGGCGGCCCGCGATATTGCCAAAGCCCGGGCGGCCATGAACCTATCCACCTGGACTACCGGGTCCGGCCGGAATCGGGCGGTGGCCGCCGCCACTCTTGCAGCAGCCTGCGCCGACATCCGATCAGGCCGGATGCCTCTGCCCGCTTACCGTTTCATGCATCCCGAAAGCCGTCTCAGCCCAGCCGATCGGCGGGTTTTCTGCGCCTGGGCGAATCGCCTAACGGGTGAGCCGCTTTCCAGATCGGGCCCATCCGAGCCATAATCTGATTGATATGATCGCACTGGTTGCGCTGGCGCTACAGATCACCGGCGAAGCGCCTCAAGGTGGCGTGGTTCGAATCGAAGGAGCGCCGGCCCACGCTCAATCCGCGGTGCTGGAATCGGGAACGCCCGTGCGGCTGTTCCCCGCCCCTGACGGTACGCGGCGAGGTTTGCTGCCGATTGGGCACGACGTGGCGGTTGGAGAACGGCGCCTGACGCTCACCGGCGAAAAGGGCGCAGTCTTGCATAGCGCGGCCGTTATCGTTCGTTCGGGTCGATTCCCGGTCCAAAACATTGTCGCGACCAAATCCATGAAGTCTCTCAAACCGGCGCCTGGCGAGATGGAGGCGATGCGCGCACTGAATCTAACGGTGACCGACGCCAAGCTATGGGAAGACCGACTGGCTGCGCCGACTGCCCAATGTGTGAACTCGCCTTTCGGCGTTACGCGTCTGCACAATGGCAAACCGACCGGGAACTATCATCGCGGGCTGGACCAAGCCAGCCCGGCCTCGACCCCGATTCGAGCGGCGGCCAGCGGGCGTGTGAAAGTGGCGAAAATGTTCGTCATGCACGGCGGTACGGTCGGCATCGACCATGGACAGGGGTTGACCACCCATTACCTGCACATGTCGAAGATCCGGGCCACTGAAGGCCAGAACGTCAAACAAGGAGAGGTGATCGGCGAGGTGGGCTCTACGGGTTTTGCAACTGGCCCGCATCTGCACTGGGGACTTTATTTGTTTGGAGTGCCGGTGAACGCACGGTCGTGGGCGCCAGAACTGAAGAGTTGCAAGGGCCAGCCGTAGTCCGGAGGGAAGACTACTCCTGGCTGGCGATTCGGTAGTCGCCTCCGAGTTGCGTCTGAAGCGCGCTGACTAGCTCCTCTCGATTGATCGGTTTAGAGAGGAAACCCTGCATGCCCACTTCACGGCAAAAGGCGCGATGCTCATCCGAATAATTGGCCGTCAGGGCCAGGATAGGAATATCGTGACCACCCGGGAGATTACGAATGGCGGTTGACGCGGCGAAGCCGTCCATGCCCGGCATTTGAAGATCCATTAAGACGAGGTCGATCGGCCGGGTCGCCACCAGCCGAATTCCGCTTTCGCCGCTGTCGGCGATCAGAACGTCACACTCGGCCCGCTCAAGGATGTGCTCAACCACGCGCTGGGAAATCTTGCTGTCTTCGACAACCAGAATCAACGGGCGCCGCCGGTCTCGGTTTGTGATCGGCAGTGGCTTGCCGGCAGTCATCGGAATCGCAAGGGGTAACCGGATGGTAAAAGTGGCGCCCCGGCCCAAGGTGCTCTCGACCGCGATTTCGCCACCCATCACGCGAATCAGTCTGTCGGAAAGCGCTAACCCTAAACCGAGCCCGCTATAGGCCCTGGCTAGCCCACAGTCGAGTTGGCGGAAAGCCTGAAAGATCAGGCGCAGTTTATCTTCTGGAATACCGATGCCGGTGTCCACGATCTGGACCCGCAATCGGCCACCGGAGGGGCCTGCTTCAACGTCAGCCGAGACTCTAATCTCTCCGCGAGCTGTGAATTTAATGGCATTCCGCAACAGTTGATGGAGGATCTGGCGCAAATACCGCTCGTCGCCAATAATCGATTCGGGTAAGGTCGAATCCCAATCCGTGATCAGGCGTAGGCCCTTGGCCTGTGCTTTAGCTGACGCGTCCGAAGCCAGATTTTCGAGCAAATCGAGCAGTGCGAATTCGACGTTCTGCGCCTGCGTATGGCCAGCCGAAATGGCCGAATAGTCCAGCAGCGCATTGAGGGCCTCAAGCAGTTGAGCGGCACACTCGCGAATCGCTTCAACATACTCAACCTGTTCACCCTGCAAAGTTGTCTCGGCAAGCAGATCGGTCATACCGATCACACCGCTCAGCGGGGTGCGGAGTTCGTGATTCAAGCCCGCCAGGAACTGCCCTTTGAGGATGTCGAAATCGCGCGTCGCCTCAATACAAGGCGTGCGTCCTTCGCTTGGCTGTCGATAGTGCGGTGCTGGGTGGATGTCGGTGCCCAATCCGTTCTCCAGTTCACATATCGACCGGTTCACCTAGAATATTTAGCCTATTTGCCCTTACTAGATAGATTGTCCGCACCACCCACCGGCCATTCCGGCGACTCCGTCCTGGCAGCGGCGAGAATCTTCTCGATTCGGGCCGCGACGTCGGGATGAGTAGCCGCCACATCCCGGGTTTCTCCCAAATCGGTTTTCAGATCGAACAACTGCAGTGGTTGCCCTGGATAGGAGCGGACGCCTTTCCAGAAACCTAAACGAACGGCCTGAGAAAAGCGCCGCTCGTGGAACTCCCAGTAGAAATATTGGTGGTCACGCTGCCCCGGTTGATTGGTGAGCGTGGGAAGGAAAGAGAGCCCGTCGAGCTTTGGCGGTGTACGCGCTCCACCGATTTCGCACGCGGTCGGCAGGAAGTCCCAGAAAGCGATCGGGTGTGAATTCACCGAGCCAGCCTGAATCCGGCCCGGCCAGGACGCGATGAACGGCACGCGAATCCCGCCTTCGTACAGATCGCGCTTGATACCGCGTAACGGCCCATTGTCGTCAAAGAAGTCCGGGTTGTGCCCGCCTTCACTGTGCGGCCCGTTGTCGCTGGTGAAGATGATGAGCGTGTTCGCGGCCTTGCCGGCCCCGCGGAGAGTTTCGACGATTCGCCCCACAGCAGTGTCAAGCCGTGTCACCATCGCGGCGAAGTTCTTATCGGGCGCGGGCCAGGATTCGGCACTGTAGGGTTCGGTCGACGGCACCTCCATGCCGTTGCCGGTGTCGCGGCCGAGTTCGTTGTTGGCATGTGGAATCGTGAAGGCAAACTGGACGAACATGGGCTTCGGATCCGGTTTGCGCAGAAAGGCGAGTCCCCGCTCGAGAATCACGTCGGGCGCATACTCGTGCGGCGTGCCCATATTGCCCGGGAGCATGTGAAGCGTGTCGTTGTCGACCAGCGCATCCGGGTAGTAGGTGTGCGCGTGGTTTTGATTGAAGAAGCCGAACCATTCATCAAAGCCCTTGCGTGGGGGATGGCCAGTCGTGCCGATGTTGCCGAGCGACCATTTCCCGAACAGACCGGTGCGGTAGCCCGCGCTTTTGAGCAGTTCGGTGACGGTGATGTCCTGCGGGCGAAGCGGTAAATCCGGATACAGGTTGCCGCGCGTGCGGCCGTGTCCGGTGTGGAGCCCGGTCATGAGGGCGCAGCGCGAGGGCGCGCACACTGTCGCGCCGGCATAGGCGTCGGTGAAGCGCATCCCTTCGGCGGCCAACCGATCGATGTGAGGGGTCTTGATCTTCCGCTGTCCATAGCAGCCAACATTCCCGTAGCCCAAATCGTCGGCCAGGATGAAAACTATGTTTGGCTTGGCGGCCGGCTCAGCCGCGGCGGCTCCAGTCGCTCCGGCCAGCAAACCGGCCGTAAGCATAAGAAGCTCTCGTCGTGTCATTTCTGTCTAGTCTACTGGAGGACCGAAGCGAGAACAGTCTTCATCGTGTGCGCCGGGCAGATAACCGGTGGAGATTAGAAACTCGTTGACAATCTGACCGCCGGTGAAGCGGAACGTTTTCTTGAACAGACGCACCCATTCGGAGAGCGGCTGGGGATGATGGCGCTCGATCCAGCCACGGAACGAGCCGAACTCGGTTTGCAGCAGGAGGACGCGTTGGGCGTTGAAAATCGCCGCCTCGACTTTGAGCCGATTCCGGATGACACCGGGATCGCCCATCAGGCGAGCTTGATCCTGTTGGTTGTACGCGGCAACCCTCGCAACCTCATAACCGTGACAGGCGCGCCGGAAGTGATCCTGTTTTTTGAGAATCGTCTCCCACGAGAGCCCCGCTTGATTGATCTCAAGCAGAAGGCGGCCGAAGAGTTCGTTGTCGCTGTCGATGCGCGAGCCGTAGTCGCGATCATGGTAGACGCGATGGAGATCGTCTTCTGAACGCAGCCGGCAAAAGCTGCAATAGCTGGGCACTACTTCAATACGTTATCGAGAAAAAGGCGCAGTTGCAGATAGGCCGGGCCAAGGGTGACCAGCAGCACTGACGGAAAGATCAGGAAGAAGACCGGGATCACCAGCTTGACCGTGAGCTTTCGAGACGCTTCCTGAGCCTTATGCCGCATGCGGGCGCGCAAGTAATGCGCATGCGAACGCAAAGCGGGTCCGAGGCTCGCGCCAAAACGCTCGCCGTCCACTAACACGGTGACGAGCTTGCGAACTTCCTCTTCGCCGCATCGCTCACCCATCCGCCGCAGGGCTTCGCCACGGGGCGTACCGGCGCGCATTTCAAGCGAGCAAAATGTGAGTTCGGACGCGAGGTCCGGGTAAACGCGACGAACCGTGCGTGATGCTTCGAGGATGCCCTGATCGATCGTTTGGCCGGCCTCAAGCGCCAGCACCATCAGATCGAGAGCGGGCGGCAACGCCGAGCGCAAACGATACGCCCGTTGTCGAACTTGCCAGTCGAGTACGCCCTTAGGAGCCAGATACCCGAAGCCGAGAGCGCACACTGCCGGTACGAACAAGCTGGTGGCGTTACTGGATTGCCACAATACAACCCACTCGGTGATAACGGCCATGATAACGCCCGCGGCAACCTGCGACCCGTGGAAAAGCGCCACCGCCCCAGGCGAACGGTAGCCGGCCCGGAAAAGGAGGCTTCGGAGTCTATCGTCAGTTTTAAACGACCCGACGGTCTTGCCGAGAGCAACCAGGATGCCGGTCCAGGGCGAGGTCTCCGGTTCGTCGCCCGGCGCACTGCCAACCTCAGCCTGCTCATTGGCCCAACGCTGATAGGCCAGCCCGGCGCCGGTGACAGCCAGCAGGATGAAGGCGAAGAAAGCGGCAAACAGCAAGGTCATATCCGTATATCAACCAGCTTGCGAATCACAAAATGAGCCAAAATCAGGCAACCGATCGCCCCCCAGATCAGCGTATTGCCGAGCGGGTCATTCCACAGAATCAGCATCTGCGGCGGGTTGACGTAAGTCATCATGCAGCCGATGATCAGAGGCAAAATCGTCAGAACGGCCCCGGTCAGTTTGCCGTGGGCAGCAATCGAGCGAACTTCACTCTTGAGAGCGGCCGACTCACGCATGGTTTCAGCCAGTTTCGCCAGCACTTCATGCAATTTTCCACCTGCCCGGCTCTGCAGTTGCAAGGCTCCAACGAATACACTGACTTCCGCCACTGGCACTCTTTGGGCTAACCCTTCCAACGCCTCGTCCCAATTTCCGCCGAGTGAACGCTGATTAATGGTGCGGCGAAGTTCACCGGCCAGGGGCTGCGCCGCTTCGCGCGCCAAGAGTTCAAAAGCAGGAGCCAATGCATTGCCCGCCCGAACCGACCGCGCCAGAGAGTCCAACGCTTCCGGAAACTGCTCTTCTAGTTTGGCCAGCCGCATCCGGCGCCGGCGGAGAACCACCAGGTATGGCGCAGCAGCCGCTATCAGAGATACCGCTAACGTCACCGGAGTAGCGGCCCAGCTCATCTTCCAAAGGATCGCAAGCGTCGCTACGCCAGACAGCATCATCATCGAGGTCAGACGGCCCACAGTCCACACCATGCCGGACTGCGCCAAGTGCTGCTTCATGATCTCGATTCCGTCGAATCTCGCGAGCAGGCGATCCCACACCGAGATTGTGCTCAAAGATTCGGCGTTGAGCAGCCCGGGTGCGATGACGGGAGTCAGCCAGTCGAAATCGATTGCCGCGCTCGATGCTGGAACGGCGGCCGATTCAATCTCGTCGGCTTGATCGGACGCCACCGCCGGTTCTGGGGATTTGGGGGTTGTCAAATGGCGGCCGGCGGCGATCACGGCTATCACCACCACAAAAGTGATGGCGAAAACAGCCAAAACCAGGAGCGCAACCATAACGAACTACCTCGGGGAAGCTGTGCCTTCAGCTTTGGGAGGATTGCAGGCAGCCGGATCGGATCCAGAAGCCAAGGATAAGCCGGAACCAGTCGTTCGCGGAGGGCCAACCGCGGCTACAGGAGCCGGCGTCATGGGCGCCCGATATTGAGTTACAGCCGTGGTGACCTGGGCCATACCGCCGCGCATCAATCCTGCGGCGCCGATCGTATTGCGAGGGAACTTATCTGAATCAAGCGGATTCCGCAGGACAAGACGTACACGGGCGATCGCATCGGCCAAGCCAACCGTATCGGCCTCTGACGGGGCGACCAACAAGGTGGCCACCGGCAGCGTAGGCCGCCCGGGGGCCGCCTCGGGAACGGGATTGATTTTAAGGATCTCGATGTTCTCAAGCACGGTACGAATCTCAGCTTCCTGATTGGAACCCGACCGTGAATACACAGCCTGCACATCGACTCGATGGCCCGGCTTGAGCATCGCCACTACTCCGCTCGAGTCGTGAACCTGAACCGACACGGCCCGCATCCCGGAGGGAATTCCCAAGCCGTCCCCGCTCCTTTTGTTGATCAGACGCGACGCAAGCAATGGCTCACCCGCGGCAATATCGGTGAGCGCCGTCTGCCCGTCGGCCTGAGTAGGCTCACGAAGAGCCCCCTCCGGCACGGTATCCTTCCAGGGCACCGACTGGGTATCGAGCACGCTAACGCTCGCTCCCCGCACGATAGCGCGCTTGGCAACAAGCACATGCGGCGTGCCATTGGCTTCCGCTCCTGAGCCCAGCTTACCGGCAACCAGTCCATAGAAGACAGCCGTACATACAATTGCCATCACAAAGGCAATGACCAGGATCGGGGCGACGTTCTTTTTCATGGTCCAGCAGCTATTCTGCTAGATCCATCGGCCTGTCAGGCAGCCGACTTTAGCACTACCGGCCTTCGCATGTCAGCGTTCAGAGCTTCGTCTTTTTCTCGACCTTTGCCCATGTATCTTTAAGTTGTACAGTACGGTTAAACACCGGCCGCCCTGGCGTGGAATCTTTGTCTACGCAAAAATAAGCGACCCGCTCAAACTGGTACAAACTGCCGGGTACGGCATTCGCGATACTCGGCTCAACCTTGGCCGTCCGCACTACCAGGGAATCCGGATTCAGAGATTCAGTAAAGTCCTTCCCTTCAACTGCTTCCAAGAAATTTGGAAGGAAAAGGTTGTCATATAAACGAACCTCGCAATCAAGCGCATGGGCGGCAGAAACCCAGTGCATCGTCGACTTGACCTTCCGCCCGTCCGGCGAATTGCCTCCCTTGCTAGCTGGGTCATATGTGCAATGGATTTCGATCACTTCGCCAGTCTGCTCGTCTTTGACGACGCTGGTGCAAGTGACAAAGTAGGCGTACCGCAGCCGAACCTCGCGGCCGGGCGAAAGACGGTAGAACCCCTTGGGCGGATCCTCCCGGAAGTCGTCACGCTCGATGTAAAGCACTCGGGAGAAAGGAACCTTGTGGCTGCCCGCCGACGGGTCTTCGGGATTATTGACGGCGTCCATCTCCTCGACCAGGCCCTCGGGATAATTATCAATTACAACCCGAATCGGATCGACCACGCCCAACACACGGGCCGCGCGCTTGTTCAGATCCTCGCGCAGACAGTGCTCCAGGAGTGCGAATTCAATCATGCCGTTCGTCTTCGAAACGCCAATTGTTCCGCAGAACTGCCGGATCGCCTCTGGAGTGTAGCCGCGGCGGCGCAGGCCGGAAAGCGTCGGCATCCGAGGATCATCCCACCCGGAAACCAGCCCCTTCTGCACCAGCATCAACAGCTTGCGCTTGCTGAGCATGGTGTTGGCGATGTTCAGCCGGTCAAACTCAATCTGTTGCGGGTGATGAATGCCGAGGTTTTCGACATACCAGTCGTACAGCGGACGGTGATCCTCAAACTCAAGCGTACAAATGGAATGCGTGATGCCTTCGATCGAATCGCATTCGCCATGCGCATAATCGTACATCGGATAGATGCACCATTTGTCGCCGGTACGGTGGTGCGTCGCACGGAGAATGCGGTACATCACCGGGTCGCGCATGTTGAAATTTGGCGACCCCATGTCGATCTTGGTGCGCAGAGTTCGCGACCCGTCCGGGAATTCACCAGCGCGCATACGTTCAAACAGATCGAGGTTCTCCTCGACAGAACGATCGCGATAGGGGCTGCCTTTGCCCGGTTCGCTCGGCGTGCCTCGATACTCGCGCACCTGCTCAGGCGTCAGGTCGCACACGTAGGCTTTGCCCGCTTTGATCAGCTGAATCGCCCAAGCATACAACTGGTCGAAATAGTCGGAAGCGTAGTACTGCCGGTCTTCCCAATCGAAGCCCAGCCAACGCACGTCTTCAATGATCGACTCGACGTATTCAGTCTCTTCTTTCGAGGGGTTGGTATCGTCAAACCGCAAATTGCACTTGCCGCCGAACTCCTTGGCCAGCCCGAAGTTCAAGCAGATCGATTTGGCATGGCCGATGTGCAGATAGCCGTTAGGCTCCGGTGGAAAGCGCGTGTGTACGCGTCCGCCGTACTTGCCCGTTTCGTTGTCTTGCAGGATGATGTCGCGGATGAAGTTAGACGGGCGGGGCGTCGCAGTGGCGCTCTCAATTGACATAAAAATCAGTATAGCGATGGGTGGGGTAGAGACAGTGCAAAAAGCCAAACGGGCAATCCGAGAAGCCTCGAATCGCCCGTTCGTACGAACTGGAGCCACCCGTCAGAGTCGAACTGACGACCCTCTCATTACGAATGAGATGCTCTACCAACTGAGCTAGGGTGGCGCTCCTTCAGCTTAGCAAAAACGCCTTGAGATGCGCTAGTCGCTTTTCGCTTCGCAAGCCTGGGCGTATACTGAAGTCCGGTGCAACTCAAGCCCCTCTCCTCGCGCGTCCGCATGACCTCCGCCGTCGAGCGTCTACAGGTGTTGGAAGACGCGCTCCGCCAAGGTGGTGGAGCCACAAAAATCGACAAGCAGCACGCGGCCGGCAAGCTCACAGCGCGAGAACGAATCACGGCGCTCATCGATCGCTCGTCGCCATTCCTTGAAATCGGGCTCCTGGTAGCGCACGACAAATACGATGGCCAAGGGCCCGGTGTCGGTGTGGTAACCGGCGTCGCGACGATCGAAGGCCGGCCGGCGGTAATCGTGGCCAACGACGCCACTGTGAAGGCCGGTGCGTGGTGGCCTGAGACAATCCACAAGATTCTGCGCGCGCAGGAAATCGCCATGCGGAACCGAGTGCCCATCGTTTATCTGGTGGATTCGGCCGGCGTCAATCTTCCTCTGCAAGACGGAATCTTTCCTGGCCAGTATGGCGCAGCGCGCATCTTTTACTACAACTCGCTGATGCGCCGGAAGCTGGCGGTCCCGCAGATTTCCGCTGTCATGGGGCCCTGCATTGCCGGCGGCGCTTACCTGCCCGCGTTGAGCGATGTGATCATCATGGTCGACAAGACCAGTTTCATGGGGCTTGGCGGGGCCAATCTGGTGAAAGGGGCAACAGGCCAAGTCGTCGAAGCCGAAGCGCTGGGCGGCGCGCGCATGCACACGCAAGTCAGCGGGGTCGCGCATCACATGGCGAAGGACGATGCCGAATGCCTCGACATGATTCGCGCCAAGTTCCGGGAGTTCCCCGCCCCAACTGCAGCGCCGCAAGGAACGCTGCCCTCTCATCCCATCGATGAACTCTACGCGGCTATGCCGGACGACCACCGTTTGCCGTATAACGCGCAGCGGATTATCGATTGCCTTGTCGACTCCGGCGACTACCTCGAGTTCCAACCCGACCACGCACCTGAAATGCTGTGCGCCCATGCGCGGTTGCATGGACGGCCGGTTGCGATTGTCGCCAACCGCCGCGGCTTCCTCAAAGGCGAAGAAGGGCCGACACGGATCGGCGGCATCGTCTACACCGAGTCCGCCCGCAAGTGCGCGTATTTCGTCGAGAATTGCGACCGCCAAGGATTGCCGATCCTCTACATTCAGGATGTCTCGGGCTTCATGGTAGGACTCGAAGCCGAACAAGGCGGCATCATTCGCGCCGGCGCGGAAATGGTGGAAGCGATGGCCTGCGCGACCGTCCCGAAAATCGTTCTGACGATCAACCACGCCAGCGGCGCCGGCTATTATGCGATGGCCGGGCAGGGCTTCGATCCCCACTTCGCCTTCGGCTGGCCTACGGCCCGGATTGGCGTGATGGAGGGCGACGCCGCCGTGCAAGCGGTCCATGGCCCCGAACTCGAAAAATACAAGAAGAACCGAGAGTCCGTGCCGGCGGAACTGGAACAAAAAATCGCCAAGACGCGCGCCGATTATGAACGCTGGCTCGACTCGCACTACGCCGCCGCACGCGGCCACGTCGACGCACTGATCGATCCTTTGAAAACCCGAGACATCCTCGCCTTTGCCCTGGACTTGTGCCTCGCCACCGGCCATCGCGAGCATCTCATACTGGAGACACTTCGATGATCCGCATCGCCAATGGCCAAGGTTTCTGGGGTGACTGGCTCGAAGCGCCCGTACGGTTGCTCGAGCAGGGCCCCATCGAATATCTTGCGCTCGACTATCTCGCCGAAGTCACCATGTCGATCGTGCAAAAGCAGAAGCAGGAAAACCCCGCGCTCGGCTATGCACGCGATTTTCCGCCGTTGATTGGCCGGATTGCCGGGCGCATGCGCGAGCGAGGCGTCAAGGTGATCGCCAATGCGGGCGGGGTCAACCCAATCGCATGCGCGCGCGAGGTGCGGCGGCTGGCGCCGGATCTGAAAGTCGCGGTGGTTCTGGGCGACGACATGTTTGATCGCATCGACAGTATAGTCGCCGCCGGACACCCGCTGAAAAGCATGGACACCGGCGAACCGCTCTCGACCATCCGCCCAAGGATCATGAGCGCCAACGCCTACATCGGAGCCTTCCCGCTCGTGGACGCGCTCGCCACCGGAGCCGACGTGATCATCGCCGGACGTTGCACTGACACCGCGTTGACGCTTGCGCCGATGATTCACCATTTCGGCTGGAGCGAAACCGACTGGGACAAACTCGCGGCGGGAACTATCGCCGGGCACATCATTGAGTGCGGCGCGCAATGCACGGGTGGCAATTGCCAAGTCGATTGGCAATCGATCCCCGACATGGCCAACATCGGCTATCCGATTGTCGAGGCTGAGCCCGATGGCAGCTTCACCGTCACCAAGCATGCGGGCACCGGCGGCCGCGTTCATAGCGATGTCGTCAAGGAGCAGTTGCTCTACGAATTGGGTGACCCGAAGCAGTACATCACGCCGGATTGCATCGCGGACTTTACCACCATCCGCATCGAGGATACCGGTCCTGACCGCGTGCGAATCAGCGGAATCACGGGAGGCCCTCGCACGCCTTTTCTGAAAGTCTCGATCAGCTACGCGTACGGTTGGAAGGCCACCGGGACACTGGTTTACTCTTGGCCCCAGGCGCTGGAAAAAGCACGCGCGGCTGACATGATCGTCAGACAGCGGCTCACGGCTCTGGGCCTGAAATTTGAAGCGCTGGAGACGGAGTTCTTCGGCGTCAACGCTTGCCACGGCCCGGCTGCCCCGGCTCAGAAGGATCCAGCCGAAATCCAACTTCGCATTGGCGTGCGCGACGCAGACCGCAAAGCCGTGGATCGCTTCACGCGCGAACTGATTCCCTTGGTGCTTAACGGCCCACCTACTGCGACCGGCTTCGGCGAGGGACGCCCGCCTGTGCGTGAGGTGGTCGCCTATTGGCCGGCTCTGGCGCCACGCGAGCTGATTCAGACCAAGGTGGAGGTGGTCGAATGAAAATCCCTCTGTCCCGCATCGCTCATGCGCGTTCGGGCGACAAGGGCGACACTTCGAACATCGGAGTGATCGCCTATCACGCCAGATACTATCCGCTACTGGTGCGCGAAGTCACAGCCGAGCGTGTCAAGGCGCACTTCGGCCCGCTCTGCCAAGGCGCGGTGGATCGATTCGAACTGCCGAATCTCGGCGCGCTCAACTTCCTGCTGCATGAGTCGCTCGGCGGCGGCGGTACGCTTTCTTTGCGCGTCGACGCTCAGGGAAAAACTTACGGCGCGGCGCTGATGGCCCTGGAAATCGAGGCGTCGGCCGATGAGTTGTAAGGTCGCGCGCGAAGGCCGGCTTTTACGCTTGACTCTGGCGCGCCCCGAGAAACGCAACGCGCTCAACGCTGAGTTGTGCCGCGCGATTATAGACGCCGTGGAAGCTGCGACGCCGGCCGATACGGGCGCGATTTTCCTCGATGCCGAAGGGCCCTCGTTCTGTTCCGGAATGGACTTGGGCGATTCGTTAGTGGGCGACCCCGCCGCTCTGTCTTCTCTTCATGAGCGATTGTTCACCTTGGGGCGCCGTTCGCAAGTCCCCATCGTCGCGCATGTGCAAGGTCATGCGATTGCAGGCGGACTCGGCCTGGCCGCCAACGCTCATATCGCGATCGCCAATGAAGACGCCCGCTTCGGACTCACCGAACTGCGCGTCGCGATGTGGCCCTTCCTGATCTACCGGTCTGTCGAAGAGGCGATCGGGGCGCGCCGGACGCTCGCCTGGTCGCTGAGCGCGGGCGTTCACTCGGCAGCCGAAGCGCGCGAAGCCGGTCTGGTACACATGATCGGGAATGCCGAATCGGCCGCGGTGCTGGCGCGCGAAGTCGCGGCCCGTCAACCCGACGCACTGCGCCTGGGGCTGCAATATTACCGGGAGAGCCGTGGCCTCAATCACGCAGATTCGGGCGCGCTCGCTGGTAAATTGCGTGCGGAACTGATGAACGCGACGGCCTACGCCCAAGCGGTCCACGATTTTCGAGACAAGAAAATATGAATCGTTTGTCCACCCTGCTTTGTTGCTTTGCCGCGCTCGGTCCAGCGCAGGACGCCGCCATTCCCGGCCTCGAAAAACCCGTAGAAATTCTCCGTGACAAATGGGGCGTGCCGCACATCTACGCACAGACCGCCAACGATCTCTTCTTCGCTCAAGGCTTCATCACCGCACGCGACCGGTTGTTTCAGCTCGACGTCTGGCGCCGGCAGAACTCGGGGTATCTCGCCGAAGTGACAGGCCCGTCCGCCTTGGCGCGCGACCGCATCGCTCGTCTGGTGCGCTTTCGCGGCGACTGGAATGCTGAGTGGGCGGCCTACGCGCCGGATGCCAGGCAAATCGCGACATCATTCACTTCCGGCATTAACGCCTACATCGATAGTCTGCGCGGCAACTGGCCGATCGAGTTCAAGGCTGCAGGGTTTGCTCCAGGAAAGTGGACGCCCGAAGACACCGCTGCGCGCATCGCCGGCCTGTTGATGACGCGCAATACATTACGCGAGGTGCAGCGCGCGCAGGATATCGTGCGATTCGGGTTGGACAACGTTCAAAAGTACATGCCGCCCGATCCGCCCGTGAAGATCGAAGTCCCGCGCGGGCTGGATTTAGCGGGTATCACGAACGACCTTTTGCGCGACTATAGCGCCGCGATCGGCTCAATCCGATTTTCACCCGCACGAGGCTTTGAACTCATCGCCGCCACACTCGAACGCCCAGACAACATGCAAGGCAGCAATAGCTGGGTGGTCAGCGGCGCACGCAGTGAAACGGGCCAACCGCTCCTGGCGAATGACCCGCATCGTCCGATCCACCTCCCGTCGCTGCGCAAGACGGTTCACCTCGTCGGCCCCGGCTGGAATGTGATCGGAGCCGGTGAGGCAGCGCTCCCGGGCATCGCGCTTGGTCATAACGAAGAGATGGGCTTCGGCTTCACAATCGTTGGAATCGACCAATGCGATCTATACGTCGAGCGCGTCAATCCCTCGAATCCTGACGAGTATTTGTACAAAGGCGCCTGGCGGAAGATGGAGGTCCTCAACGAAGAGATCGCCGTGAAGGGTGAACCACGCCCGCGGCGCGTTCAACTCCGGTACACCCAACATGGTCCGGTGATTGCCGAGGACCTGGGACGCCATCGCGTTTTCGCCTTGCGTTGGACTGGAGCCGAACCGGGAGGCGCTGGCTATCTTGGCGCATTGCGTTTGGCGCGGGCGAAGAATTGGGGGGAGTTCCAGCAGGCTGCCGCGCAATACAAGGTGCCGTCCGAAAATCTGACTTACGCCGATCGCGCCGGCAACATTGGCTGGATCGCCTCCGGCCTCGCCCCGATTCGCAAAGGCTGGCATGGCCTGCTCCCGGTGCCAGGCGACACCGGCGAGTATGAATGGAGCGGCTATCTACCGGCGGACCAGCATCCCCGATCGTTCAATCCGGCGTCCGGCGCGATTGCCACGGCCAACCACAATATCCTGCCGCCCAATTACCCGCACATGCTCGGCTACGAATGGGCGCCGGCGTACCGGTTCGATCGCGTGACGGAGATGCTGCTGGACCGGCCCAAGTTTTCGGTCGAGCGTTTCCAGCAAATGCAGTATGATGTCCACTCCCACCCGGCGCGCGTGTTCCAAGCGATCCTTCGTGGCTGGGTGCCCGCCCGCGGAGTATTGAACGAACGGGAACAGGCCGCCCTCGCCCGGCTGCTGAATTGGGATACGCAGCTCAACGCCGATTCGCAGGATGCCTTGTTATACGAACTTTGGATCGCAAAATTGCATGCGTTTCTGTTTGGTCAACCCTTGGGCTCGCGGGTCGATCAATCGATCATTCTCTCGACCTTACGAACAAAGCCAGACTGGCGAGCGGTCCACTCGGCGCTTCGTGCCGCCTTATCGGATTTCGACCGCCGGTCCGCTGCTGCGCCGAATGGCGGTCAATGGGGTAGTTTGCACACCGTGACATTCATGCACCCGGTTGACGTCAAGAGTTGGCATCGCGGCCCGTATGCTCGGCCGGGCGACGGCAACGCAGTGTTGGCTACGGGCGGTACGAATTTCCGCCAGACGACGGGAGCCAGCTATCGCCAGGTTCTCGATCTCAGCGATTGGGATAAGTCCGTCATGACGAATGTGCCGGGCGAAGTAGGCGATCCAACAAGCTCATACTACGACGACTTACTGGAAGACTGGCAGGCCGGGCGCTATCATCCCCTGCCCTATACACGTGCTGCGGTCGAGGCGGCGACGACTGAGCGCATCCGGCTAGTCCCGCGTTAACCGCGCTTCCAACAGGACGGCCAATCGTCGAGATCGGCCACCGCATTGCCGTCGACAAGCAAAGTATAGAGTGGCTCTTCCGGAAAGTCGTTCATCCGGACAGCCAGATTGAGAGCACCTACCTGCACCTGCCAAGGAACATCCAGATCTTCGGAGGCTGACCAAGTGAGAGCCATCGCGAAGATCGCGCGGGGATCGGGAGCCGGTTGAGCTGCTGCAGCCATAGTTCGTCTATTCCTTGACCATTGCACATTCGGCCGGCCACTCGAAGCGAGAGCGGCCTGAAGAAGTTCTACAATCTAATCTCGTATCGGCGTTTTCCCATGCGTTCTCATTGAAAAACATCAATCCAAGGCAGATTCCGCTTCGGCTACATTTCCACCTCAACCGGATCTGTCCTGAGTACACGCGCGGCCGCCCGCGCCCGTTGCCGCTCCTGGCGATTCGAAAACGCAACCGCCGCTATTGTAAACCGGGCAGTTATAATCAAGCCATGACATCGCTGGTGAGTCTGGGGCCCGTCAAAGCGCTGGATTCCGAACAACTTCAGGCCAAGCAAGACCGGCTTTTCGGCGTGCTGCGAGATCTGGGCGAAGTGCTCGTCGCATACTCAGGCGGCACCGACTCGGCGTATCTCGCGTGGGCTGCCCATCAAACACTGGGAGACCGCTCCGTAGCGATCACGGCCGATTCGCCGTCCATCCCCGAATCCCATAAACGCGATGCCGCCGAGTACGCCCGCGTCTGCGGCTTCCGGCACGAACTGATTCCCACCTTCGAATTCGACAACCCGGACTACGTCAAGAACGACAAAGACCGGTGCTTCCATTGCAAAGACGAGCTCTTCAACCGCCTCGATGAAATCGCGGCTGAACGCGGGGTTAAGCACATCGTCTACGGCGTCAACCAGGACGACCTGGGCGACTATCGCCCCGGCCAGTCCGCCGCCAAAATCCATCAGGTGAAATCGCCGCTCGTCGAAGCCGGGTTGAGCAAAGCCGAAATCCGAGAGCTATCGCGAGCCGCCGGCCTGCCCTTCTGGGACCGCCCTGCCGCCGCCTGCTTGAGCTCCCGGATTCCCTATGGCACGCCGGTCACGGTGGAGACGATCAAGACCATCGAAAACGGCGAGGAAGCGATTAAGTCGCTCGGCTTCCGCCAATTCCGCGTGCGCTTCCATGGCGACTTAGT